>NZ_JAUFQE010000001.1:1500000-1800000 GCF_030409755.1 Vibrio lentus
GTGAGGTCGTCAGTAATGACGTCGCTAATGTGGTTGATGGCACCAAAACGAATCTTGATAACCTTGCCTTGATAGATGTAATAAAGCGCTGGCATGCCGATCGGCTTGAACTCGGCAATTAATGCTTGTTCAGGGTCGTTAACAACAGGGAATTCCAGTCCGAGCTGCTTTTGAAACGCCAAGCCAACCTCAACATCTTCATCAACGTCCACGCCTTTAAACGTGACACCAGTGCCTTTGAGTTCGGTGTAGAGCTGATTGACTTCCGGTAGCTCTTCGCGGCAAGAGACGCACCACTCTGCAAAGAAGTCGATAATGGTCAGTTCATCGTTGTTAAGTTGCAGTTTCTCGATAACGTCTGGTGATAAAGAATCGCCTTCTTGATAAGCCAATGCGGGTAAAGAAAGGCATAGCGCCAATAACGCTAAGGCTCGTGTAAACATGTTGTTCTCCATTGTTTTTAACTGTGTTTAAAGTTCAGTTTTTCTAATTAAGAAGTGTTAATTAGATGCTTGAGTGAGTTTGATTGTTGCCGAGTATTCAACGGCTAAAATGTCGGAAAAATACTCGTTGAGTTGGGTGGTATTCGTGGCACTAAACACACGTGATGGGCTCCCTGCACAACGCTCGAACTGGGCGATTCGAGATGAGCTGACGCCATAGCCGATGAAGTTCATTTCGATGCCATATTGATTGATTGCGGTAGTACAGAACCCTGCGTTAACCAGTTGGTCAAACGTGTCTCCTTCGTCAGCACCGTCGGTGAAGAGCACTAGCTTTCTTCTGGTTTCAGGTACTGTGCTGACGTTGATTCCCCATGCTTGTTGCCAGCTAGGGATCAGTTGTCTCACTCCCCATAACAAGCCGTGAAAAGAGCGAGTACCGCCATTTGCTGTTAGGCTGTTTATCGAGTTTCGGACGCGAGAAAAGACGCTGGTTAATGGCAGCATTGGTGAGTCTTGGTTACAGTCGCTTAACCATTGACTTGGCGGTGTAAACTTCACAGGGCGTTCTGAGTGCAGCGTCGCTAAGTTGTCGACCGTCAGTGCTGCAGAGAAATTGCCATTGCGATAGCTAAGCCCATCAATACAGTAGATTCCTGCCGCTTCTTTGGATAACCAATGTGGGCGTTGCGCTGCGACTCCAGAGTCGAAGGGAACGATTGAAATGCTTACAGAATCTAAATCGTTAGCGTTATTGCTCTGAGATTGAATCGTATTCAATGCATTGGATAAAATGGATTTCAACGACTGGATGTTTGAACCCATCGATCCAGACACATCAAGTACTAAAACCAGCTCCGTTGGAATCGAAGATTGCTTGCTTTCAACCACACTTTTATAACCACCACCCGTCGCCGTTACCTTGTTTGCATAGCTCTCATATTGGAAGTTGGGCAGTAAGGGTGACAATGAATAACCTAGGCTAATACGGCATTCTGAGCCTATGATTTCTGGTTCTAAGCCACTCACCCCTTTTAGGGTTGGCTTATAGTACTCTTGGTAAGCCCGCATCATTGGGAGTGTGGCTGTATCAGCAAAGGCACAGGCTAATGCGGCAGAATCGGCGGCTTGCGCTGCTCGGTTTGAAACCATTACTTGAGCCGAGACCATCAGGGTGCCAACGGCGATGAAAAGCGCGGGAAACAGTAACGCCAAGAATGAAATGGTCATGGAGCCTTGCTGTTTTTTAAGCGCATTACTGCCGAATATTGGTTTAACCATAATGCTTTCCTATCACGACTGATGAACTTGAGAGTGTTTTAGGAGGATCGAGTCGCTTGTAGTCAAACGGTGTATTCACACATAAAGTGAGTTGAACCAAGGTGGATGGTCTTCCAACTAACGCAGGGTCGCCGCTTCCCTCAACGATAAGTGTCTCTAGTTGATCGATGGGTGTGTACTTTTGACAGATGATCCCGGCATGGATGTGCTTGTATTCCCAGTTCGAAGCGGTGGTATCAAATACACGGCTTTCAAGTACCAGCCCAATATCGCTGCGCTTGATGTCTTGCGGAAGATAACGTTCGGCGAGATCGAGAAGCTGATCCTTTAACGTATTAGGTAATCCGTTTGGGCCTTGCTCTGGTTTTAGTTGCGTTAGTGAAACGGCGTTGACTAAGTTATATGTCACGCTGTCGAGTTGAGTCTGCAGGCTGAATAAGCGATAAACGGCAACAAGCCCCCACAAAATGATCATGAGTGCGAGCACAACAAAGGGGAACTCAATCGCCGCTGAACCAGTTTGTTTTTTTAGGTGTGTTTTATTTGTTGTCATAACTAACCAGTACCTTTCTTTTCAAGGTTGTCATGTTGCCGATAGACTCAGAAAACTGAGTTGATAGATTAGGTAATAAGGCAAATGAAAATGAGTAAGACACCTTGTACTCGCCTAACACTGCTCTGCTTTTGGATACCGGTTTCTCATTAACTAAATCTGAGAAGTTTTCGGCGTATAGCGGCGATGGATCCAAGACGAGCTTGCTCTTATCTATCAGTGGGAACTTTGCGATAGTCTCGGCAAAAACTTGGTCTGAAATAGGACTAATCGGCCGTGTCTTGGCCTCACGAACACCCGCATTAACGGCTACATCAAGGATGATGTTGACCAACAGCAGGCGGCAGATCTCAAAGAACCCGATGATCAGTATCAGGAACGGTACCACCAACATTGCAAACTCGACGGTCTGTGCACCTTTTTGACGTGAGAGCATCACTGTTCTCCTTGCTCAGTTTTAGCAGCAAGCTCTTGGTAATACAGACTATTGTTGGCGAACTCAGGTTGAGATAGATGTACACGAGCGATACTTTTCGCGGACGCACTGTCTCCAGAAAGCGCATAAGCCAGTGCTAGATTGAGTTGCAGTTTTACGCTCGCTTCACCTCGGACAAAGATCGGGTGCAGAATTCGAATCCCTTGCTCTGGTTTACCATCGAGTATCCAAGCCATGGCTAAGTTGTTGCGATACTCATTACTGGATGGCATCAAGCTGAGGGCATGAGAGTAAGATTCACGCGCTTTTGAATACTGCTTATTGAGCGAGTAACTCACGCCTAAACTGTTGTGGGCGACATCATCAGTTGTAACTAATCTGACAGATTCTTCGAGTGCTGATGTGGCTTGTTCAAGCTCACCAAGCGCCAACCACGCGCGGCCAAGTTCTCTGTAAATCGTGCTCGATTGATTGAGCTCGATACCGTGCTTTAGATAATGCAGTGCCTCATCATAACGACTGGCTTGATTCGCGGCGGACCCCATTAGCAATAGTAACTGTGGGTCATCAGGCTTCGATACCAGCATCTTTCGGTACAGATCCATGGCACTTTCTGGTTTGCCATTCATCAGTGCAACCTCTGCGACTTTCATGTCTTCAGAGGCCTCTTTTTCAACGTTATTCGTTGATTGGCAGCCAACCAAAATCAGCGCTAAACCCAAGAGAATGATCTTGTTCATAAGCCCCCCAGAGTTTGTTTAAGGGATAACATGATTGGCACGACAATAATGCCCACGACAGGTAACATGATGAAGACCACTAAAGGGAACGACATCTTAGCTGGTATTTTTCCTACCCACTCTTCAAGCTCTAGGAAGTGATATTGGCGACTATCAGAGGCAATCAGCTTTAACGCTTCAGCGAGAGGTGTGCCGTATTGAAGCGCTTGATTCATGGTGGTCACAATATTGTTGATGTCAGGAAGCTGGACTCGTTTGTCTAGGTTTGAAAGTGCCGTTTGTGGTGAATCAAGAACCGATATCTCAGTCGCAGTGAGTAGCCATTCGCGTGACAATGCAGGAGAGATCGCACGCATCTCTTCACCGACACAGCGAAATACCGCTTCGAGTGTTAGGCCTGATGCGACACATACCACCATCAGATCGACGGCATCAGGAATAACGCGGCTAATTTGCATTCGGACTTGGTTCACGCGCCAATCTAGAATGCGGTCGAACAGGATGCCAACCACAATGGCGATTGCGATACATTCGGCCACAGAGTTCATGTTAAGCACTTGGATTGGAGTGACATACCAAGCAATAGATCCCGTCACCATCGTCAGTAGTCTTAAGCCAAGAAAATAGATCTCTGCATTAGGACTCAACCAGCCAATGAGGATTAACTTCTGGCGTCGTGGTTTTGCACCTTGGAAGCGCCATTTACTTGAAGCGGTGGTGTACTTAGAGGAGTAGCTCGATACGCGAGTCAGTCGTTCAGCGACAACATCTCGTTTGAAAGAAGACAAGCGTGCGACAACTATCAGTAGTAATGCACATCCCAACAGAAACAAGGCAACATACATCATGATGAGAACCTTTTGTTACGAGTCAGAGCGTTCAAAATGAGTGTGCCTGAGCTGATGCTAATGACGGCGTAGGTTAGTACCCGCTGTCCCGACTCTGTGTTGAACAATTGGACTATCATGGCGGGTTCCATCAAATAGATACCACCCAATAACCCCAAAGGTAAGATAGAAAGAAAGAGGGCTGTCATACGAGGCTCCGAGGTTAAGCTCTTGACCTTTTTTCTCATCGCTCGATTGTCATGCATGGTTCTGCTTAAGCTTTGAAGAATGTCGCGCAGTTGGCCACCATTCGATTGATTCAGGATCAACGCGACCGAGAAGTAGCGGAAACTGCTGTAAGGAAGGCGAACGCATGCATCATCGAGGCTTTGGCGAAGGCTTAAACCGAGCGTTAAGTTATCGCGAATATAGGAGAACTCACGTCCTAATAGCCCTGGTTGGGTTTCTGACACTTGTTCAATCGCTTGTGGGACTGAGAGCCCCGCAGCCACAGCTCTAGAAATTAAGCCAAGTACATTGATGATGCCTTGTTCGAACTCTTCTACCTGCATTTTTCGGCGGTACATCACCAAGGCAGATGTGCATACAAACCAAAGTCCAACAGCGGCGAAAAGTTGATGATGCATTGCCAGTTGGGGAAATAACATGTGGCCTGATGCTGGGAAACCGATAGCTGATAAAGCAATGAAGTACTTATCCCAAACTGGCAGCAATGCATTCATTCGTAAAAAGAAAGCATGCAGTTTGTTGCTGCGCTGGTGGTTGGTTTTTTTGATTGAAACGTCAGCTGTAAGCGAGCGTTGACTGCCGCTTACCAATAACAGCCGTTTATTGACGATGGCTTGCTTTGAGCTCAACCTGATTAACCCGATCGCGATAAATAAAACGAAAACAGTGAGAACTAAGATCATCAGGCTTCAAGCTCCATCGCTATTCTTAGTTGAGCATCGAGTTGGTGGTATTTGGCTTTTTCATTGAAGCTTGGTACGCACTTAGCACTCTTGTATTCGCCAATCAGGTTGCCTTGTTGATCCTCTGATAAAGGCTTGAATTTGAACAAGTCTTGAGTGATGTATTGTTCTCCTTCTAACCCTTGCACCTCGGTGATCGAAACAATGCGTCTTTTGCCATCACGCATTCTTTCAACTTGTATAACGACATCGATGGTGTCTGCGATTTGGCGACGCAATGAGAACAGAGGCAGAGTCGCTTGGCTCATCATCAACATGTTTTCCATGCGAACGAGTGCGTCAGTCGCCGAGTTTGCATGCAATGTACACAGTGAACCATCATGGCCGGTGTTCATTGCCTGCATCATTTCAAAGGCTTCATCGCCACGAACTTCGCCTAAGATGATGCGATCTGGTCGCATACGTAACGCATTTCGCACCAACTCTCGTTGGGTAATTGGCGTTAAGCCTTCGGCATTGGCTGGGCGGGTTTCTGCGCGAACAACATGAGGTTGTTGTAGACGCAGTTCTGCGGTGTCTTCGATGGTAATGATGCGTTCTTGAGGTGAAATGCTAAAAGACATTGCATTGAGCAGTGTGGTTTTACCTGCACCAGTACCTCCCGCAACAAGCACATTAAGGCGTGAGCGAACAATAATATCGATAAGTTTGACCATCGATTTCGACATTGCGCCAAACTGAGCCAATTTGCTGAGTGTTAGCTTATTCTCATTGAATTTTCGGATTGAAATATAGGTTCCATCAAGCGCTAGCGGCGGGATCATCACATTGACACGGCTACCATCATCCAATCGAGCATCGACTAATGGATTCGATTCATCGATTCTTCGTCCAACCTTGCTGACGATGCGTCGCGCTAGGTTGAGAAGTTGTTCTTCATTGCGAAATTGAACTGCCGTTTTTTGCAATTTTCCTGAGCGTTCTACGTAGACTTCACGGTACCCATTGACCATGATGTCGGTAATGCCTTGGTCTTCAATTAAGGGCTGCAGTGGACCTAATCCTAGAAACTCATTAAGCAATTGTTCCACCGAATGAGCGACATCTTTGTGACCAAGCGGTAACTGCTTAGAGATCACGATATCTGATACCATTTCGGCAATTCTAGCTTCAAGATCGGGTGCACTTAAGCTCACTACAACCGATGGGTCGATCGCCTTGATGACCTCTTCATGAATCACATGATAATGCTCACGAACCGAAGGTGTTGATGTTAGGGCTTCATGTGTTCGAGCTCTATTCGTTTCAATCGGATCTATGGCTTGTGTGTTCTGACCAAACATTATGCGCCTCGCTTCCAAAAACGGCGGCTGCCTTGTTGCGGCTCACCAGTGACTAGTTCAAGTAGAGAGTTAAACGCGAGCTTCACTTTCCTATTGCCTTTATGGGCAGGCTGACCAAGCGATGACTTGCTCAGGAAATGGTTAGGCAAAAACGGAATCACGACGTCTACGGATGTACCGAGTGATTTCTTCACATCATTGACCGAAATAAGGGATGCGGAATCGGACTTACAGTGGTTCAACACCACGATGGTTTGTGAAGCCGTTTGGTTTTGAAGTCGTTTGATTATCTGACCGGCATTGCGAATGGAGCTGAGTGTAGGCTCCACTACAATGATTCGGATATCGGCACCTTTAAGCGATTCAAAGCCAACCTGGTCGCGCAATGAATAGGTCGGGATGTCGATCAGTAAGTAGTCTGAACTTTGCAGGCAGAACTTTGTAAACTGATCGAATGCACTCTTTTGTGGCCAAAATGGTGTGGTGTCTAAAGGTAGATAACCGGTAAAGAGCGTGTGCTCGGGTGACACACTGATCCCACTGCGCTCAAATACGAGAGGTTCTAATCTTTCTGGGTATTGTAAAAGCTCTACCAACGCCGTGTTGCCTTCGACATTGAGTAGCAAATCCAAATCACCCATCGAAAAATCGAGGTCCATACAAGTTACTCGTTTATCGAGTTCGGCAAGCTGCTGCGATAACGTCGCTATAATGGTGCTGCTTCCTGAGCCACCTTTTGAACTGACAATGGAAACGATTTTTTCATTTCGTTTTTCGTTGTTGAGTTGCAAAGCAACAAAGGTTACGTGTTCAAGATCTTGTGGTGTCACTGGGTTGACTAAGTAGTCACTGGCACCGGATGCGAGCATTCCACGGTAAGCAAAAATTTCGGCTGAATGACCAATCGCAATAACTTGGCAGCCAGTACGTTGTATTAAGCGCTGCACAACCTGTTTCGACTCTGGCAATTCGCTATTCAGTACATCGAGGAAGATGGTTTTAACGTCGTTCTTAAGTACCTGTCTCACCACGTCATCTTCTTGATTCGAAGAGGTCGTGATGTTGTTGATACCGAAATCATTCAGTGTGTATGTGAGCGCTAATGTATCGAGTTGCTCCGATGCCGCGATCAGTACCGTTAAGTTATGTACTTGATTCATTGCGAACCTCCTAGCGTGGTATTCGAAGAACCAGAGTTTGTCTGTTGGTTTTGTGCTGGTGGCGCAAAGTAGTTATCGATGCTAGACACCGCTTTTTGTCCTTGTGCACTGTCGATGGGCTGACCAACAATCAGGTCTTTTGGATTTGCGACCATTTGCGCCAGTGCATTGGCATTCGCACAGCCAAAATTGCGCTGAGTACGATAAGCGTTGAGTGTAGTTCTTGGTGTTTTACCCGCGTCACATGCCGTTACTTTGGCACGATAAGATTCAACAAAAATCGTGAGATCACCTTTACCTTGTACCGATGGATTCGATACTGAAATTTGAGAAGGGTAGAGCCCTGACTCGATCAGGTGAAGCCTAACTTTTTCGCTTTGGCTTTCTCCTTTCTGAGTCGTATTTTCAATCTTGACCATTAAGTTGGATAGCGTGCCTCGACGAGCAATAAAATCAGAGATGTTATCTTTCTCTTGAGCCGATAACGTTTTGCCCGACAGCGTTAAAGTCAGTTTGTTTGTCACGGACACCACATCCACAGAAGGTTGTTGGGTTGTAGGCGTTGGCGCGCAACCCGCAAGCGCAATGAGAGCGGGTAGTAATAAGGATAATTTGTTCATGATGTCCTCAGTAGTAGAACCCGTTGTCACCCAGTAAGCGAGGCTTCTGGTTGTCGGTGTAACTCGCTTTATTGTTTGATGTTTTTTGTTGAATCCGTGGCCATGCCAGTAAACGTTCAACATCGCTCAACGGGATTAAGCCATCGGTTGGGAGTGGCATTGAGTCCGAACGAGTAGGTTGAACTAGGTAAGCCGTTACAATGATGATCAGCTCTGTTTCTCTACGAGTGAATTCAGTCGAGCGGAATAGGCTACCGAGAACCGGTATTTCACCGATAAGCGGTACTTTTTGTAGCTGTTCAATGTCTTCCGATTTCAATAACCCGCCTAAAGCGAAGCTCTGCCCACTCGCCAATTCAATGGTGGTGGAGGCGCTACGAGTGGTAAAAGAAGGGAAGTTAGTTCCGTGTATCACTTGTTGGCTCTCGATTGAGACGTTACTGACCTCGGGGTTCACTTTTAAGCTGATACGGTTTTGGCTGAGCACGGTTGGGGTGAAGTTCAGTTTCACACCGAAATCCTTGTATTCAATCTGAGTGGTGTCAGCTGTAATCAGTGGTAGCGGCACTTGTCCACCCACCAAAAACTCAGCATCTTCACCTGACATTGCGGTCAAGTTAGGTTCAGCAAGCACAGACATCATGCCGTTGGTTGCTAGCGCATCAATCAGAGCAGTAATGCTCGGCTTGCCCCAACTACTGACATTAGGCAGCTTTGAAAACGAAAATTGCCCCACACCGCCAGCGATTGAGCCCCATTTTATTCCCAACTTATTGGATACATTTCTTGAGACTTCAGCGATTTTTACACGAATGTTGACTTGATTTGGCATGGTGACAACCAATTGATTGATCAGCTCATCATCATTAGGTTGAGTCTGCTGATTTTGATTGGTTGAATTACCGCTGTTGTTACTGTTTCCCTGTGAATTCGAGCTCTCTTGTTGTTCGGTAGAACCGACAATCGGGGATAAGTAGCCTTTCGCGAGCGACACGATATTGTGTGCCATCATCGGAGAGGGAACGCGTCCTTTAAGCCAGAGTTTTCCGCCCAGAGATTCCGCGTTGACTGACGCTTCTGGGAACTTGTTTTTAACCAGTTCATTGAACTCGCGGCTGTTGTGTGTCACGCGAATTTTGTTGGTATAAATCACGCGTTCTTGTTCATTCAAAACGGTGATCGTAGCGCTGCCCGCTCGCTTACCGAATATCATCACCTTGGTATTGGTCAAGGTTTGGTAATCAGCGATATGGGTGCTCGAGATGAAAATGGATTTCGCTTTTTCGGGTAAGTGAATCATTCTTGCCTCATTGATCGTGACATCAAATGTTGATGCTGCAGATGCAAAAGAGACACATAGGCTTGAGAGCAGGAGAACACCCCACCAACGACAGATATTAGCCATTGTTATCAGCTCCAGTATTAGTTTTAACCGTTTTATTGTCGGCTCTAAATTCCACTAATCCCACGTCAGGTAATACCTGAGTTGTGTCCGGAGAAATGACTTTCAGCGTCACGGCATTTGCGTGTTGAGGTTGATTTTGAGCCTCGTTTTGCCCACGCAATACAAGCGTTAACTTTCCTAATTGTTTCGCAAGTACCACTTGGTTTGCTTGTTCGGGAGTTACCTCTAAAGAGACACTGCTGTCGTCAGGGACACCATCTTCGAAACCATTAGATTCTCGAGCCTTTTGATAAGACTCTGCCGTTTGCTTGTTATTAAATGCCAAGACTCTTGTGTCATGAACTATCGTTGTAACGTACAATCCTTGAGATGAATTGCCATAACGAAGTAGCTCTCCATCTTGTGAACCGAGTAGGAGAATATCCACTCTGTCGCCCGGCTCAATGAAGCCTGAATTAGACGTGACTTGATCGACAGGGACTGAAATCGCGCGATAGCCCGGTTGCAACTTCAATGAGAGCGAGTAGCCACCTTCGGGTTCGGTAATGTCGGCTTTCGACAATATTGAGTCTTTGACGAGTTTGGTACGTGCAAGCCCTGACATCGTGTGGTCGGCAGAAATATCTTCCGGTGTCACGTGGTCGATGTAGTTCTCTAACTCTTGCTGTGGAACTTCTTTCCATCGAAACGAGTTTGGCGTGTAGGTTTGGCCTATCTCGATAGTGCGAGTTGGAACCAGCACTTTGATAGTTTGCTTAACGGCTTGTTTAGAAGAGGTGGTCGCAGACTCGCTATTGGTTTGGCTCAACAGTAAAACGGATATTCCGAGCACCGAGCAAAATAACGACAGCAACATGAGTCGCTTGGCAGTCATAACTATTCCTTTAATTTGCAATAAACGGGCTTACTCTGAGGCTTGTTGTGCGTCTTTTAGTTTTTCGACTACAGTACCGTAGGCGTCACTGATAGCTGTTGTTAGCTCACCGTTCTCACCGCCAACAAAACTGAGTAAAACCACTGACATTGCTGCTGCGAGGATTGCGTATTCGATAGCGGCCGCGCCGCGCTGCTTTTTCTTGTTCAACATGTTGTTATTTCCTAGATGAAAGCAGCCTCAGCCGAGGCTGCTGTGATAATTAATAAAGGTGTCGTTAGTCTGCAACTAATCGATATAGATAAGCTGGTGAATGGGTCTCTATCAAGACTTGCGTTTCCACCATCGTATTCATGTTCAAACCGACGAAACGGTTATATTGTGAGTCGGTAGCATCGCTGGTGATGTAGTAGTTATAGCTACCACCAGTTGCTTCGTTGAACTCAAACACTTCGTTATTAAGTGGCAATAAGCTATACAGTTCAGTTTTTGTCGGGTAACGCCAATTGGCTTTTCCGCAAATACTCTTGGTTTTTTGTGCTGTGATAAGAGGGGCAATATCTACGTATTTCTTGAAACGGCTACTGTCACCTCGAGAGAAGAGTTGCCAAACCAAGTTGCTGTCTGTGTTTTGAGCACACACTGCATTTTGTCGATTGGTTACTACCGTCCCTTGCGCATTTAGATACTGATAATTAGCAGACTTTTCTCTGAATAATCGAGCTAAGACGACTTTGTCTTCAGAACCATCGGTATGAGCTTTAGCTAGAGTTTGTCTACTTTCCTTAGTGTCGTAACTTGTGATGTATTGTTGATCACCGCTTGCTGCACTAGACCAGTAATAAAACGTGGTTCCACCATCGAAATAAGATTTGTCGTATTCTGGCTTTAGTCCCAAGTAATTTGGAAATACGTCTGTATCCAAGGTCATTTTCGAACTTGAACCTTCGACAGCTTTGGTGTTAATCGACAATAACTGCGCTAAGTGCGGCACTTCCCAGTCACTAAAACCACACAGTTTGTTGTTATTCGAGTTAGCGAGTAACTCATTGCTGCCTAGAATACTCGCGTATCCGGTCGCTGAACCATCATAGGCAAGATCATCTGCGCTATTTGGTAGGCCGTCTTTAAGCAGTGCCCATATTCGACGTTTTCCTGAAATTTTCGTGTCTTCAACACAACGCCAACCTTGTTGATAGCTAGTATCACTTGGTAGGTAGTTTCCTAGTTCATCCAACTTGGCAAAGCGGTTACTTACCATTGCGTTGGCTTGAGAAACACTAAACCCATTGTCTGCTGCTTGTTTTAGTCCATCTTTTGCTAACACCTTAGATTGAGCGAGATCGTGGAGTGTGGCTGTTGTGCTCATCTCTTTGACAAGTGTTTGATATAGAGCGATGAGCGAATCAAACTCAGAGCCAATTCCGTTGGTCGCTGTATTCAGTTGAGTAATAAAGTCAGCGACTTGCTCATATTGGCTCTCTAATACTGAAATTGCATTGTAGAGGTCCAAACTTGCTTGATGCAGCTCTGAAGCCAATGAAGCTGATCCTATTGCGCTTGCGGCATCGGTTAGCATCACCGATTTTTTTTGGATGAACGCCATTTTTTGAGCAAACTTAGCGCCTTCTACCAGTGCATTTAACCCGTTCGAGTTTTGCTGTAGTTTGGCTGCTTTTTCTTTGTAAGATTTTACTTTGGTAATGAACTCAAGGCTCTCCGTATCAGTGCGGCTTTGAGCAACCGATACCTGTAACTCGTAAATGGTGAGTTTCGTGCTCACTGCACTCAGTTCGTTAAACCATGGTTTAGTAAAGGCCGCCAGTTCAACAGCTTTAGCTTGTGCTTGGGTTTCTAAAGTCGCGTAGCTTTGCGCTTTTTTCTGATTGTTTGCTAACCATGTTGTTAGGTAAGCCTCAGCCGCCTTTACTATTGAACTTTGTGTATTGAGTAGGGTTTCAACAGCAGTTGTTGAAGCATCAATGTGACTAACTAGCTGCGCTCCAGGCGGTAATTGCCACTTAGGGTATGCGAATTTGCTGCCCTCTAGCACAACAGGCTCTTGACCTTTATTTATGGTAACAACGACGCCATTTTTATCTGCTAACGTATTTCTAGATTGGTTCGATATTAAGTAGCCTCTTAAGTTTGATGGCAGTGTTGCTGGGTCTCGCTGTGATAGCGTGATGGCTTCACTGCTCTCTGGAAGATCCCAACCCGCGATACCACAGTCGTCTACTTGTGCGATCTTATCGAATACAGTATCGATATCTGATTCGAATCGTTCCGCCCAAAACGTCGGTTCCCCTTGTCCTTTGTCATCGTATTCAGCAATACACTTTAGGGAGTAGGTGTTCCATGAGCCACCGTAATTAAAATCAGCGACCAGCGAACGGGTTTTCATCGGTACGAATTTTAATGCAGTGAAGCGACTACTAGCACCTGTAGCCCAAAGGGTGTCGCTGATTGAGTTTGAGACACCTTGTTTCGCATTTCTTTTTAATCGAACACCGACATTGGTTTTGTCGTACCCTTCTGGGCCAATAAATTGAGGTTTTGATACAACAGGATGCCAAGTGAGGCCTTTGTCATTGGTGAACTCATAGTATTCGGCTTGGTCAAAACGAACCGATTGACCCTCAACGTTGGCGGTTAAGTAATCCCATTGAAATCCGTTGGTATTGATTGGGTTACTAGCAGTGAATGTATTCACAATTTCAGGCGAGGTTGGCGCGGGTATTTCAAACACCTTAGTAAAGGCTTCTGTTGTTAATGCTGATGTGCCATGAGGCATACCATTAGTTGGGTTCTGCCTTACTCGTAATTGCACTTCAGCGATGTTCTTGTCTACATTGCCAATGACTACAGGCTTAGCGGTTACTTTTGTCCAAGTTGAGCCGGAGTCGAGTGTGACTTCAAAGTGCTCGGGCTGAGTGAATTCACCGAAGTATGTCCAATCGAGCGTGTTGTCTGCGTCGTTAACCACCAGACCCGTCGGGGCGCTTGGTGCTGACGGACGAACAGTAAACGCCACATCATTCGTCAACTCTAAACCACTAGGACGACCCGTAATCGGATCTCGTTTAACGCGTACTTGGATTGAATCGATAGCGTAAACTTGGTCGTTTAGCTGATATGGTTTTGTAGCAACCACTGTCCAACCGGCGTTAAGTGCATTGATCTCGTAATCTGTTACCTCTGAAAACCCGGTAACGAATGACCAATCAAATGTGTCTACCCCATCGTGAGAGACTGGTGATGTCGGCGCGGTAGGCATATTAGGAGTAACAGAGTAGCCCTTGTCTGAACACAGCGCTTCGCCAGGATCATGTAGAGGATCCGATTCTGCTTTTACTCGCACACAGACTTGCCCCTTGGAAAATATCTCATCAGGGATAGCTTGTGGGTTGCTAGTTACAGGGGTAAAAGTAATGCCTCTATCGAGAGAGTATTCGTAGGAGTCACTCCCCGTGAATCCTTCAACGTTCGTCCATGCGAATGTGTTTTCTGCATCGTCAACAATCGGTGAGGTTGGTGCTTTAGGTTGATTTTCTGAGCGAGTGAATGCAGAGCTGATAACCAAAGGAACTCCCGCAGGGCGGGCATCCAGTGCATTTGACTTAACGCGAACCGAAATCGTGTTTACAGGAAGTGAAACATTGCCAACAAGATACGGCAGTGCAGTTACGTCCTGCCAACCATTACCTAGATTAATCTCGTAGAAAGATGGATCGTTGTATCCAGCTACCCAGAGCCAATAGATCTGATTGGTGTTGTCTTTAGCAAATTCCAATACCGGCTTTGCTGGTTGGTTTGGGGTTACCGTCATCGATTGTTCTGATGCTGAACTTAATCCCGTTGGGTGACCTAGCAAGTCATCTTTGGCTACACGAACTTTTAAGTGCCCAACTGGAATATCTAGGTCTTGAATGTTTTGAGGCTTTTCAGTCGCTTTTATCCAATTTGAGCCGTTATCTAATGAATATTCATATAAACCTAGTTCATTAAACGAGTCGACAAATGCCCAATCAAATTGGTTGATCGCGTTATTCACCGTAATCCAAGCTGGAGCAGCAGGCACTGTCGTTAGCGTAAACGCCTTGTCTGAAAGCATTGGTTTTCCGGCTGGAGTATTACGAACGTTAGACGCGGCAACTCGAACTTGAACGGCTCCTTTGTCGAACGCCAGTTTCCCTACAGCAATCGGCTTACGAATTACTGTTGTCCAAGTATTCCCTGAATCTAGCGAATATTCGTAATCTGTGTTGTGGTTGAAGCCACGTACAAACTGCCAGTCGAAGGTGTCTGAGGCATCATTGACCTGACCATGTTTAGGAGCCGGCGGTCTAGTGATGATTTCATTGCCATCGATGTCTTCATGGGAAACTTTGAGTTGATCTCGGTACTCCTTACCAAGTTGCTTCAATGCGCTATCGGTTCCTGATGCGCCATGAGACAGCAAATCGGTCTTGGCTTTAAATTCTGCTAAATCAAGCTCTGCCAGCTTGTACATAGAGCCTTTTCGAGCATTGATTTGGTCGACACCTGCATCAACAGAGGCCATTTGTGCTTCCTGAAGTACGCGAGTAACACCGCGTGCAAACATGTGTACTTCACGGCTTATCGCTGAGTTTGATGCGGAATAATCACCAACAGCCAGTTGTTTATCTATGCCTAAGTCGCTGGCCACAAGCTGAGTTGCTTCATCAAAACTGATTCCACTGGTTTTCGCTACACTCGCAATAAGAGATGTCATGGGGCTGATCACGTTCGAATTGTTACTCGGCACTTCTAACGTAAATCCGGATTCAATAGGCTGATTTGGTGAATCCATATCGATGGTTATACCGGCAACCGCTTCAACCAATATTGGGTATTGGGCGACATCATTGTCGACGTCTAACTGAAATCGTCCTTCGGCGTCCGTAGTGGCAATTTCCCCATCAGCAGAGTCACACATGGCATTGCTATTTTTGTCTAAACAAACCTTCGCATTGTGTAAATAACCATCCAAAGCTATGCCCGAAATATTCTGAGAATTTGGTTGAGTCTGTGACTGCTTGAGCTTCGGATCTGACTCTGCTCCACCACAAGCCATGAGCATTGTGGAAACGAGTGAAACACTCATTAGTTTGTATGGATTTCTTACCACCTGAACTCCAAATAATTTATAAATTACCCATAGGAAAGGCGGAGGATATTAATTTAAATGATAGTAATTATCAATATCATTTGATCTTTTATTTCGTTGAGTGATTTAATAGCCAAATTAAATGCTATCAATCCAATAATAAACTAGGTGAATCGGTCGAAAAAATGCACAATAAATTCTTAATATGCAAATTGTCACTAGCAATCTCTAGTGCCTTGATGGTCTCAGGATGTGGAGGCAGTTCTGATAGCGAAAACCCAGTTGGGTCTACGGCTTCAGGCTATGCGTTTTTAGATTCATTAGTCTGCGCTGATGCAGATCTGAATGGCGTATGCAGTGATCAAGAGAAACAGATTGCTGATGTTTCTGGGTACGCACAGCAAAGGCAATATGATGGTGCAATTTTGACTGCTTCTCCTGGTATGAAAGTGGTGACGCCTTTCACTACTTTGATTCATAGCGAGATGATGTTTAACCCAACGGTAAGTAACGATGTAGAACAAGCAAAAGCATCACTTCAAAGTAAGTTAGGCGATCATGTTGGCATCAATTTTAGTGTTCTGGACTCAACTCATGGAACTAAAGATCTATCAAATCTGTTGTTAAAATCGCTGAAAAAGGCGCAAAGTGACGGTAAGCAGTCTTCTTATACGAATATTGCTCATGCTCTTGATTTGATGATAGAACATAAGACTTTAGACTTATCTAATATTGACGTTGCTGGTACGGTTTCGCGGCATCTACAAATTGAAGATTCTTTGGTTGTTCGCGGTTCACAATCGGTACCGCAATTGTCTAATGCGAAGTCGATAGCTCTGAATCCAGCGAGCAGTCAGATTGTGTTTTTAACGGCCAATGATGTGGTTATGCAAATTGATAGCTCTTCACGCAATAAGCCAGTGACAATCGATAGTGACCCAGCATCTCAAGCGGTTTCTGGTCTGGTTAGCATCCGTTCACACGACGACGATGACGGTCACGACGACCATGATGACGATGATGATGACGACGATGATTACGATCACGGAGGTGGTACTGGAGGCGGAGAAATACCGGTCGACTCGAGTGAAATCATTCAGTTAGTTCCTGCGTTAAATGGTGTTCAGGCATACAAGGTTTATAAACCGACCGCTTACGTCACACCTACATCGAGTGATATTTGTAATAGCCAAGGCGCTAATGGTGTTTTCCTTACAAGCCTCAATGGTTCGAATAACAACAATGTTGGCGTGAAGGCTTTTGCGATTGATACATACAGCAGTCGCAGTGGAGGTACGCTTCCACCCATTCCAAAACCTAATCCAGCCGAGCCGCCTAAATCGAGTGAATCGTGCATCAATGATAACTTCGCGGCAGTGGTTCCTCTGTTACAAAGTGGCTCGTTACTGGCGATTAAAAATACCGGAAGCTCGATATACTCACAGCAAGAACTCAAATTGCTAAGTGCTAATAAGCTTGATATGAAAAGATGGAGTCACGCATTGAAAGCTTCCTCACCGCAAGTCATGTCATCTTACGACGAAAGTGAAGCATTAATTGTTTATAAGAATTACTTTTCAAACAGTAATTTAGCAGCAGAAGTTATCAACACCTCTAACCTATCCACTAAGATGACGATTGATAAGTTAAACCTTAAAACAGCCAATATTGTCGTGAATCAACAGATATTGTTGGGGCTGGATAGTAATAAGGTTGAGTGGGTGTCTAACTCGATACAACAAACCGTACTTGGGGAGCTGACCGTTGATTCTGCTATTAGCAAGATAGCGACATCGCGAGACGGAATAACCAGTGCGATTACCACAGCAAGTTCTCTTTATATCGTTGATAACATGACGAGAACCTTACTTGTAACAGAGTCTCTGAGTAACAATGCCATCAAGTCTTTGTATGTGTTAGAAGATAAGGTGATTGCGTTAACTTCTTCGGACGCGGACTATTATCAGTTCCGAAATATCAGCGGCCCGGCTCTCAAGGTTGGTAGCCAGTTGGTGACCAAAGAGCTCCTCAAAAAGTGGGAAGACAGCGGCAATTCAAATTGGAATTCAACCAACTTGGGTTACATTCTTTCTCAAACGGGTACAGCAAGTGAAATCTCCGATAAATTCAAAAACGTAAACCTCTCGTTTTCTCCGACCAACGCGACAACGTCAAGTGGCATCTCTGGGGTACATGTTAGCGGCTTAGAACGAGGTGAATGGCTAACTTTCTATAAAGGTCTTTAACGGTTTATTGCGTCAAAGAAGGGAGGAATACTCCCTTCTTATTCCTCTTTTCTTATTTCACCTCTCTTTTTCATAACGACCTATTTCTCTTGATTATTTCTTTTTGCACCATGCATTTATACCCTGTATAAACGCTAGAAAAACAAAAGTTAATCGTTTGTTAATTGCCATAAAACCGGAGTATGATACTGGATTACTATTTAGGATTTGGCTGTCATGAGTGCATCAACAGCGAGCTGGAAAACGCCGCAAAACTTCTTATTACTGATTTCGATTGTTGTCCCTATCGCGTTTTCGAGCTGGATGGCTCTGCTTAACAACTTCGTGATTGAGAAAGCGAACTTTGATGGTGCCGATATTGGCTTGTTGCAAAGTGTTCGTGAGATCCCAGGCTTCTTAGCGTTTACCGTGGTGTTTGTGTTGGCATTCATTCGTGAGCAACGCTTTATGTTGATATCGCTGGCGATGTTAACCGTAGGCACGGCGATTACCGGCTTATTTCCTACACTCACAGGCTTATTGCTGACTACGATTTTGATGTCGACGGGTTTTCACTATTTTGAAACGCTGAAGCAGTCTTTGTCACTGCAATGGCTGAGTAAAGAAGAAGCGCCAGAGATGTTAGGTAAGATGATCTCCGTTGGCGCGTTGGCCTCGTTAATCACTTATGGATCAATTTGGGTGATGCTAGAACAGCTCAAGCTTGATTTTGCATGGGTTTATGGCATCACTGGGGGCATCGGTTTCATTTTAGTATTGGTGATGACCTTTGGTTTCCCTGAGTTTCAAACCAAGACTCAGCAAAATAAAAAACTGGTGTTGAGGAAGCGTTACTGGCTCTATTACGCGCTAACGTTTATGAGTGGCGCAAGAAGACAAATTTTCACGGTGTTCGCAGGCTTCTTGATGGTAGAGAAGTTCGGTTACTCGGCTGCAGACATCACGCTATTGTTCTTAATTAACTACTTGTTTAACTTCTTGTTCGCCAAACGCATTGGTAAGTTTATTGGTGTGGTGGGTGAGCGGAAGGCGCTGATTTTCGAGTATGTCGGTTTGATAGGTGTGTTCGTTGGGTATGCTTTAGTACAAACAGCGGAGTGGGCTGCCGCGCTGTATGTTGTCGATCATCTGTTCTTTGCGTTGGCATTGGCGATCAAAACCTACTTCCAGAAAATTGCAGACCCTGCTGACATGGCCTCAACCGCGGGTGTCTCTTTCACCATCAACCATATCGCAGCGGTTGTTATTCCAGTCGCGTTTGGTGTGATTTGGTTATCGTCT
This sequence comes from Vibrio lentus, assembly GCF_030409755.1. NCBI lineage: Bacteria > Pseudomonadati > Pseudomonadota > Gammaproteobacteria > Vibrionales > Vibrionaceae > Vibrio > Vibrio lentus. The sequence goes on from NZ_JAUFQE010000001.1 coordinate 1,519,273, forward strand.
CCCGCAACAGTTTTTTACATTGGTGCAGCAATGGCAGTGGTTTCTCTGGCGCTGTCTTTAAACATTCCTAAGAAGCCTGAAGAGGGTAACGAAGTCCGGATGTTTAGCTGGCGCTAAAGTTCATTTCGATCTGATGAGAGAAACAAAAAGCTCTAATAGCGATATTGGAGCTTTTTTGTATACGCTGTTTGATGATCAAGAAGCGTTATGCTCTAAACGGATTACGTCCTATGTCCTATGCCACCTGCTTTTCTAATGAGCCTGAAAAGCGCTTCTTGTAGCTGCGTAACATGCTCAGGCTGAATATGGCTGTTACGGTTTCCGCGAACAGGATACTCGCCCAAATTCCTTGTTCTGGGAATAGCTTTGGCAAAATCATGATGCCCAAGGCGACGAACACAAAGCCGCGCCCAAGGGATATCAGTGTTGCTTGTTTAGGTTTGGCCGTTGCCTGAAACAGATTGGCGATCACTAAGTTGATGCCCATCAGAGGCACAGCAAAGAAGAAGAACGTCAATGCGGTTGATGACAGTGCAATCAAATCACTTGATTCACCCAAATAGAGGGCTGCGATTTGAGGAGCAAACAGGAACACAATAACCATAAACACCAAGCCGCTACCAATTGCACTTTTTAAACCTAAGCGAAAAATCGCTTCGATACGACTTGGCTGATTGGCACCATGATTAAAGCTGATGATTGGCTGGCAGGCTTGAGCGATTCCGACCATCACAAATAGGGCAAATACCCCGATGTTTGCTGTTAAGCCATAGGCGATAATATGATTCTCACCAAACTGATGCAGCAACACGTAGTTGAACAATAAGATTGTCATCGCTGCGGTTACTTCAATGAAGAATGTCGGCGTACCTATTTTTAGAATGCTTGGCAGTTTGCTCAAACCAATCCCTTTTAAGCTCAGCTCCAAAGTGCCTTGCTTACGTACAAAGTGGCTTAATAGAATACAAGCGATAACACCTTGAGCAATTGCCGTACCGTAGGCTGCCCCTTTCATGCCCCAACCAAACTCTAAGACGAAGAAGTAATCCAAAACTAGGTTAACGACAGCACCTATCGACATCGCGTAAGTCGCCAGTTTTGGGTTGGTATCGTTACGAACAAAGCACGACATGACCCAAGCTAACGAGTACAACACAAAGAATGGCAGCATCACGGACAGGTAGTCGTGAGTCAGTTCTGCCATGTAACCAGAAGCGCCCATTAACGCAATCATGTCGTTTAGAAAATACAGAGCGATGCTGACTGAAATGGAGCTAAGCACAGCGGTACTGAGCATTGATTGGCTAAAAAGGGTTTGACCCGACGTTGTATTTCCTTTGCCGACTTCGATAGACATAAGAGCCGCGCCACCAATACCCACCATCATGGCAATGGCGGTGAATATTGAAAAAGCAGGGATGGTCAAAGCGATAGCACCAAGCCCATCTGGGCCAACACCGCGCCCGACGAACCAAGCATCTCCCATGATAAAAAGAGACTTGATCACCATGCCCGTTAGTGCGGGCCAAAGGTATTGATAAAAGGATTTTGAGATCGGATCGGTTTTGAGGTTGATGCCCATTCCAGAAAGCTCCCAACAAATTGGATGAAATAAAGAGGGAGAATTATCCGAACTTAATTGGATTCTAAAAAGGGATTATCTGCGTGTTATGTTGCACTATCTGCACATCGAGCTCGAAACTCTGCAGGAGACTCTTTCATCTGCCCACGATAAAAACGACTGAAATAGGCAGGGTCTTCGAAGCCAAGTTCAAAGGCGATGGTTTTAATTGTCTTGGTCGAAAAGATCAGTTCTCGGTTCGCTTCTAAGATGGTTCGATCATGGATTAACTGAGTGACCGTTTTACCTCGTTCCGCTTTGACTATTTCGTTGATGCGCTTGTTAGTTATCGACAGTGCTTGCGCATAAAACTCGCAATGTTTGTGCGTTGTGTAATGTTGTTCAATCAAGTCAACAACCTTGTTTACTCGGCTGTCGCGCACTTCGCCTTTCAATGAGGACTGGGTTGCGAAGCGTAGTATGTAGCGCAAAAAACTATTAACGAGAGATTCTACTAAATCCCAGTCGTTGTCCTCTCGCTCACACTCTTCTTTGATCATGGTGAAAATAGGCAGCAGGTAGCGGTTGCTTTCTTCGTTGCAGTCCAAATAGGGAGGACGACTTTGATGCATGGCAAAAACGGTATCGACCAGCTGTGTGTTGCGATGATTGGTTTTGACAAAGCCAGGAGTAAATACCAGTAAACGAGCATTTTCACCCACCAGTTCAGAGCGGTGAACCTGGCCAGGAGCAATGGTAAAAATACGTCCGACTTTGTTGTCGTAGTCGACGAAATCAATACTTTGGCTACCCAGATTATCCACGCACCACACCAACTCCCAATACTCATGTCTGTGTGGTTCTAAGAACGCGTCGTCATTATTTTTAGACAGCTCAGTCGCACGACAAGGCTGACCTTTGATTAGGCGAACGTGTTTAATGGGAGTTCTCATGGTATTCCTATGCTGAAGACCTGCGCTTTGCAGGGTAAGGCAATGGCCGACTGTTCTAGCTGGTTCTAATGTAGTCGATAGCGACTGTTAAGTCATTCACTTGGTGAGTCGTGATAGTGGTGAAACAAGCTGGGGTGAGTGGAAAGGAATGTGTGATAAACATTGCGAGTGCAATCCGTTCTCTAAGCAAAACCCTAGAAGCTCATTGCGAGTTTCTAGGGTGAATTAATATATCAGCTAAATAGCGCTTAGTTGCTGCTTGCCGTTTTTAGCGAAGAGCGCAGTTTGAAGATGCTCTTCGGTGCCTTGGTCAGCAAGATGCCACAAAGTAGAGGGATCATCATAAGCAGAGACTGTTCAGATAGAACCTCACCATTGACGTAGCAAGAGATCAGTAGAGCAACAACTGGGAAGATGAGGAAGCAGATAGACGCTTGGAACGGTGTCGAAACCTGCCCCAATTTAAAGTAAGCCACAATACCGCCAACACTTGCTACAAAGCCTAGGTAAACCACGGCTGATATTGAATCCCAAGTGAAGGATTCAACATTCACGTTTTCACCCATCGCTGAAACGGCGAATAAGAATAGAGCAGCAATCAAACTTGGTACGGCGTTGTAGGTTAGAACTTCAATCCCTTTGCAGTGCTTTTGAACCAACACATACATCACTGCATGAATGGCAACAGCAAGGCCTAAACAAATCGTGCCAATCAGGTAGTCATCGCCACCCATTTGCATTTCGGTGCCAAGGATTAAACATAGACTGACAACTGCGGTGATCAGGCCGAAGATTTGATGCTTCGCCAAGCGCAGGCCTAGGAATAAGCCAGACATCAACATGACAGCAACCGGCATGTTCGCGAAAATGATCGATGCCAAACCAGAAGAGATGTATTGCTCACCGTAGATCATTAAAGTAAACGGAATAGCGAAGTACATCAGCGCGACAATGAGCAGCCATTGACGCTTACCCTTGGGAAATAGCAAAGGTTGTTTAAAGACTTTCGCTAATACCGCAAGCAGAGGTGCTGCGAGTAGAAAGCGTAATGCAGTGGCAAAAATAGGTGGGATAGAATGCAATGCCACTTCCATAGCGAACCAAGTGGTTCCCCAAATTAAGCAAACAGAGACAAAAAGCAAGATAGTTAGCGACTTCGAATTCATGGTGACTACTCTTTAATAATTATTTTAAATCATAGGCTTGTAGCGCCTTAATGACGTGGCACAGTATAAGTAGGTAGTCGGAGAAAAATTTTGCCTTTTTGTCTCTAATTGAAGGTTTTTGTAGAAATTAAATCTCTAATGTAATGTTTATGTGTAAAAATTTTTCATGAAAATGAGTTTTGTTAAAGGCATCATTCTTTGTAAGGTCTAATTTTTGTGTGTGGATGCTGGATTCAGCGATGTAAGATAATGTTCCTTTCAGTTGGCATTAGAGCCCTTCCGAAAATCGTATTTAGAAAATTTGCATGAAAAATGCTACTGGCAGCAAAGTTATAGCACTGAGTATTGAAAGTTTACTTTGTTCAGCGCCATACTGATTGAATACGCAGAGCGTGGCACTAGGAGGATGTTTGAAGAACACCATCGACTTAAACTTATATCGCTTTTTGGGCCTGCTTTATGATCAGCAATCTCAGGCTAAGGTTTGTCATACCTTGGATATTAGCCGTGCGACGTTCAACCGACATTTAGCAGATTGCCGTGATTTATTTGCCAATGAGTTGTTTATTGCAGCAAAGGGAAATTATGCTCCGACTTTGTTTACCACTCAGTTGATGTTGGTGGTGAAAGAGCCACTTGAACAGTTAGAGCAAGCGCAGCAAATCTCTCAGTCGTTTGAGGGGACGGATGCCAATATCGAGTATGTTTTCCATGCTGCCAATCCTCTTAGCACTCTGTTGACGGTACCGTTGCTGAAAGGGCTATCCAACACAGACTACCATCCCAAAATATCCATGATGGACTGGTCGTTAGAAGGGGTTGAGTACCCCAAAGCAGGCACTCTTGCTGTTGGAATATCAGGATACCCGAATGATCTCAATGATAATCTTGTAGAACGGAAAGTGGGGTCGCTTGCCCTGTTTGCTTATGTGGCGGACTCACATCCACTCGCTGACAATAAAAACATAGACCTCACTCAACTAGAGAACTTTGATACGGTTCGTGTATCGATGGGGACTCTAGATGGCAACTCTTACTATGAGCGTTTGCGAAAGCGTACTGGTATCAAGCTAGAGCAAAAGCTTACTGTTGCTTCTGTATTTTCAGCATTAGAGTGTGCTCAAGTGAGCCAATATGTGTTTATTGGATTCAATATGAATGATGCATCGATACTTAGTGGACTTACTAAAATCCCAGTGGTGTTCCAAGGTGAGGAAATCTTCTTTGATGTTGGGATTCAATACCATCGTGCTTGCTATCAACACCCGGTTGTTAAACGTATTGAAGGGCTGTTGTCGACTTGCTTAAAGGCGATTTAATTGAACTGGAAAGGTGAATCGATAGTGTATCTTTTAATAGCTGAGCGTTAAAAACTATCAACTAAGAACTAAGAACTAAGAACTAAGAACCAGATAGGAAACCAATTAAAGAGAATCAAAAAACGCGCCTAATGAAGGCGCGTTTTTTAGTTTACGGGAATCGATGATTTAAGAGCTAAGTAGATTACTCTACGCGTTCCACATCTCCCGGTTTCCATGTTTTGTCATACCACGCTTCTTGTGGTCCATATAATCTTAGAATCGCAAACCAGCCTTTACCCGGTACGGTCTCAATCCAGTTTGCTTCTTTTCCTTTTGGTGGTTTTGGGCCAAAATACAAATCGACTGAACCATCTTTGTTTTCGACAAAGTCATCACGCTGATTATTCTTACTTGGTAATGGTTGGCTCGTTTGCAGCTCTGAGCGAGTTTGCGTGTCGTAAGCCACCACGGACCAGAAGTTTTTCGCAGGAACATTCGCAGGAATATTCACCTTGTAGTTTTGGCTACCATCGAAATATTCACCATCTTTCGCTTGATCAATCAGCGCGTATTGTGAACCTTTGTTGATAAGCTTAAGTGCCATCGCAGGTGTGTTTACTGTTGCAACATAGAAGAAATAAGTTCGAGCATCTAGGTTGCGCCCACCTTCACCTTTGTCGACTAACCATTGGTAATCTTTACCAATAAATGCTGTTTTCCATAGGCGATCATCATAGATGTAGGCTTTTTCATCTCGTGGTTGGAAGTACAGAGATCTAGCCGTTGCGTTACCAATCGCGACACCATCTTTCATCAGCTTCTGCATGCGTTCGTCAGGAGCAAAAGGTTTGTTCTTCTGAATACCAATACTCGATAGTAAGCCGCGCAGTTCTGGGTCGATAAACGAGATTGGCTCTTTATCCAATACCGTTTTTATCTCTTTGTAGAAATGCTCGTCGTTCGCATGAATGGTATTGAACGGTTTGCCACTGCCTGAGATGAACTCCATTTTGGGTTGATCATCTTTCTTTGCTAGTGGGTAGATTTTCAATTTTTCTTTGTAGGCTTTCATCGCCGCATCGGTTTTACCGTCTTTCAAGAAGCCGCGAGCAATAAACCAGTTAGTGTAGCTGGTGGACTGCGAAACAAAGTAGCCTTCCGGCACTTCACCTTCATAGCCAGGAGGCAGAATTAGGTATTTACCGCCTTTGCCTTTATCGGGTCCGACAATGCCTAAGTCGGTGACAAAGCGAAAGAATGCATCATTAACGGTCGTCGGGCCCATGCCTTCAGGAACCTCAATGACTGTTGGTCCATCTTTCTCCAAATCGAGGAAGACAGAGGCATAAACGGTATCGGTATTACCCGTTAAGAATAGTGGGTTTGAATCCATCAGCTTATCGAACACAACGACTTGATTTGATGACTTTGAACCTAATTCAACGTGCCCAAGGCGCAGCGCTTCTACAGATGCCATAGGAATCGCGTTGAGAAACACCTCTGTTGAGCGAAGTGTATCGAGGTTGTCATAAAGCTTTTGTGCCGTTTCCGCCGTTGGTGCACCGTCTTTAAAATTTAATTCACCGATGCTGGTTTGCACGGTATCTGGAGTCATGATGCTTGGAGGAATCTCAGTATTGTAGTTTTCCGTAGCAAGTACTTGGTGTGATATGAAGATACTGCTCGCTAACACAAGTGCTTTCAACTTCGATGTAATCATGGTGTCACCTTTAAGTTTTGTTTCGATGCGCTTACTTTATGTTAGTTGAAAAAACATATCTGATACGTTGCAGGCTCAAAAATGAGCTTTGAATCGAAGGCTTGAGGTGTGGGGTGCTATGTAGGTTGCCAAATTAGTCAGATAAAACAAAACCCGCATTGGGCGGGTTTGTTGGGTTCGGTTATTGCGGTGCGGGCTTATTGCTGCACTTTGCTTTGTGTAACGGGTTTGACCGTTTTGGTTTGTCTTACTGCCAGAATAAGTTGCGGTAGCAGCGACATCACGATCATGCCTGTCATTAGTGAGTATTGAGTGGGAGTAAACGATTCGCCCATCAACACCATGCCTGTCACGATGCCCGCAACAGGGTTGGCAATACCGCCAAAGGTAAAATCAACCACTGACATACGTTGTAGCAACCATACATACATGCCGTAACCAAGTGCTGTGTTTAGCCCAATCACCCACAATAGGCCCATCGCATTACGAGTATCGAAATGAGTGACAGCGTTAACATAAGGCTGCGGGTCGATGAATGCATGAACGCCAGAAGCTACAGACAAAATCGTACCACCTAAAATCAGCTGCCACGTTAATACCTTCCACCAATGCATGCGGTTACCAAGAGACTTGGTCAGACTGCTGCCGATGACGATACACATGATGGCAGCAAACATGGCGCCTAAGCCTATTGGGCTTAAAGCGATCTGACTTGGGTCGAACAGTATCCATGCCAATGTGATTAAGCCAATACCAGACAAGGCTTGAATCAAGTGTGGACGCTGTTTCTTAACCACCCAGTGGAAGATCATCGCAAACACAGGTACAGAGATCATACCCACGCCAGAAATCGCTGAAGGCAGCGTTAGTGCCATTACGAAGATCAAACCAAAGAAGGTCGCGATGTTAATCAGACCTAAGGTGAAAATGATCTGCCACTCGCCTTTTTTTGGCAGGCTAGGTTTTACTGCAAGCAGCAATAAGGCAGCAGGCAAGGCGCGTAAAGCACCAAGTAGCAGAGGAGGCCATTCCTGAAGAGTAAACTGCGTCACTGCATAAGTTGTTCCCCAAAAGAACGCGGGGATCATTGCGAGTAATATGTTCATATGAAATATCTTTACGTTAAGATAACTAATTGTGTGAACTGTATACTTAGATCATGTGGTTGTAAAGTATCTTTATGTTAAACTAGTTTGAAGTAATCAAGACTAATAACGGAGCGAGATTGCAAATGGATGCTATCGACCGCGTAGTAGAGCAATGGGCAAAGGAAAAGCCTGAGCTAGAAACTGAGCCTATGGCAATGATGGGCCGGATTATGCGTATTGCCAAGTATATGGAGACTCAAGTTGCCGAGCTTCATAAAAAATACGACATGAAACTCGGTGAGTTTGATGTGCTGGCTACGTTGCGACGTTCTGGAAAGCCTTACCGACTCACGCCATCAGAATTGATTGGGTCGATGATGCTGACATCTGGCGCGATGACCAATCGCCTTGATAAATTGGAAGCTAAAGGGTTGATCAGTCGTGAGCACAGCAAAGAAGACAGACGCAGCGTGAGTGTTCAGCTAACCAAAGATGGTCTGATTCTGATTGACCAAATGATGACTGAGCATGTTGAAATGCAGAAAAAGCTGGTTAAATCTCTGTCTGCGAGCCAGAAGAAGAACACCAACCAACTGTTAAAAACATGGTTGAGCGCTTACGAGTAGTTTTGCTGATCTTCCTTTCGATTCATAAAAAAACCGAAGCTATCTGGCTTCGGTTTTTTATTCCTGTCTAAGAACTTCAAGTACAGCGAGTTGGCTAGTTATGCTTGCAACATCTCATCACTGAACAGCTCTGCGCAGCCAATACCGTTGATGGCGCAGCTTTCATCAATGTCTGAGATGTCACCGCTTACCCCGATAGCACCCAGTACCGTTTTATCCTTGTCTCGAATCAGTAGTCCCCCTGGAACTGGCACCATGTTTCCGTGTGCCAGCACGTTTACGGCGGAGATGAATGCTGGTCGGTTGTCAGCATCTTGGGCGAGTTTTCTAGAGGAACAACCCAGTGCGAGTGCCCCCCACGCTTTAGCAATCGCGATGTCTGGTCGCATCATGCTAGAGCCATCTTGACGTTGCAGAGAAATCAGTTTGCCACCGCTGTCTAAGACGGCGACCGTCAAAGGTTCTGTGTGGATCTTTTTTCCTGCTTTTAAGGTGCCATCGATGATGGTCAACGCTTGTTGTAGAGTCAAACTTCCCATGTTATCTCCTAGTTTTTCAAGGGGCCGTGTACCAAGCTAAGCCTGCCAATCATTACTCTTGTTGTGAATATCATTGACTGATTCAGCTCGGTACAAGAGTCCTAACTGGACTCTTGTAATAGCCCATAGCTGGGTAAAGTTAGGAAGGCGGCGAACTCTTCGGCTGTAGAAAGTTGATAGAAAAGATCAGCTGTCTCTTCAAATCGACCTGCTGTATAGCGCGAGTCTCCGACTTCATGTTTTATCGTGTCTAGCTCTTGGTAAAGCCAAGAGTGGAATAGTGATTTGGTAAAGGTTTGGCCATCATCGAGTGTTACCCCGTGGTGGATCCACTGCCAAATATTGGCTCTCGAGATCTCAGCAGTCGCGGCATCTTCCATAAGGCCGTAGATAGGCACACAGCCGTAGCCTTGAATCCAAGCTTCGATGTAATACAGCGCGATGCGTATATTCTTACGTACTCCTGCTTCGTCGCGACTGCCCTCACAAGGCTTGAGTAGCGTGTCGGCGTTGATCACATGCTCTGGGCTTTGGAAATCCATTTGGTTTACTTTGCCATCTAAGTGCTTATCAAAGATCGACATTGCCAAATCAACCAGCGCAGGGTGCGCAACCCATGTTCCATCATGTCCGTTCTGAGATTCTCTTTGTTTATCTTCGATAACCTTGGCGGTTACACGCGCCATTTCTTGCGGGTCTTTTGCTGGAATAAAGGCTGACATCCCACCCATTGCTAATGCGCCACGAGCGTGACAAGTACGCACTAACAGTTGGCTATAGGCGTTGAGGAATTCTTGATCCATGCCGATCCCATGACGATCTGGCAGGATGCGGTCTTTATGGTTCTTCAGAGTTTTGATGTAGCTGAAGATGTAATCCCAACGGCCACAGTTCATCGCAACGATGTGATCACGCATGGCGTACAAGATCTCTTCCATTTGGAATACGGCTGGTAGCGTTTCGATCAATACTGTCGCGCGAATGGTGCCTTTTGGTACATGGAAATAGTTTTCGGTGAAGCTGAAAATATCGTCCCACCATTGTGCTTCTTCCATGCTTTCTAGCTTTGGAATGTAGTAGTAAACCCCTAAACCTTGTTGTGCACGTGATTGATAGTTGTGGAAAAAGTACAAGGCGAAGTCCATCAAGCAACCGCCGATAGGCTGATTGTTGAATTGGATGGATTGCTCAGGAAGGTGGATTCCTCGTGGGCGTGCGATCAGCAGTGCAGGATCGTCGTTTAATTGGTAACGCTTCTGCTTCTTCTCATCGAAATAACGAATGGTGCCAAGGTTGGCATCTCTTAGGTTGATTTGCCCTTCGACCATATTGGCCCAAGTAGGAGAAGACGCATCTTCAAAGCAGCACATGAAGACTTTCGCGCCTGAGTTTAGCGCGTTGATCACCATCTTTCTTTCGATAGGCCCGGTGATCTCTACTCGGCGATCGAGTAGCTCTGGTGGCGGTGTCGCCACTTTCCATTCTTTATTTTGGCGAATGGAAATGGTGTCTTTTCTAAAATTGGGTAACTCACCCTCGTCATATTGAGCTTGTTTTACGTCGCGGTCACTTAGCAGGGTATGACGGCGATCTCCAAACTTATTGACGAGAGCTTCTAAGAATTTTAATGCATCTTTAGACAAGATCTCTTTGTACTCGGAGTTGTCCATCTTCCCAAGTACCTGCATACATTGTACTTCTTCTCTCTCTTTTACGTCATTCATCATTGTTGTCTACTTTAAACAATACGATGCCACTTTGTATACAAAATGCTCTTTTTAAGGGTATTTATATTGTAGAAATTGTAAACAAGCAAACGGTATTTAACATTTATTTATCATTTGATCTTTTTGTAATTTATTTTTACGTAAAGATATTTTATGTAAAGCAATGAATTGTAAGCTTTTCAAGGTAAGTGCGTACTTAATGTGATGGGTTGATGTAACAAAATTGTTTCATTCTGGGGTTGATAAATAGCGAGGATGGTTCATAGTACACAAAAGTTAGTTTAATTGTATACAATCTGAACTGGAGGTTCGAATGGCAATTATGAAAGCGATTGAAGCAGCGGTAGAAGTGCTTAAACGTGAAGGTGTAGACATCGCATTTGGTGTTCCCGGCGCAGCAATAAACCCTATGTATGCGGCTATGAAAAAGCTCGGAGGAATCGACCACGTCTTAGCTCGCCACGTAGAGGGTGCATCCCATATGGCCGAAGGGTACACACGTACTAATCAAGACAATATAGGTGTGTGTATTGGTACCTCTGGCCCAGCGGGAACGGACATGATCACGGGCCTTTATTCTGCGTCTGCAGATTCGATCCCAATTCTATGCATCACCGGCCAAGCGCCACGAGCTCGTCTTCACAAAGAAGATTTCCAAGCGGTCGACATTGAATCTATCGCCAAGCCAGTGACCAAGTGGGCAACCACGGTACTGGAACCTGCACAAGTGCCACGCGCATTTCAAAAAGCCTTTCATTTAATGCGTTCGGGTCGCCCGGGACCAATCCTGATTGATCTACCGATTGATGTTCAGCTGGCTGAGATTGAGTTTGATATCGATACCTATGAACCGCTAGAACCTTATAAACCACAAGCAACTCGCGCGCAGGTTGAGAAAGCATTAACCATGATGTCTCAATCGGAAAAACCGCTGATTGTATCGGGTGGTGGCGTGATTAACGCTGGCGCATCTGAATTGCTCCAGCAGTTCGCCGAAATCACCGGTGTTCCTGTGATTCCAACCTTGATGGGCTGGGGTTCTATCCCAGATGACCATGACTTAATGGCAGGTATGGTGGGGCTGCAAACGTCTCACCGTTACGGCAACGAAACCATGCTCAACTCTGACTTCGTGTTTGGTGTCGGTAACCGTTGGGCAAACCGTCATACTGGCTCTGTGGATGTTTACACCGAAGGCCGTAAGTTTGTTCACGTTGACATTGAACCAACTCAAATCGGCCGTGTGTTCTGTCCGGATTTGGGCATAGTCTCTGATGCGAAAGCAGCGCTAGAGCTAATGGTTGAAGTGGCGCAAGAGTGGCGTGATGCTGGCAAGCTGCCAAACCGAAATGCTTGGGCAAGTGAGTGTCAGGAACGCAAATCGACCATGCTGCGTAAAACCAATTTCGATGAAGCGCCAATGAAACCGATGCGTGTTTATGAAGAGATGAACAAGGCATTTGGTCGTGATACTTGCTACGTGAGCACCATTGGTTTGTCGCAAATCGCTGCCGCTCAGTTCCTGCATGTTTATAAGCCGCGTAACTGGATCAACTGTGGTCAAGCTGGCCCACTAGGTTGGACAACACCAGCAGCATTGGGTGTAAGAGCGGCTGATCCAAATCGCGATATCGTTGCTATTTCTGGAGATTACGATTTCCAATTCATGATCGAAGAACTGGCAGTAGGTGCGCAATTCAACCTGCCATACATTCATGTGTTGGTGAACAACTCGTATCTAGGTTTGATCCGTCAAGCACAGCGTCAATTTGATATCGATTATTGTGTACAACTGGCGTTTGATAACCAGAATGCGCCAGAGCTTGAAGGCTATGGGGTTGACCATGTCGCGGTTGTTGAAGGTTTAGGCTGTAAGGCGATTCGAGTTCGTGAACCAGAGCAAATTGCTGCTGCGTTTGGACAAGCCAAAGAGTTGATGAATAAGCATAAAGTACCGGTTGTTGTTGAGCTAATTCTTGAGAGAGTGACCAATATTGCGATGGGCGTAGAGATCAACGCCATCAACGAATTTGAGCCACTTGCCGAAAGCCGCGGCGATGCTCCAACGGCGCTAGCGTACAAGTAATCATTAAGTAATGTGTATCCGTAGAGCTGAGATTTAGCTCTACGGAAAGCCTCCGATAGAGTGAGGCTTTACTACAAACAACCAGATTTTTACAGATAAAGAATAAGGACAGAGTCATGGCAAAATTTGCAGCAAACTTGTCAATGTTATTCACGGAAGTTGATTTTATGGATCGCTTTGAGGCCGCCGCAGAAGCGGGCTTTCAAGGTGTGGAATACCTTTTCCCTTACGCCTTTGATGCTCAGGCAATCAAAGCAAAGCTCGACGCTAATAACCTAGAGCAAGTGCTATTTAACTTGCCTGCGGGTGATTGGGATGCTGGTGATCGTGGTATCGCGGTAGACCCAGCACGAGTTGAAGAGTTTCAAGCGGGTGTACCTAAAGCTATCGCTTACGCAAAAGCACTCGGCTGTACTCAAGTGAATTGCTTAGCCGGGATTGTCCCGCAAGGTGTGACCCAACAAGACGCGCAATCGGCGTTTGTGATTAACCTGCATTACGCGGCAAACGCGCTAGCAGCAGAAGGCATTAGCTTAGTGATAGAAGCGATCAATACCCGTGATATTCCGGGCTTCTTCTTGAACACCACAGAGCAAGCCAAAGCGATCATCAAAGAGGTAGGGAGCGATAACCTTTCTATCCAATACGATATTTATCACATGCAAATTATGGAAGGCGATCTTACGCCGACCATGCAACAAAACATTGGCCAAATCGCACACGTGCAACTGGCGGATAATCCAGGTCGACACGAGCCGGGTACTGGAGAAATCAATTACCCATTCGTGCTCAATTATCTTGATGAGCTTGGTTATCAAGGGTGGGTTGGCTGCGAATATAAGCCGAAAACAACAACGACAGAAGGCCTTGGTTGGCTACACCAGTACCGTTAATTGCGTCTGGTAACCCTCAAACGTTAAGGAGAACAACATGTCTAAAATTGCATTTATCGGAACTGGCATCATGGGTAAACCTATGGCGAGTAACCTTCAAAAAGCAGGTCACGATTTGATTCTGTCGGATCACTTTAATGCAGCACCTGCCGACCTTGTCGCAGCGGGCGCAACGGTCTGTCATTCACCAGCGGAAGCGGCTGAAGCAGCAGATATCGTTATCTTAATGGTGCCGAATACACCACAAGTTGAAGATGTCCTGTTTGGTGACAACGGTGTTGAGAAAGGCCTAACGGCGGGCGGTGCAGCTGGAAAACTGGTTATCGACATGAGTTCGATCTCGCCAATCGCGACCAAAGCAATTGCAGCGCGAATTAATGAAGGCGGCGCGTCATACCTTGATGCTCCGGTTTCGGGCGGTGAAGTAGGCGCGATTAATGCAGCGCTGACTATCATGGTGGGCGGTGAGCAAGACGCGTTTGATAAAGCTCGTCCTCTGTTCGAAATCATGGGTAAGAACATCACGCTAGTAGGCGACAACGGTGCGGGTCAAACCTGTAAGGTCGCAAACCAAATCATCGTTGCTCTGAATATCGAAGCCGTGTCTGAGGCACTGGTGTTTGCATCAAAAGCTGGCGCTGATCCAGCACGTGTACGTCAGGCGCTATTAGGTGGTTTTGCTAACTCTAAGATATTGGAAGTACACGGTGAGCGTATGGTTGAAGGCACATTTGATCCTGGCTTTAGAATCTCACTTCACCAGAAAGACCTAAATCTTGCGCTAACGGGCGCACAAGAATTGGGTGTTGCGCTGCCGAATACGGCCAACGCTCAAGAGCTATTTGGAGAGTGTGCCGAAATGGGCGGCGAAGGTTGGGACCACTCTGCTCTTATCCAAGCGATTGAGAAACGTTCTGACCACTCGATTCGTTAATTAATTAGGGCTGCTATCGATTCGTAGCCCAACAGTTTGTTTATAAATCGCGTAGTTTCGTCTCCTTTTATACGCGTTCCTGATACGAGGCCGAGGTTGAAGTTGTTCCTTTCCAACTTGATCTTAGCAGGCACCCTTTGGCCTTGTATCGGGGTTCTTTTTTCTCCGTCAACTAAGGAGTGGCTGATGGACATTGATGCTAAGCAGTTTCTGCAAACCCTTTTCTCAAGTGCTGTTAATCAGGCGCTACCTAAAAATCACATCGAACCTTTTCTTCCTCAAGACATTTTTTATCGCTCAGCTAATCAAGCCGGGCGTACTGTGGTGATCGGAGCAGGAAAAGCGGCCGCATCAATGGCAGCAGAGCTCGAAGCGGTGTGGCAGGCAAAGAAACAACAAGATCTTGCACTGCGTGATCTTGAAGGCTTGGTGGTGACTCGTTATGAGCACACCGCCCCTTGCGAACATATCGAAGTGATTGAAGCAGCGCATCCTGTGCCAGATGCGATGGGCTTAGAAGTGAGCCAGCGCATGCTGCAATTGGTGAGTAGCTTGAGCGCAGATGACACGGTTATTTGCCTACTGTCGGGTGGCGGTTCCGCTTTGCTAAGTCTGCCCGGTGGCGACATCAGCTTGGCAGAGAAGCAACAAATCAATAAAGCGCTGCTCAAATCAGGCGCCGCCATTGATGAGATGAATTGTGTTCGCAAACATCTATCTTCAATAAAAGGCGGTCGACTCGCCAAAGCGGCCTATCCTGCAAGGGTAGTGTCACTGGCGATTTCTGATGTGCCGGGTGATGACATTAGTGTGATTGCCTCTGGCCCAACCGTACCCGACACCACCACGCGTTTTGATGCGATGGCAATTTTAGAACGTTACCAAATAGAAACACCACGCTCGGCATTTGAATGGTTAAATAATCCAGAGTCAGAAACCGTTAAGCCAGATGACGTCTGTTGGAAAAACGCCGAGCACCACATTATCGCCACCCCAATGTCGGCATTGGAATCCGCTGCAGCAGAAGCTGAAGGCTTAGGCATTCCGGCTTATGTGTTGAGTGATTGTATAGAGGGAGAAGCGCGAGATGTTGCGAAAGTTCACGCTGCGTTGGCTAAACAAGTGGCCAATCACAAGCACCCATTTGAGACGCCTTGCGTGATACTTTCCGGTGGCGAAACCACAGTAACCGTTAAAGGCAATGGTCGCGGTGGGCGTAACTGTGAGTTCTTGTTGAGCCTATATAATGAGCTTAAAGGCCAAGACAACATATTTGCATTGGCCGCCGATACCGACGGGATTGATGGCGTGGAAGACAATGCGGGTGCGTGGATTACCCCACAAACATGGCAGCAAGGTTCGAACTTGTCGCTTAAAGCGCAAGACTATCTCGATGCTAACAACAGCTACGATTTCTTCAAGCAAGTCGATGTGCTTCTTACCACGGGACCAACGCTGACCAATGTGAATGACTTCCGCGCAATATTGATTCTTTAACTTGAACAGTTCAAAAACACGGTATGGAATGGTCGCTTCTTAACAAATAGAGCGGCCATTTTATTGTTATCAATGCGGTGACCTTGAGTTCTGAGATTATCTTCTGGACTAATGAAGCACGTTGATTACTATGATTTTAGTAACGAGCTGTAAAGGATGCAATATGTCTAGGATCAGACAAAAGAATCAAGATTTAATCATCGAAGTGGCGTGTGAACAATTCGCTACTCATGGTTATGCCGCAACCAAAATGGCGGATATCGCGAAGGCGGCCGACATTCCCAAACCCAACGTATTCTATTACTTCAGCTCGAAAGACAAGCTCTACAATGCCGTTCTAGAAACCGTCACGCAGCCGTTACTTGAAGCCTCTCGTCCTATTGAAGAGCTGAGTGATCCCGTAGAAGCCCTATCTCAATACATTCAAACTAAGTTAATCATCTCACGCGACCACCCACACGCTTCTAAAGTGTTTGCTAACGAAGTGATGTCAGATGCTAAAGTGCTTCCGAAAGAGATCGGTGATGAATTGTATAAGCAGTCACAGATGATCCTTGATAAGTTCTCAACGTGGTCAGCACAAGGCTTAATGGATGACGTTCCGGCACACCATCTGATGTTCACCATCTGGGCGGCTACTCAAACCTACGCCGATTTTGGTTGGCAGATTTGCAGCGTGATGCAGAAAGACCAGCTCGATGATAAAGACTATGAAGATGCCGCTGAATTCATCACCCAGCTCGTGATTAAAGGGTGTGGTGTAAAAGGAAAGGCGGAATAGTTTCCCTTCAATTCATTAAAAAAGGACATCACTCGATGTCCTTTTTTGCATACGCTGTTTCTTGAAACAGCCGCTTTTGAATAGACGCCGTTTTTATGCATCGCTTTGAGCAAAGGTCGCAGTGCAGCCAGAACGGGTTGTTGTCGAATCTGAATGCGCGTTATCAGTTAGAGTTGATGTCCAACCGTAACTGTCTCCGATGCGTTTTACGATGATTAGGCCAAGGCCGTGTTCAGTTTTAGTATCATCACTTAACCCTGTGCCAGTATCAGTAACCGAAATCGTGTTGGAGTTGATGGTCACCCTTATCTCACCTTGCGTGGTAAATCGGATCGCGTTTTCAATGTAGTTCTTCAACACCATATTCACCAGCGGCAATGGCATGTTGAGTGTGGTGTTTGGTTCAACGTTTAATAGCAGCTCAACGCCAGAAGCTAGCATCGCTTTGTACTTAGATAAATCGAGAGTGGCATCGTCGATAACGGTGAGAGTTTTCTCAGTTGAAGAGTTCTCTTGTTTCACAATGTTCAATAACACCTCAACGGTGGAACTCATGCCATTGGCCGCCCCAAGAATACGCTCGCGTTGCTTGGTTTGGAATGCTGGGTCGTTAGGCTTCATGGCTTGCAATTCGGCAGCGCCAAGAACAATCGATATCGGTGTTTTTAATTCGTGGCTGGCGTATTTGGCAAACATCATCTCTTGCTTGGCAAGTCGGTCTTTCATCTTGGAGTAGCTGTTTAGGTGTGAAGTAAGCATCTGCAACTCATCAACCGTGTGAGTCGGAACATGGAAGTTATCAGACTCATGCTTGCTGAGCTGCGTACTGAGTTCTCCAATGGGTGCCATAAGCTTGTCAAACACTTGCTTGAGTGTAATCCGCAATACAATAATCAGCCCGAGCATAAGCAGAGTTGATATTGCCATTAATACGCCCCAACTGTCGTCCCACAAATCCATATCAAAAGAGCTGATGGCGATGTAAGCTGGGATAGTTTTGTTCTGGTCTTCGAAGGCAAAATGATAGACGACTACACCGGGTATAAGAATGTGTTCTTCAGAAAGTCTTAGTTCAAAACGTTGGCGAACTACGGTATCCAATGCCATGGGTGGAACCTTTTTGAGTTGGTCGGTAAAGTCCTCTTCACCATAATAAACCGTTACGTTCTCCGATAGCTTTAGGCTGCCATCGGGAGAAAGACGTTTGTAAAACTGCTCTGCCACCCCTTTGAATGATTTCAGGTGATTCTCTATTTGAGCTTCTTCCTGCCAAACTAAACGCAGTGAGAACACAAAAAATACAACGCATGAAGAGACCAGAGCGATGACAGAAAAGGTGCGCATGGTACGGATTCTGACATCCTCGATTGAGTTGCCTAGTTTGGTTCGAATTTTCATACTTGTTGAGGCTCACTAGCAGATAAGATCAACTGAAACCCGTGCTTAGGAATTGTCTTCAACATTGGGAAGTCGAATGGTTTATCGAGTACGTTTCGCAGCAGGTAGATATGGCTGCGGAGTACATCTTTGTCTGGAATATCATCGCCCCACAGCATGTATATCAATCTTTCACGAGATACGACGCCGCCTTGGGCTTTCACTAATTCTCTTAGAATCTGAAACAAGATAGGTGTCAGGGTTAGGGGTTGTTTGTCTCTTGACGCTGTATGCGTTTTCTCATCAATCGTTACCTCGCCATAGCTTAAGATCTTTTGAGCAACCAAGCCTTTATGGCGTTTGATAAGCGCGTAAAGACGAGCTTCCAGTTCTGGAAATTTAAACGGCTTAGTGACAAAGTCATCCGCGCCGGAATCGAAGCTGTTCAGTAGATCTTCTTGGCCATTTAAAGCTGTTAGCATCAATATCGGTGTCGTTACGCCATTTCGTCGTAATTTGGTCGCCACTTGCATACCGTCGAGCTTGGGCAACATGACGTCTAGGATAATTGCATCGAAGTCATTGTGCATGGCGAGTTCAAAGCCTTGCTCGCCATCGGAAGCGAAGTCTGCGATTGCCTCTTTAACCTCTAAGAAGTCGGCAATAATGCCTTGTAGTTCGATATTGTCTTCAACAACCAAAATACGACTGCGTTCAAGCATCTGTCCCACCTAAAGATCTGCTCCAATCAAAAATGTAGCCTACCTAAAATTATGTCGAATTTATGTCTAATGGATAGCGTTGATCAAAAAAATGAAACTTCATCAAATTCTTTTTTAATGTCGACTGGACTTCGACTTTAATTCGACAAAGCCAGTTCAACAATAGTTCACATCAATAGGTGAGGGTTGAATTATGAAAACTAAAATTATCGCGCTGGCA
This sequence comes from Vibrio lentus, assembly GCF_030409755.1. Lineage (NCBI taxonomy): Bacteria > Pseudomonadati > Pseudomonadota > Gammaproteobacteria > Vibrionales > Vibrionaceae > Vibrio > Vibrio lentus. The sequence continues at coordinate 1,538,464 of NZ_JAUFQE010000001.1, forward strand.
GCACTTCTCGGTGTCTCAACGACTCAAGTAACACTAGCTCAAGCAACCGAGCTAATCGGCCACGTTCAAGGCTTAAATAAACACAGTGTTGTGGCAGAGGTGCCCGGTGTCGTGGCGATGAATAATCTTGAAGTGGGGGATGCTGTAAACCAACAGCAAGTACTTGCTCAAATTAAAGCCGATGATTTTAAGTTTAGCGTTAATAAAGCCAAAGCAAATCTTGAGCTTGCAGAGGCGGATCTTGCGCTACGAAAAGCAACCTATAACCGCTATCAAGCACTCATCAAAAAGAACAGCCTCTCAATGGGAGAGTTAGATACAGCACGTGCCGAGTTTCTCAGTGCTAAAGCGGCTGTTTCTGTCGCTCAAATTGACTATCAACAGTCTCAAGTTGATCTCGAAAACACGCAAATTGAGTCTCTTATCTCGGGCTATATCTCTAACAAACCCGCGCAATCGGGTGCTTGGGTGAGTGAAGGCGATTTGCTCTATGAAGTGGTCAATATCGACAAAGTCACCTTGTCATTCATGGCGAGTGAGTATGACTTAAAGCACTTTACTGTCGGTCAGGGCGTGGTTGTGTGGTCTGAAACCAACCCAGAGATAAAAATGGAAGCGAGCGTGCAACGCATTGGTGTCGAGATGCAAAATTTGACCTACCCAGTATTGGTCGAGATTACTAACCAAGGGCATCAATTTAAGCCAGGTATGTCGGTGTACGCCTCGACAGATCTTGCGGTGAAAAATATGACAACCGCTCAAGTCGCATTGGGTCAAACAGCATCAAACGAAGGTAAAGGGCAGTAACGATGAACTTTTTAGCATACTTCGCCAATCGTCAGTTTTTGGCTCGAATCATTACGGTCATGGTGTTGCTGACGGGTGTTATGTCGTTAATGCAGCTCAATTTACAAGAGTATCCCGATGTTGCTATGGACACCGCGGAAATCGAAACCAGCTATCCCGGTGCGACGGCTCAAGACATTGAACTCAACATCACCAACCCGATAGAGAAAGAACTTCGTTCCGTGGATGGCATTGCCTACTTTTCGTCTGAATCCTCAGAAGGGCGTTCTTTTATTGAGGTCGAATATCTACCTGGTGAAGACGCTGCGGTGATCTTACGAGATATTCAGCAAGCCGTCGACCGAGTCGGTAGCCTGCCGAAAGATATAGACTCGCCACCGGTTGTGACTCAACAAAAAACCTCTTCTTTGGATGTGTACCATTTTGGCGTGAGTTTATCAGACAGCAATACCGATCCCGCTTCATTACAGCACTACGCGTATCAGCTAGAAAAGAGAATCAACAACCTTGGAGGCGTAGGTTCTATCAAGCTTTCTGGTTTTAACGAACGTGAGTTTTGGGTTGAAGTTGATCCTGAAAAAGCACGCCGCTATCAAGTTGCGTTCAATGATGTCAGCACTGCAATAGAGCAACACAACCTATCGCAATCGGGTGGTTTTGTAGAGTCATGGAGCCAAGAGCAAAAGATCGTCACCATGACTAAAGTGGCGTCGACCGGTGATGTGTCTAACATCGTGATTAAGGCGCTGGATTCTGGTCAAGTTGTTCGCGTGTCAGACGTAGCAACGGTGATTGATACCTTCGCACGAGCAACCGAAGACCCCTTTCTGAGCGGGAAACCAGCGGTGGTTTTCTCTATCACCAATAGTGGTAGCGCGGATGTCATTACCACCATCGACAGTATTAAAGCTTTGTTAGACAGAGAAAGCGAGCGTATTGGTGACCAGTTTATTTTTCAGACCAGCCTCGATCTTGGTAAAGACATGGGTGAGAAGTTCTCTATCGTGGCAACCAATGGTGCGATAGGTTTGGTGCTGGTTTTACTGATTCTGAGCATGATTCTGCAACGTCGTGTCGCTTTCTGGGTATCGGTTTCTATCCCATTTTGTGTCTTCGGTGTGATGATGGTTCTGCCAATCATGGGTCTGAATTTAGACAGCATTACATTGGCAGCATTGCTGTTGGTGATCGGTATTATCGTTGATGATTCAGTGATCATTGCCGAAAGTATTTTTCAAGAAAAGGAAGCGGGCAAAAAAGGTGTCGATGCTGCGGTGTCGGGGACTTCAAAGGTGATCAAGCCATTGATGGCGAGCCTAGTGACAACGGCCTTGGTGTTTATCCCGATGATGTTTATCCCAGGTACCATGGGCAAGGCGGTCGCGGTGATTCCAATTACCGTTATTGCTGCGCTCGTGTTCTCATTCATTGAATGTACCTTAACGTTGCCAGCGCATTTGTCGTCGGCGAAAGAGAGTAACTCAAAGACACAAGAAAAGGATAGATTTGAATGGATCTCAAACCGTTACTGCTCTCTGTTGAATCTGGCTCTGAACTACAAAAAATCGGTGATCGCATTAGCCATCGTTGGGTTCGCGGTATCTGGCTATTTAGTGTCTTCGTTGAAAGTGGATATCTTCCCAACAGAAGCGGGTAAATACATTGAGGTTTACACCGAAGTAAAGGCGGGCACTCCATTATCTAAAGTGCGAGACGCCCATCAGTCTATCGAGCAAGCGATCGAATCTCTGCCAGAAACGGAACTGGTTAGTTATGAGTTGATTTACTCGTCACCGGTATCGCAGGGCATCATCAACCTAACGAACTTTGACCAACGCACCCGTTCAGCCGAACAGATTATCACGGCGCTCAATGAAGAGTTGGCAGCGCTGTCTGATGACATGTTCATTAAGTTCTCGATTGATGCTGGTGGTCCGCCTCCAGGTGACCCAGTCGAAGTCCGTGTGCTGGGTGGAACAGAGAGTGAACGTAATCAAACCGTTGATTTGGTGATGGCTTGGCTAAAAGACTACCAAGGCGTGACCAGTATTAATCACAGTGAGGCATTAAAAGATCCTCAGTTGAACATTGTGCCTCAATATCACTGGTTGGCTAAATACAACCTAACCGTGAGTGATTTATCGAATGCGCTGCGTGTCGGGTTTGATGGTAATAGCGTGACTTCCACTTGGCTTGGTGATCAAGAAGTTGATATTCGGGTGGTATTGGACGAGCAGTTCCGCGATATAGAGAAACTGAAAACCACCAAAATCTACACGACAGACGGACAGCAAGTACCACTGAGTCGATTAGCAACGGTTGAACAGATAGAAATCCCGCGTTTGATTAAGCATTACAACGGTGAGCGTGAAGTGACGGTGTCTGCCGCTCTGTCTGATGAGAGCATTAGCCCTGTCGCATTATCTGATGAGCTAATCACAGACCTTATAGGTCAATACCCATCAAGCGTGACCATTAGCGTTGGCGGCGAAGCGGAAAGCACTAACGAAACCATGAGTGGCTTTATGGTTGTGTTCCCTGTCGCTATGGTCGCGATCTACTTCGTATTGGCGGTGATGTTTAATTCATTATTGCAACCACTGCTCATTATGGCGGTTATCCCGTTTGCGATTATGGCTTCACTAATGGCGCTTGTGGTTCACATGCAGCCGATGTCTTTGTTTGGATTGATTGGCGTACTTGGGATGACAGGTGTTGTGGTCAATAATTCCTTGGTGCTGATTAATCGAATCAACGAGTTAAGAATCGAAGGTCTGAACGCGATAGATGCAGTGACTCAAGCTGCGGTTAGTCGTCTGCGTCCGATTGTGATGACATCACTGACCACGGTGGCTGGCTTGCTTCCTCTTGCTTATGGGTTAGGCGGAACGGACGTGTTTATGGGGCCAATGTCGCTCACGCTAGGCTATGGTCTGTTGTTCTCATTACCCGTTGTACTTTTGGTGATTCCTGCAATGTATGCGTTGTTCTTTTCTAAAGGCTCGGTTTCGAGAACTAAGGACGGTTTGCATGTCGAGAACACGTTAAACGCTAAGGAGTCCTGAAGCGTGGTTTTGTGACCCGTTGTGCAATAACTCATTTAACTTGAAATCGGTTCGATTAGGTATGCCATTTCATTTAAATAACAGGTTATAGTGTCGCAAAAATTAGCGACACTTATTGTTCTTAGAGGTGAATAGCTCAGAACACTAAAGTGAAGCTTCTAACAATATTACACACACAACATATAGGTTTAGCAATGACGCTTAAAAGCTTGGCATGCACCATCAGCGCAGTTCTACTGGCAGGCTGTGGTTCGACAGTCGCGACGCAAACATACAATGCCGATCTGATCATCACCAATGGACAGGTTCTAACAATCAACTCTGAAATGGATGTGATTGAAGATGGTGTGGTAGTGGTAAAAGACGACCAGATCATCGCAGTGGGCAATGAGGATTTGATTACTCAGTACCGTGCTGAAAAGGTGATTGATGCTCAAGATGGGATCGTTATGCCGGGCATGGTGAACGCGCACAACCATCTTCCTATGATTGCATTTCGTGGCTTAGGCGAAGAGGGCATTTCGAATCGTCTGTTTGCTTACTTCTTCCCACTCGAAGCCGAAAAGCTAAGCCGTGAACTGATTTACAACGCAACTAAGCTTGGCTCTATTGAATTGGCACAAAGCGGTGTAACTACTTATGCCGACATGTATTACCACATGGACGAAATGGCCAAGGCGACCAAAGAAGTTGGCCTGCGTGCAGTGCTTGGCGAGACGGTGATTAAGTTCCCAGTGGTCGATGCTAAAGAACCTTACGGCGGAATTGAATATGCCAAAGGTTTTATCGAGCAGTACAAAAACGATGAGTTAATCACACCCGCTTATGCGCCACATGCGGTGTACACCGTGAGCAAAGACAAGCTGCAAGAAATCAATAAACTGTCGGCTCAATACGATGTACCCGTGTTGATTCATGTTGCTGAATTCCCGAACGAAGAAAAGCGCATCAAAGACGAAACCAAAGCGACATCGCCAGTTGAATACATGGATGAAATTGGAGTGCTGGACGAGCGCGTAGTGATTGCTCACGGTATCCACCTTTCAGAGAATGACCAAAAGCTATTAAAACAGGCTGATGCGGGTATCTCATACAATCCAATGGCGAACGCCAAAGGTGCGACAGGAATAGCTCCTGCGTGGGAGATGTACCGTGCTGATATGCGTATTGGTTTGGGAACCGATGGCCCAATGAGCTCTAACCAAGTCGATATCATGCGTACCCTAAGTTACGCTGCCAACATGCAACGTTTAAAGCATTCTGACCGTACCATTATGATCCCTGAGCAAGTGATTGAGATGGCGACATTAGGTGGCGCAAAAGCTCTACACATGGAAGACCAAATCGGTTCTCTTGAAGCCGGTAAAAAAGCGGATATCGTGATTGTAGAAACACAATCAGCGAACATGATGCCAAGCTACGACCCATACGCGACACTGGTTTATCAAGCGAACCCAAGCAATATCGACACCACCATCGTTAACGGCCAAATCGTAATGGAAAACAGAGTGATGCAGACGGTTCAACTGGATGAAATCCGCCAAAGCGTCGATGAATTTGAAGCTGATATTAAAACCTTTGCCAAAGAGCTTTCTAAGAAGGCGATCAAGTCGAAGAGCTTGATGGATTAGGACGTAAACCTAGTTCTAAAATCGAAAAGAATGAACAAGGCCGACGTAATGTCGGCCTTTTTTGTTTTCTGAGAATGCAAAATATAGAAACTCTAGTTATTCATCGCCAGCTTACCGAGCTTCATGGCGGCAGCATGGTGGCGGTGCATCAACTGTTCCATGTCTACGCCAATAACGGCACCATCATTAACTCGCCATTTTCCGGCTACCATCACTTTATCGGCTTGTTGAGCACCACAAAGTAGCAGTGCTGCCAGTGGATCGTGGCTGCCAGAGAAACGAATGTCATCGATCTTGAACATGGCGATGTCGGCTTGTTTACCAACCTCTAGCGTTCCAATGTCGGTTCTACCCATTGCGGCGGCAGAGCCTGACGTTGCCCAGCGCAGTGCGTCGAAGTGTGAAACATTGGCAGAGCCATATTGCAGGCGCTGTAGATACATCGCCATACGCACTTCGGCAATCATATTTGAGCCGTCATTGGAGGCCGAGCCATCGACACCTAAGCCGACTTTCACGCCAGCGGCTTCGAGGTCGTTGTTCTTACAAATACCGGAAGCCAACATCATGTTTGAGGTTGGGCAGTGGCTGATACCAATTCCCGCTTTACCCAAGCGCTTGATCTCTTCTGGATTGAAGTGAATACCATGTGCAAGCCAAGTGCGTTCATTCAGCCAGCCGACATCTTCTAGGTAATCAACAGGGCGCAGGCCAAACTTCTCGATGCAGAAGTCCTCTTCATCGAGTGTTTCGCATAGATGAGTGTGCATCATCACGTTCTCACGCTCACTGATCTTAGCGGTCTCTTTCATTAGATCGGTGGTGACTGAGAACGGCGAACAAGGCGCGAGCGCGATTTGAACCATCGCGCCTTCATCACGCTGGTGGTAGTCACGAATCAAGCGTTGGCTGTCATCAATGATAGTCTGTTCGGTTTGAATGGTGTGTCGTGGAGGCAGCCCACCTTCATCTTCCCCTAAGCTCATTGAGCCTCGCGTAAATATCGCTCTCACGCCCAATTTCTCTGCCGCCTCGACTTGTAAATCGATGGCGTGTTCTAGTCCGTTTGGCAGCAAGTAATGATGGTCTGACGCTGTGGTACAGCCCGACATCATTAACTCGACCAGAGCTAACTCTGTAGCAAGGCTCATCATCTCAGAGTCGAGGTTGGCCCAAACAGGGTAGAGGCTTTGTAGCCAATGGAAGAGCTCTTTATTGAGTGCGCCGGGGTAGGCACGCGTTAGGGTTTGATAGAAGTGATGGTGCGCATTGATAAGCCCTGGAGTTACAACATGACGAGAGGCATCGACGCTGTAATCTACGGGTAAGGTTGGCTCTTTGTGTTTGCCAACCAGCTCAATGATTTTATTACCTTTAATGACAATACCGCCTTCTGCATCAGCGAGTGAGCCAGTGTAGATTGCGAGAGGATTCTTAATCCAGATGGTTTCCATTCATAGTAGTCCTTAGCCATCTCAGCCTTTTCAGGGAAGAGGGTCTTTGTTGGTATTTGCTGTTGATAGATAAATTCGAATCAGGGGCGTTAAAACGTTCAATGTTCTAATCATTCCCTGATTCTGTGAAAATCGGATTTACGTTAGTCAGTGAACCAGTTAGTTCGCTTTGGGCTCAGGGTTTTCTGAAGCCGCTTGAACGTCTGCTTCTGTACTTGCTTGTTGAATCTCTAATTGCTCGTCTGAGTGTCGTTCTTCTTCAGCTTGTTCTTTCATTTCTAACTCAACTTGTGCTTGGCTCTCGGCTAACGCTTCTTGCTCTTCTGCTCGTGAAGATTTCGGCAACACAAGGTTTAGCAGAACCGTCATGATGGTGCCTGTTGTAATGCCAGAGTGAAGGAAATTCGCCAAATCATGTGGCAAGTGTTGCAGCAATCGTGGTTCGAAAGTGACGGCCAAACCAGACGCCAAACCTACACAGATTACCAAGGCATTTCGCTTAGTGTCTGCGGCTTTGATCAACATGCGGATACCTGCGTAAGCGATCATACCGAACATTACGAAGCCCACACCACCCAAAACAGGTTTCGGAATCGTGACGGCAATAGCGGCTAATTTCGGGAATAAACCACCTAAAATTAGCAAACCACCAGTTGCAGCCACTACATATCGACTTGCTACACCTGTGATACCTACAATGCCGACGTTTTGGCTGAACGACGCCAATGGCATTACCGTTAAAATCGAAGATAAGGTACTACCAAGTCCATCGCCCAACAGACCACGTTTTAAGTCTTTTCCGCTGACTTGGGTTTGGCAGTTGTTGCCTAGTGCCATGAAATCGCCCGTAGCTTCGGCGATAACCACGATGTACACCAAGCTCATACTGATGATGGCACTCGCAGAAAAGGTAAAGCCATATTTGAAGGGTTCAGGTCCGCCAACCCAAGCGGCAGAGCTGATTTGCTCAAGGTCGACCATGCCGAGTGATAGCGCCACAATGTAGCCGCCCGCTAAACCAATCACGATGGCTGAAGCGGCAACCGCGCCTTTACAGTAAACTGATACGCCAACCACAATCCCCAAAGAGATCAGTGCTAGAAACAGCTTTGGTAGCGTGGCGAATTGTTCCGTGTTGGCAGGGGAGTCTCCGACCCAATTCATGGCAACCGGTAAAATGGTTAAGCCGATTAGGGTAACCACCACACCACTTACCACGGTTGGGAACAGCTTGCGAACCTTGTCCATATAGAAGCTGGCACCAATTACTACAAATGAGCCGATAAGCGCTGAGCCCATGATCGCGGCGACACCGCCTTCGTTGCCGATTGAAATGGCGACGCCCAAAAAGGCAAAGCTCGAACCCATCACAACGGGCAGCCGAATACCAATAGGACCAAAGCCAAGACACTGAGCGACGGTCACAATACCTGACGCCAATAGCGCCGCATTGATCAGCGAAACGATCTCTGTGTTAGGCAGGCCAATTGAAGCACCAACAATAAGGGGAACAGCAACGATGCCACCAATTGAGGCGAGCATGTGTTGCAATGCGAGTAGAAGGGTTAAGCCGTGAGGCGGTCTTTCATTTAGGGTGTACAGAAGTTTCATTTGATATTCCTCTGCCTGCGTTTCCGTTTACAGACGATTGGCGGTCAAATAATGACTTCTACAAACTGCGTAGGGTCATAAAAAAGGTGCACTAACCGAGCGGAATGCGTCTGCGATCCGCTGATTAGCACAATTAGCTTTTTCTTAAAAATGCTGTCGGTAGCATGTGTATTGATTGATTGATTGATTGATTGATTGATTGCTTGGCCTGCGAACAAGCCAAGCGATAGTTACGTTTGGTGATTAACCGATGAACACCAGCTTCGCGACAAAAATCGCGGCTAGGAAGTACATCGAAATCGAGACGTCTTTTGTTTTACCTGTCGCCAGTTTCAACACGGTGTAGGTAATGAAACCCAGTGCGATACCATTCGCGATAGAGAATGTCAGGGGCATCATTAACGCCGTAATAGCTGCGGGTGCGCCGTTGGTGAAGTCTTTCCAGTCCACGTGTTGCATGCTGCTCATCATTACGAAAGCGACATAAATCAACGCGCCAGAAGTAGCGTAAGCGGGGATCATGCCTGCAAGTGGAGATAGGAAAATCGCCGCTAAGAACAACACACCAACCACAATCGCTGATAAGCCAGTTCGTGCGCCGGCTGCAACGCCCGCTGCACTTTCTACATAACTGGTTACTGGCGGACAACCCACACACGCACCTGCCACACTTGAGATACTGTCGGCTTTAAGCGCTTTGCTCAGGCCTTCGATCTTGCCCGTTTCTGGGTTGGTTAGGTTTGCACGCTCAGCCACGCCCATCAAAGTACCCGCGGTATCGAACATGTTTACAAAAAGGAAAGCCAAGATAACGCTGATCATTGAAACATCAAGCGCGCCCATGATGTCCATTTTTAGGAACGTAGGCGCTAAGCTTGGTGGCGCTGCGAAGAAGCCGTTGTAATGCACTAAGCCAAGCATCATGCCAACCAGAGTGACACTCAAAATACCGATCAACACCGCACCAAAAACCTTGCGTTCACTCAGAACCGCGATGATCAAGAATGCGATAGCGGCCAGTAGCGCTTCAGGTTTAGTGAAGTCACCTAGTGATACCAGTGTTGCTGGGTTTTCGACGACGATACCCGCTGTTTTAAGACCAATTAGGCCTAAGAACAAACCAACACCCGCAGTCATGGAGTAACGCAGACTCACTGGGATACTTTCAATGATCCATTGGCGGACTTTGTAGAAACTCATCCCGACGAACAAGATACCGGAGATAAACACCGCACCCAGTGCGACTTCCCAGCTATAACCCATTTCGCTTACTACCGTGAACGAGAAGAAGGCGTTTAAGCCCATGCCCGGTGCAAGGCCGACAGGCCAGTTGGCAAATAAGCCCATTAACAAACAACCGATCGCGGCACCAATACAGGTAGCGACGAATACCGCTCCTGCATCCATGCCAGAAGCAGCCATTATTTGTGGGTTAACGAAGATAATGTAAGCCATGGTAGCGAAGGTGGTGACACCGCCGACCAACTCATTTTTTACGCTGCTTCCGTGGGCCTTAATTTTAAAGAGTTTCTCTAAAAATCCGTTATTCGCATCTTGGTTGAGTATTTCTGTTTTACTCTCACTCATGTCAGCAAGTCCTTTTATGTTGTGATCCATTTATTGAATACAGCGAGATTTCAATATTAAGTTTTAAGGTTTTTCCTAGCCGCTATTTCTTTAGTTATCTGTTGTTTAGTCATCAACTCTCTAACTATTAACGTTGTTAGTATTTTTATATGAGCGTGCTTAATGAGCGCGCATCATTTTAGATGCACGCACGAATCTGTTTATTATTCGATGGTTGAGCCTAGTTCGAAGTTCTAGGAGACGGGACTAACTGCCCCGATAGGTTGAGAAACTGTAAGGCGAGACGAGAAGAGGAACATGATAATGCGCTTCTGGATCATCTAAGCCGAAACGAATAACCACATCATCTAGGAAAGGCACACCATCCAATTCCACACCTTTGCTTTTGTAGTAATCCGCAACGTAGAACACCAATTGATATTTCCCTGGTCGGAAATCATTCCCTGCCAGAATCGGCGCATCGGTTCGGCCATCGGAGTTCGTGATTATCGTCGCCAACTTTTCTGTTGAGTCTTCATTGACCTTATAAAGCTCTACCTTGATCTCTGCACCCGGTAAGCCGTGAGTCGTGTCTAATACGTGTGTTGTTAGTCTTCCCATAGTCCTTTAATAGCGCTTTTGGCGCTCCTCTGTTCCGTGGTTTATCTGTCTGCTTCGACCTTGCAAAGAATGCAACTGGTCACTTTGTTATCACTAACTATGTACGAACTGTACACAATTAGTAAAGCTAATTGTTGTAAAAATGTTAACCATTGTGTCGTTTTTTCTGACTTTATAGATCTTGATTATCGTTTTTTGGTGAGCTTGTGTTTCATTAAGTTATTGTTTTTAAGTGAAAATGGTGTGTAAATTTAACTTGAATAACAAAATCTTTACATTGAGATAAATAATTGTATACAATAAATGTACAGGGGTAAGGTTGCTTTGTTTATCGAGAATCCATTTGGTGACTCACTTAAAGAGCGGCTAAGCCAACCACTTATGTTAGGAGTACTTGGATGAATAAGGATTATTCAAGAAATTTGATCGGTTACGGAGCTAACCCTCCAAACCCTCAATGGCCAGGTAATGCGCGCGTCGCGGTTTCTTTTGTATTGAACTATGAAGAGGGCGGTGAGCGTTGTTTGTTACATGGAGACGACGAGTCTGAAGCCTTTCTTTCAGAGATCCCGTCAGCACAGCCGATCAAAGGCGAACGTCACATCAGCATGGAATCCATCTATGAATATGGTAGCCGTGTAGGTGTGTGGCGTGTTCTTCGCTTGTTCGATGAATATGAAATCCCACTGACCGTATTTGCTGTCGCAATGGCGATTGAGCGTCACCCAGACGTTGCTAAAGCCATGGTCGAAGCGGGGCACGAAATCTGTAGTCACGGTTACCGCTGGATCGACTATCAATACATTGATGAGTCTGAAGAGCGCGACCACATGACCAAAGCGATTGAGATCATCCAACAAGTGACGGGTCAACGACCACAAGGTTGGTATACCGGTCGTACAGGGCCGAACACTCGTCGTTTAGTCGCAGAAGAAGGTGGCTTCCTTTACGACTCAGATGCCTATGACGATGACCTGCCTTATTGGCACACCGAAACCGGTCATCCACAACTGGTGATCCCTTACACACTTGATGTAAACGATATGCGCTTCTCAACCGCGCAAGGTTTCAACTCGGGTGAGCAGTTCTTCCAATATCTAAAAGACACGTTTGACACCCTTTATATGGAAGGTGAAACCGCACCGAAAATGATGTCGGTTGGGCTGCATTGTCGTCTTATTGGTCGTCCCGGTCGAATTGCTGCATTAAGACGTTTCTTAGATTACGTAAAACAGCATGACAGCGTGTGGCTATGTCGTCGAATCGATATCGCGAACCACTGGCACCAACATCACCCATACAACGAACAACAAAATTAGAACGAACAGCAAGGAGGCTTAACGTGACTGAATTTCGATCTTGCCAACCAACAACCATGAACCGCGATACCTTTGTCGCGCACTTTGCTGATGTTTACGAACACAGCCCATGGGTTGCTGAAGCGGTGTATGACCAAGGTTTGAATGCCGAAGACGACCATATCGAGAATCTTCATCTAAAAATGGCATCAACCTTGTTAAATGCCGATCAAGGCAAACAGTTGGCTTTGATCAACGCTCACCCAGATTTAGCGGGCAGAGCAGCAGTAAATGGCGAACTCACCGAGTCGTCGACCAAAGAACAAGCGGGGGCGGGCATTGACCAATGCAGCGCCGAAGAATTTGAAAAATTCACTTCTTACAACAACAGCTACAAAAGTCGCTTCAATTTCCCTTTTATCATGGCGGTGAAGGGTGCCAATCGTTACCAAATTCTTGAGTCGTTCGAGATGCGATTAGGAAATGATAGTGAAACTGAGTTTGCTACGGCGATTCAAGAGATCAACAAGATCGCGATGTTTCGTCTCTGGGATATGTAAGTTAACGGAGTTAACAGCTATCTCAGCCCAGTCTTAGTGCGCTAAAGGTTTGATTTATCAGAGACTTATTTATCAAAGCCTTATTGAATAAAGCCCGAGCCACTAAGTTCTCATTTTATTATTACTTGATTAATTTCATAGGATTACACGGACATGACCCATAAATTTGAACAGTACATAAACCTTGCAGACGAAAAACTCGGCGCAGAAGCTATCTTCGCAACCGACGATTTTTTCGCAGATAAAAGCCGTCTACTCAGTCACGCAGCGCCAGAGTGGAAAGACGACTTATACGACGATAACGGCAAGTGGATGGACGGCTGGGAAAGCAGACGTAAACGCGGCGAAGGTTACGATTATTGTGTCGTTCGTCTTGGCCTAGCTGGTACCATTGCTGGCGTTGATATTGATACCTCATTCTTCACAGGTAACTTCCCACCTTCGGCATCAATTGACGCGTGTTATTCACCACAAGGTGAGCCAACAGATTCAACAGAGTGGCAAGAAATTCTACCTTCACTGGCACTACAAGGTGATCATCATCATCTTGAAGACATCGAAAGTGACCAAGTATTTACGCACCTACGTTTGAACATCTACCCAGACGGCGGTGTCGCACGCCTACGTGTTTATGGCCGACCAAGCGTGGATTGGGACGCAATAGATTCTCAGCAACAAGTCGATCTAGCAGCGGTTGAGCACGGTGGCCGAGCACTCGCATGTAGCGATGAGCACTACGGCAACAAAGCCAACATCTTAGGCCCAGGCCGCGGTGAAAACATGGGTGATGGCTGGGAAACAGCACGTCGTCGTACACCGGGTAACGACTGGGTAATCGTGGCACTAGGCCACCCAGGTAACATCGAACGTATCGTTGTGGATACGGCACATTTCAAAGGTAACTACCCAGACAGCTGCTCAATTCAAGCGGCTTACGTGAAAGGTGGCACCGACGACCAAGTGGAAACACAAAGCCTATTCTGGCGTGAACTCCTGCCAGCACAAAAGCTGCAAGCGCACGAGATTCACGAATTCATTTCTGAGGTAAACGACCTTGGTGCGATTACCCACGTACGTGCAAACATATTCCCAGATGGTGGTATTAGCCGTTTGCGTCTATTTGGTACGAAAGCGAAATAGGTAAGGAAATGAGTATGAGTAATGGAATACGTCGTTTATCTATCGAACCGTTAACCAAGCAGGCTTTTGCTGAGTTTGGCGATGTTATCGAGTCCGATAATAGTGATTTCTTCATGATCAACAGTGGATCAACACGTCGCTACCACAAGCTAGCGACAACGGATGTGCAAGACCAAGACGGAGAAGCGATCATCAGCATCTTCCAGGCCACACCGTTGAGCTACCCACTGACCATCAAAATGTTAGAGCGTCATCCACTTGGCTCTCAGGCATTCGTTCCATTACTTGGTCAACCCTATTTAATTGTTGTTGCACCAAAAGGCGATAACCCAACGTTAGCCAATAGCCGAGCTTTCTTGAGCAACGGCCGTCAAGGAGTGAACTATCACAAAGGGGTGTGGCATCACCCAGTTCTCGCACTCACCGATCAAGACCAGTTCTTGATTGTCGATAGAGGCGGAGAAGGACACAACTGTGATGAAGTTTATTTCGACAGCGATCGAGTGGCATTGCATTTGGAAGATCTGCCAATGGAAGACAACAAGGAAGAGCAACGCTTAGCTAAAGCGTTGTGATACAGGAGTTTATTATGGATCCGCATATTACAGAGTGGTTGAATTTAGCGATTCGCTGGATTCACATGATTGTTGGTGTTGCGTGGATAGGCGCATCATTTTACTTTGTTTGGTTAGAGAATAACCTTAACCGAGTTAACCCTAAAACGGGCCTTTCAGGCGACCTATGGGCGATTCACGGCGGTGGTATTTATCACCTAGAGAAGTACAAACTCGCGCCACCAGAAATGCCAGAGCACCTGCACTGGTTCAAATGGGAAGCCTACTTCACGTGGATCACCGGTGTGTGTCTACTGGGTGTGGTTTACTACCTAAACGCTGAAATCTACCTGATTGCACCGGGCTCTGGCCTTGATTCAACAACGGCAATCGCGATTGGTATTGGTTCATTCGTTGCTGGTTGGTTTATCTACGATTTACTGTGTGACTCGCCATTAGGCAAAACCCCGGTACTGCTTGGTGTTGTGCTGTTTGTGTTGCTCGTTGCTGCAACCTATGGCCTAACCCAAGTGTTCAGTGGTCGTGGTGCTTATATCCACGTGGGTGCCATCATTGGTACCATCATGGTAGGTAACGTATTCCGCGTTATCATGCCTGCACAGCGTAACTTGGTGAAAGCGATTGAAGAGAAACGCGAACCGGATCCGGCATTGCCAGCGAAAGGTCTACTGCGCTCTCGTCACAACAACTACATGACACTGCCAGTGTTGTTCATCATGATCAGTAACCACTTCCCAAGCACTTACGGCTCGGAATATAACTGGCTGATTCTTGCTGGCTTAGCGATCTTCAGTATCTTGGTTCGTCACTACTTCAACACCCGTCATGGTAGCCAGAAGTTTGCATGGACAGTGCCAGTAGCGGCATTGGGTATGATTACTCTCGCGTTTGTTACCTCACCTTACGCGAAAAAACAAATGACTCCGGTTGTGCAAGCACCAGTGGTTCAAGAAGCGCAAGTGAGCGTGACAGAATCGGCTCCAGAAGAACTTACTGCGAATAGCACAGCTTCGGCAACGACTGATGCTCAACAGGCTCCAGCACACGCAACGCAATCTGCGAGCGCAGGCGTCAGCTTTGAAACCATCAACAAAGTCATTCAAGAGCGCTGTTCTGTGTGTCACTCATCAACTCCTAGCCATGCTGCTTTTGCTGCTGCACCTGGTGGTGTGATGTTTGATACCCCAGAAGAGATTAAAGCCAACGTACCAAGGATTGTTGCTCAAACCGTAACAACCAAGGTGATGCCGCTCGGCAACATGACTCAAATGACTGATGAAGAACGTGCACTTATCGGCACTTGGGTGGAGCAAGGCGCGACGCTTCAATAATGATGTGAATCCTTTACCTAAGAGCATGAGTCTTAGGTGAGGCTTGGGGAGAGTTTGGTTTCGGGCACGCGCCAAACTCATCCCACCCTGTTTCCCCGGTTCCTATAACCGGGGCTTTTTGTTTTAGATATCTGATATATGCTTCGAGAAGCTATAGTTAAGGTAAGAGGATTAGATATTACACCTTGGATTTACGTCCGTTTACCGGTTTTGCCTTTTTACGTCTTGCTGCGAGTTTCTTCCTTAATTTAAGCCCTGGCCGCTCAATTAAGAAATATGAAATGAGCGCAAATATGAATACTAGAACAATATTGATAGGCCAGGTGGCATACCACTCGCGAGTCCAAGAATTTAAGAAGGGTTCTTGCCACAGATACAGCGAGTAACTTAATACACCTAACCACACTGCAAGTTTACTATTTAAAATGGTGAAGCTTAGACCGTGATTAAACTGGCTATAGCGAAGAATCATAAGTGCAGCACAAACATTGACTAACGTTTGACCAAGCACGTAGAACCAAGCGGGGCTGAGCTTATAGAGTGCGCTGGGAACTAAAATCATCGCCACAGGCACGACTATGAACCACCTAGAACCAAAGTAACTGGGGAGTGTGAACCCTGCCTCTTTCATGTAGGCAATAACACAGCCCATTGCTAGTGCGTCTGCAATTGCCTGAAACTCTCGGGTCATCGCAGAGGGTGAGCTGCCAGCTTCAAACCACATCCAATAGCGAATACAGGGGACAAATAAAACCGCTAATAGGAGCAACGACTTAGCGTGTTGTCGTCCCATTGTGGTGAGTAAAAGCGGCCACAGCAGGTAGAATTGCTCTTCGACCGCAAGTGACCAAGTATGGTTGAGCCACCATTCGCGCTCATGGTGATAATTCATCGTGTAGGTGACCGCGTGGAATAGGTCGCCCGGTAGCAAAGAGATGATGCCTGCGTATTCTGCGATAGCGATACAAAGAATGTAGAAATAAAAAGCAGGGAATAAACGGAACATTCGCCGGATGAAGAATTGAGGCAGGTTGATCTTATTGGTTAGCTTGAGTTCACTGAGCAATAGCGTGGTTATTAAGAATCCAGAAATTACAAAAAATACTTTTACGCCGAAGTTACCCAAGCTATTGAGTGGCATAAAGATCTGGGGAAAGTTAACGGTACCGCACAAGTGCCCCAAACAGACTAGTAATATAGATGCAGCACGCAATCCATCTAGAGATGGAATTCTGTTCTCCATGTGATTATATCCCCTTGTTGCTCGTTGTCTTCCTCCGAATGTTTCGGCCTTCATTGTATAGGTAGCAAGGGGAGTGCCATTTGTTTATTGAACCTATCTTGTTGTTATATCTATCTTATATTTTAAATCAATTTTTCACTTTCAAATTGCGAATCAATTTAAATAGATGGCATACCATAGGTTTTATTTCCGATTGAGTCTCTTTCCTTTCTCTCGCAATCGAGGGTCGAATGAAGTCTTACTTCAGTCCTTATTTCGTAGATAGTTCCGTATAAGTCACTTGATCTGAATCTCTACCCATGGCATTTTCTGTTCCAAATAGACTTTAATTAGGACAAAAAATGGAAGACTTGATAGTCGCGTATTTTAGGGCATTGAGCTCACTCTTTAGGTATCTGTTTCAGTCGATCTTGATTGAGTTCATTGGTTACGAAGCTGGCTGGATAGTCTGTAAAGTATTCACATTAGGGCGCTTCCCCCCATTGATTCCAACTGAAAAAGAACGAACCAGAATCTCTTATATCGGAGCTATTAGTCTCGTGTTGCTTCTGTTAGCAATTGGTGTGTTCAATAGTTTTTAGGCAACGGAATAGAGTGTGACCATGGATAGTATTCAAAATAATATGGACAAAAAAGACATGCTTGAAAAAGTTCAGGATATTGCTTCGATTAACGGGTTGGAATATGAAGTGAGCGGGAATGTTCTTAATCTTAAACTAGGCAGAGCCGCAGGAAAGATTAAGATTAAATACGATTACGTTACGCGTTCATACGTTTACAACTGCAATGAATATGCTGCTGGCTTTTCCAGTCTCATTTTCTTTGCTCTTTCGTTCAATACTCTGTATCAGGTCGACCACCAAGTATGGTCTGGCTACGTCGCAGGTTTGATGTTTGCGGTGGCAGTATTTAATTTGATCCAATTAGTGTTGTCTCACGTGCAAATGTTAGATCTTAAAGCGCAGCTAAGAGAAGTCGGTATCTATCTAAAGTCTGCTGCATAAGAGCCTTTAGCACCTTGTGTATCGTGAACAACTCAGTAATCGCTGAGTAATGAGTGGTTAAGCCCTGCCATTGGTAGCTACTTGCTCAAATAAACAGCGCCAACTCCAATTGTTGGTGCTGTTTTTACTTTCCTCTTACACTCTTTTCTAACATCGAACCTAGTATCGAATTACTCTTTGTTATACAGGCAAGTCTCTCATTATGAAGAACTTCTTTGATAGCGAACTCATGCTCTCTAGCTCTTTGAATTTCGTTTTGCTATCGCTTGGGCTAACGCTCCTTTTTCATCTTCCGATTTGGTGTGGGTTCAACTTGAGCCGACGCAAATGGAAACTTATGGATTATTTATGGCCGTTTCTAGCGGGTATCGGGATGCTGGGTGCAGTGTCTGAGATTCGTGCGAAAGTAGCGGGTGATTGGGTTGAAACAGAACAAACCAGAGCGGTAGCGATTTTAGAGTCGGTTCAGCAGTTTTCTTTGGATAAGCTGAGAAGTGATACCTGCACCGGTCAACCATCTTTGGATAATCACGCTCAGCACCATGAAGCGTGTTTGTGGTATTTGAATACGGCAATTACGTTCAAAGATGTCGATTTCACCTTGCTACCGAATGCATCGGATTTTACGGTCCCTGCACCTAGCGTTTCGTTGGTGGAAAGCGACGCCGTGTGGGTAAGCGGCATGTTGAGCCAGTATGAGAAGCAGAAAAACCAATACATAAAAACCAGAGAAGCGCAGGTGAAGCAGCCATTAGAAAGCATCTTCTGGTATGTGAGTCCTTACTTAGTTTGCTTCGCTATTGCTTTGCGTTTGACGAAAGTGACCGCAGAGCTCAAATTAGATAAGTGCGCATAGTTTGAGTTCCTAGTTCTTATACCCAGATAGAAAAGGTGAAGTAATGAATGTGAGTGAGTTTTCTCGGTTGGTGGGTTTGTCCGCCCATACGCTTCGCTACTATGAAAAAATCGGCTTGTTGAAAAATGTTCAGCGGAACAGTAGCGGCCATCGAGTCTATACATCGAAGGACGTCACTTGGATTGAGTTTGTGAAGCGGCTGAAAGACACCGCAATGCCACTGGATGAGATTTTAGAATACGCAAAGCTAAGGGAGTTAGGGCCAGAATCTGTTTCGCAGCGCCAAGTGTTACTCGAACAACATCAACAGAATTTGCGAGCCCATATCGAAGAGCAACAAAAGCATCTGGCAGCGCTAGAGGAAAAAATTAGTTTGTATCGAGATGGAAAAGTCCGTTGACTTAGAGTTGACTCTAACTTGTAAGGTGTTCGTGTGAATTATAAATACAGGAACAGACTCATGAATCAATCACGTTTTGAAACTGGCTTAGAAAGACTGAATCACATCGACGGAGATGCAGGGCAACAGGTTATCGAAAGCCTGCAAGATATCTGCCCTGATCTTGCTAAATATACTATCGAGTATCCCTTTGGTGACATTTATTCGCGCCCCGGTTTGGATTTGAAATCACGAGAGATCGCGACCGTCGCAGCCCTTACCGCACTCGGTAATTGTGCCCCTCAGCTTAAGGTGCATTTGAATGCGGCACTCAATGTAGGATGCAGCGAGGAAGAGATTAAAGAAGTGATATTGCAGATGTCGGTGTATGCGGGATTCCCTTCTGCATTAAATGGCATGTTCGCATTTAAAGAGGTGCTTGCGGAGAGAAACACAGCCTAAGATATACAGGAAATATATTCTGAAAAAGGGAGCGTCAACTTTGCTAAGTTGCGCTCCCTTTTTATTGATCGGCTGAGTTTTAAAAGTCGTAAACCTGAAGGTTCGCGGTTCTTTAAGACGACATAGACAGCGCGAACGACAACAAAATAGGCAAGGTGACCACACTCAGGAAGTTGCCGAACAACACCATAGACGCGACCTTAGGCGGCTCGACATTGAAGCGTTCTGCAAACAGGTAGTTCATCACGGCGGGTGGCAGCATGGTGAACAGCACCATCATTTGTAGGTGTAGCGTTGGCAGCGGGATAAAGAAGTAAATGATGGTAAAGGCTATGGCTCCTGTAAACAGCGATTGGGCGGTACACAATAAGCCGACCTTTAATCCGCTTAACCTCAAGTTGACCATTTGCGATCCCAGCGACAACAGCATGATAGGCACGGCAGCTTGGCCGAGTAGCGATGTGGCTTCGTAGATTGGATTCCACACTGCAATGCCAGACAGGTTGAGCGTCATCGCCAATGCAGCGGCCAAGAATATCGGCATTTTGAGGATCTGTTTGATCGGATTACCGTCGCTCAATAGCGCTAAGCCAACACTAATATGGACACATGCCGACACCACAAACAGCAGTACAGCAGGGGCTAATGCGCTCTCGCCAAAGGTATACGTGAACAGAGGAATCGCGAGGTTGCCACTGTTGCGAAACATGTGTGGTGGAGCCCAAGCTTTGAAGTTGAGCTTAAAGATCTTACAGATTGGAATCATCAATAAAGCAGGTACCAACACCGCGACCAAAGAGGCGGTGATGAGTGGCAGTTGCTCGGTATCGAGGGGCATGGTGGTCAGCGAGGCAAACACTAGTGCAGGAATACACACATCCATGTTGATCCGATTGATCGGTTTGAAATCGGGCTTGAGCCAACGACCGACCGCAAAGCCAGCACTGGCTAAAGCAAAAAACGGGAAACAGAATGCTGACGACCTGTTCGAACATAGAATTCCTTTCTAGATTGGGTGCTTCCATTCAGCTGAGAAACGAATGTTTTAGAGAGATGCCAAACGAAGCATAAAATCGATATGTATAAACATTAACCTATCAATATAATGACTTGGCGTCACCGAAGATCGTTGTCTGAAAGCGGTTAATTTATATTTCTTTGAATGAAGCACAAAAAAGACCAGTGGCATCAGCAACTGGTCTTTAAAGGCTAGATAAATCTGGACGGATTTTTAATTAACGACGGCAGTCGCTGTCTAGCGATTGTTACTCGGTTTTAAGCCTAACTAACGAGCTTCTTGTAATCTTTGAAGTTCACATCGTAGGCCTTTTCGCCGTAGATGTAAGTCTCGCTGACGGTTCTGTCGTCACCCAAGCTCATTAGTACAAACAGCTTTTCTTCAAGCTTGGTAGCTTGTTCCATTCTAAAGCGCATTAGTTGTGTCGCGTGCAGATCCAACACGACGAAATCTGCTTCTTTACCGACTTCTAGGTTACCGATCTTGTCTTCTAAATGCAGCGAACGTGCGCCGCCAAGAGTTGCTAAGAACAGTGATTTGGCTGGGTGCAGTTTCTCTTGTTGAAGCTGCATGATTTTGTAGGCTTCGCTCATGGTTTGCAGAATTGAGAAGCTGGTGCCTGCGCCTACATCGGTACCCATGCCGACACGAATGCTGTGTTCTTCCATTTTCGGTAGCTTGAATAAGCCCGAGCCCAAAAATAGGTTTGAAGTTGGGCAGAAGGCGATGGCAGAATCGGTATCCGCGAGGCGTTTGCATTCGCAATCTGATAGATGAATACCGTGCGCGAATACCGAGCGTTTGTGCAGCAGACCATAGTGGTCATATACATCTAGGTAACTGTCGCGCTCTGGGAACAGCGATTTCACCCACTCGATCTCTTTCTCGTTTTCAGAAAGGTGAGTGTGCATGTATACGTCTGGGTACTCTTCTAGCAGTTTACCTACGGTTTCGAGTTGTTCTGGTGTACTGGTTGGTGCGAAACGAGGTGTCACGGCGTAATGCAGACGGCCGCGCTTGTGCCACTTTTCGATCAGCTCTTTTGAGTCTGCATAGCCTGATTCTGGAGTGTCGGTGAGGTAGTCTGGCGCATTGCGATCCATCAGAACCTTACCCGCGATCATACGTAGGTTACGCTTCTCGGCTTCTTCAAAGAATACGTTAACCGACTCTTTGTGTACCGTGCCAAATACGAGTGCCGTGGTGGTGCCGTTACTTGCCAATTCGTCTAGGAATAGCTTCGCCACTTTGTGTGCGTAAACTGGGTTTTTGAAGCGCTTTTCTTCTGGGAAGGTGTAGTTCTCTAACCAATCAAGAAGCTGCTCACCGTAAGACGCGATCATCCCTGTTTGAGGGTAGTGGATGTGCGTATCAATAAAGCCAGAGGTGATCAGCTTGTCTTTGTATTGTTTTACTTCGAGTGTTTTAGGTTGGCGAGCCAATACTTCGTCCGCATGGCCTAAGTCGACGACATGGCCGTTCTCAACCACTAAAACACCGTCTTCAAAATAGTCGTAAGACTCATCGATGCCGACATCTTTTGGGTCGGCGACGCTGTGTAAAATACTGGCGCGATAAGCTTTGCGTTGCGTTGTCATGTTTACTTCCTTTTAATGACTTCAGCGACGTTATGGCCACTGAAGCTTTGCGACTTTTATTAGGCGATCTTCTCTTCCAATGGTGGTTCGCCTACGTCGCTTGGTTGACTGTGTTGATCGGTCAAATCCTGATTTCGATATTGTTTGGTTGGGCGCTTTTGTTCAAGGGCTTGGCCTTGATAGTGTGCGATCAGTTCACCCGCAACCGACACCGCAATTTCGGCAGGGTGTTTGCCATTCACAGCGCTAATACCAATCGGGCAAATCATGGTTTCAATTTGCTCTTGGCTATAGCCGCGTTGCTCTAAGCGGAAGTCGAACTTCTTGCGCTTAGTCAGAGAACCAATCATGCCAAAGTAACGGCTGTCTTCACGGTCGATGATGGCCTTAGTTAGGTCAAAATCGAGCTGGTGGTTATGCGTCATCACAAGGTAGTAGCTGTTCGGTGGCATGTGTTTTACTTCACCGACTGGATCGTCTGAGACAAGCTTCTTCACACCATGTGGCAGCGTTTCAGGGAATACTTCTTCACGTTCATCAATCCAGGTCACGCGGAAGGGTAGGGTTGCGACAATGTGGAGCAGTGCTTTGGCAACGTGGCCAGCGCCAAACAGCACAAGGTGGTTCTGCTGAGTGCCAATTGGCTCAAAGCTTAGTGTTGCCATACCGCCACAACATTGGCCTAAACGAGCACCGAGGTTGAAGCGCTCCACTTTGAGCGATTTTTCGCTGGCAATCAGCATTTCACGCGCCATTTTAGTGGCCACATGTTCAAGGTGACCACCACCAATCGTAGCGATGATTCGGTCACGAGTGACAAGCATCTTGGTGCCCGCATCGCGCGGAACAGAACCTCTGTCTTCGAGCACCGTCACCATTACACACGGTTCGTAGTTCTCTTCCAGTTTTGCCAGTTCGTGAATCCAATTATCCTTAAACATATGTCCTCCTAAATCCCTTTTTATGCTTCCCAAGCTAAACGATCGATATGAGCCCTAAGCCGTTTCTGATTGAGCATCGACCGAAGTCGGAACCGTTTCAGTGACTTCCTGAATCGCCATCAGAATACGCTCTGGTGTCGCAGGTGTGTTGAGCTTAGGAATCGCGCCATCGACGGCGACATAGCTAATCGCGTCTTTCAGTGCGCTCCATACCGACATACCCAACATGAAAGGCGGTTCACCCACGGCTTTCGAGTTGAATACGGTGTCTTCTGGGTTGTTACGGTTTTCTAAAAGGTGCGTTCTGAAATCAATTGGCATATCAGCAATCGCAGGGATCTTGTAACTTGCAGGGCCATTGGTCATCAAGCGGCCTTGCTGATTCCAAACTAACTCTTCCGTCGTTAACCAACCAACACCTTGCACAAAGCCACCTTCGACTTGGCCGATATCAATCGCAGGGTTCAATGAAGCGCCCACATCATGCAGAATATCGACACGCAGAATCTTGTTTTCACCGGTTAAGGTATCGACGATAACCTCTGAACAAGATGCTCCGTATGCGTAGTAGTAGAACGGGCGACCGCGCGCTTTCTCGTGATCGTAATAGATCTTCGGAGTGCGGTAGAAGCCAGTGCTCGATAGCGAGATTTGGTTAAACCAAGCCAGTTCAACAAATGAGTTGAAGGTCATGATCTCATCGCGGATCTGCACCATGCCGTTCTTAAATACCACCTCTTCAGGCCACACTTTGAAGTGCGAAGAAGCGAAGTCGATCAGGCGCTGCTTAATGGTCATTGCGGCGTTTTGCGCGGCCTTACCGTTGAGGTCGGTGCCCGATGAGGCTGCGGTTGGTGATGTGTTCGGAACTTTGTCTGTGTTTGTAGCGGTGATCTGGATACGTTCGACATCGACTTGGAACTCCTGTGCAACGATTTGTGCCACTTTGATGTTCAAGCCTTGCCCCATTTCCGTACCACCGTGATTCAAATGAATACTGCCATCGGTGTAGATATGGATGAGCGCACCAGCTTGGTTCAAGAAAGTCGCAGTAAACGAGATGCCGAATTTGACTGGTGTGATAGCAAGGCCTTTCTTCAGGATAGGGCTTTGCTTGTTGAACTCGGCAATGCCTTTACGACGTGCGTGATAGTCACTGCTGCGTTCAAGCTGTTCGGTTATCTCAGGTAAAAAGTTGTCTTCAACGGTTTGGTAGTAATGGGTCACGTTACGGCCTTCTTCGCCGTAGTAGTTCGCCTTACGTACTTCCAAAGGATCTTTTTTCAGGTAACGCGCAATCTCGTCCATGATGTGTTCAATGGTCATCATGCCTTGCGGGCCACCAAAGCCACGGTAAGCGGTATTCGATGCGGTGTTGGTTTTGCATCGATGACCCACTACAGTTGCATCACCTAGATAATAGGCGTTGTCTGAGTGGAACATCGCTCGGTCGACGATAGAACTTGATAAGTCTGGTGAGTAGCCACAGTTACCTGCAACGGTAATGTCGGCACCTTGAATCACACCATTGTCGTCAAAACCGACCGTATATTGATTGTAGAACGGGTGGCGTTTACCGGTTTGCTGCATGTCTTCACTGCGCAGCAAACGCATTTTTGTAGGTCGGCCTGTAAGGTGGGCAATAACCGCAGCCATACATGCTGGAGAGGCCGCTTGAGTTTCTTTACCACCGAAACCACCACCCATACGACGCATATCAATCACGACTTTGTGCATCGGTACGCCAATCACTTCCGCAACCAGTTTTTGAACTTCGGTCGGGTTTTGGGTCGAGGTGTAAACGATCATGCCGCCATCTTCGGTTGGCATCACGCTACTGATTTGGGTTTCTAGGTAGAAGTGCTCTTGGCCGCCGATCTCTAGATCGCCAGAGATCACGTGTTTTGCTTTTGCCAGCGCGGCTTTTGAGTCACCACGTTGTTGCGTGTGGCTTTCTGTGACGAAGTGTTCTTTCTTTAGTGCTTCTTTTACATCAAGAATCGCAGGGAGTTCTTCGTATTCAATGATTGCAGCTTGTGCGGCTTTACGTGCGGTTTCTAAATCATTGGCAGCTACGGCAATCACAGGTTGGCCGTAGTATTCTACTTTTCCGTCTGCAAGCAGTGGGTCACCCGGTAGGATGGCGCCGATATCTAGCTCACCCGGTACGTCTTTTGCTTGAATGGCAATCGCCACGCCTTCGAATTCGTAACACGGTGATAAATCTATCTTGGTGATATTCGCGTGTGCTTGAGTGCTCAGGCGTGCGTAGACGTGTAGCTGATTTGGGAACTCTAGGCGGTCATCAATGTATACCGCTTCGCCCGTTACTTGCTTGGCTGCACTGTCGTGTTTAACGCTTTTACCTACGCCAGTTTTTAGGTCTTGTTTTGCAATGGTAACCATCTCTTCGTGGGTCATCGCATGCTCGTGTGATTTAGACATAAGACGTTACCCTTGTTTCGATTTGGTTGTTTTTGTTCTGTTGTTCAATGAAGTAACGACGCAACATATTGGCTGCCGACAATGAACGGTATTCTTGGCTGGCACGGAAATCAGATAGCGGCTCAAAGTCGTTATACAGTTCCTGCATCGCTAACTTAATATTAGCGTCTGTCCACGGTTTGCCTAATAACGTATTTTCACAACGCGCCGCGCGCTTAGGTGTTGCAGCCATACCGCCGAAAGCGATACGAGCGTAAGAAACCTTGCCATCTTCGATTTGAATATCAAACGCACCACACACCGCAGAGATGTCATCGTCTAAACGTTTAGACAGTTTGTAAGCTCTGAAGCTGTCGTTAGTTGGCTTAGGAATGATGATCTGCTCGATGAACTCACTCTCTTTCTGCGCCGTCACTTTGTAGCTGATGAAGTAATCTTCAATCGGCATGGTGCGAGACTCGTCGCCACAACGAAGTTTGATCTTCGCGTTCAGGGCAATCAGCAGAGGAGGGGTATCACCGATAGGTGAAGCATTGGCCACATTACCGCCGATGGTGCCTTGGTTACGCACTTGCAGTGAAGCAAAGCGATGCAGCAGTTCACCAAAATCTGGGTAGTGCTTTTTCAGTAGTGAGTAAGAATCACTGATAGGCAGGTTGGCACCAATGATTAAATCGGTGTCGGTCTCTTCACATACCTTCATATCTTCAACAAGATTTACGCTGATCAGTGTTTCAATCTCACGATGGAATTGCGTCACTTCCAGCGCTAAATCCGTACCGCCAGCAACCAGCTTAGCGTTCGGGTGGGCTTGAAAAAGCTTGGCCAGCTCATCAGTGCTTTTCGGGGAAAAAGCGGTGAGGTGACCAAGGCGTAAGTTGGCTTCGGTGTCTTGAATACCTTCTAGCTTCTTGATGGTGTTGCGTTCAAGTTCAGCAAATTGGTCGATCAAAGGTTGGTCTGTCGAAAGCGACATCGCAGCATCAACAATTGGTCGGTAGCCAGTACAGCGACATAGGTTACCCGCCAGTGATTCTATGACGTCTTCTTTGCTCGCATCGGGTTTGTTCTTGCCTAGCGCAAACATCGACATGATGAAGCCAGGTGTGCAGTAACCACACTGTGAACCGTGAAAATCTACCACCGCTTTCTGCACTGGGTGCAAAGAGCGATCTCGGTTTTGTAGATCTTCTACGGTGATCAGTTGCTTGCCATGCAGTGCTGAAACGAAAGTTAGGCAAGAGTTCACCGAGCGGTATTGCAGCTGTCCATCAACCACTTCACCCAGAACTACCGTACATGCACCACAGTCACCCGACCCACAACCTTCTTTGGTACCCGTTTTATTAACCTTGGTACGAAGGTAGTTGAGCACTGTCATATTTGGCGACAGATTATCTTCACGTCTTATTTCCTGATTGAGCAAAAAAGTAATCAAGAGACCTCCTTGTAAATCGACATATTTCCATGTGTATTCTTTTTGACTTCTAGGTCAATAATTATCCATCCTGACCCTGTGGTCAACTATTTATTTACAAAAATGCAACAAAGAGAGCTTGTGGTAAATTGTATACAATTTAATTTTGGTCGTAGTCGTCTGTTTTATAAGGGTTTGGATTGAGAGTGAACAGTTTTATGGTGTGAATGAATGGATAGCTATGTATACAAGATAAAGACAAGATTTATGGCACTGTTGGGAGTGGTTCTGTAGAGGCTAAGATCGTTGTTGAGGCTAGAATAGATAGTGTTTTAGATGGATGTGAGCCGATCGTCGTCTTTATTTTTAGGGGAGAGGGCATAAAAAAGAGAAGTAAACGCAGAGGCTTACTTCTCTCCTGTTTTGTTAACAAAAAGCTGTTAACAAAAAGTTGTTAACGGATGGTTATCAATCACTTGTTGAATCTTCTATGACTTGCTCTTAAGCAGATCTGAGAACACGACATGCAGATCACTAGAAGCTGTGCTGCTGTCTAGGTTGAGCTTCGAACGAATATGGCTCAGGTGTTCTTGCATCAATTCTACGGCTTGTTGTTCGTTGCCTGACTCTATCGCATCCAGTAAGCCTGAGTGTTCGTCTAGAGAACAGTTCGAGTGGTTGCCCGTTTCGTACTGAGCGATCAGCAGTGAGGTTTGCGATACCAAGCTGCGTTGGAAAGCCAGCAGTGGCGCGTTCTCAGCCATTTCAGCCAATTTGATGTGGAACTCACCAGATAGACGTAAGCCAGAGCCGTAATCACCTTGGTCGAAAGCACAGTTCTCTTTCGCGACTAATTTTCTGCATTCTTCTATTTGAGCTTTGGTTGCGTTTTTCACCGCCAGCTCAGTGATAGCAATTTCCATCACTTCACGTGCTTTAAAGATTTGTTTGGCTTCGTCAACCGTTGGCGCAGCAATCACGGCTCCTCGGTTAGGACGGATCACCACAACTTGTTCTAAAGAAAGACGCAGTAAGGCACGGCGGATAATGGTGCGGCTAACGCTAAAGATTTCTGCTAACGCTTCTTCGCTTAATTTGGTGGCTGGTGGCAGCCTTTGTTCTAGTATCGCGTCGAAGATATGGCAGTAAACAACATCGTCTTGAGTCTGGCCTGTTACTTTCGTTTTTACACCTTTGGAGACAGAGTTTTTGAGAACTGTCATAGAGATAAGGACCCTTGTTTAGTCGAGTTGAGTTGGTCGAGAATAATTCATGAGTATTACTCTATATTGTATACATTTATCTATACAATGCCACCGGATGAAAGTGCGATGCACGCTTATTTGTTAATGACTTATAACATTTTGTTTGCAGGGAACTGTGTGCAATCTTTAGCTTTAAGCCATTTTTAATTTAACTAAACTCGATTATCACCGCAGCTGTAGGCAACGATTTGGCTGATTTCGCTCAAGCTACGACCTGACTGTTGTTGCCATTCGTTGAAGGCTTTACCCGCTGCCAGTTGTGCTCGCTTGGTGTTACGACCGCTATCCACCACATCGGTACTGCGTAGGTGTGCTTCAACATCTGATGACAAGATGAAGGTATCTTTACCCATTTGGCGCAGAGTGTAGGCGCCAGTATTACCGCCTAATCGCTTGCCGTGTTTTTTCAGGTAATCCCAAAGTTCAGTGATACGTTCTGATGGCCAATCGGCAACCATTTGCGAGAATGAATCGGCTTCACGCTTGGCGTTGTGGATCATGGTGGCATTGGCAGGGATGGTCATCACCTTAGTAAGGTGACGAATAATGCGCGGGTCTTGCGCTTTCTGTTCCCACATTTCATTCGGCAGCATCAGCATTTTTTCGATATTGAATTCAAAGAACACTTCTTCAAATTGCGGCCATTTCTTTCTCACTACATTCCATGAAATACCACACTGGAATACTTTTTCAGTAAAGGCGGCTAGCCAACGATCGTCGGTGATTTGTGATAGCTCGGCTTGTGAAAGGGGCGCACGAACAATCTTTTCGAGTTCGGCTGCTCCGCCTTTGCGGTGAGCTGCACGTTGATAAATAGTGTCGAATTTTTCTTGGGTCATTGAAGGTTCCAAATTACATCTGTGTATCTTGAGTGTGTAGCCAATGCTTAATGATATGGGGTTGAATCTAGCAATTAAAACCAGTTTGTTGATCAAAACAAACTAGCCGAGCTTTAATTCCATTTGATACAGGGGCCACGTTTTGCCATTGAACTCTTTGACGCTCGGCTCTTTGTCTACCACTTGAAAGCCGGCTTTGTCGTAGCATCGTTTCGCACCATAGTTTTGCTTGAATACGGCTAAGGTGATGGTGGTGACATCTGGTATTTCTTTCGCCGCTTCTAATGCACTTTCTATCATGGACTGCCCAAGCCCTTTACCACGTTGGCTTGGGTGAATCGCGACTCGGCAAAAGCGAAGCTCACTGTCTGACATACGCTGAAACTCCATAAAGCCAAGTAATTCATTGGCATTCGAGTTAGTGCTAGATGTGGAGAATGTGTAAAGCTCGACATGGGGCTCTTGAGAACGTTCAATGATGGAGGCGGCTTCTAACGGCCAACCAAAGGTTCGTCCGCCCCATAGTACGTAGTCTTCGAGTGATGTGAACCAAGTGACGATCTCGTCGGCGTCGGATGCTTTAAAGCGCTTTATTTCCATATCCTTCCCTCTTCCTTATCGTGTGTCTGTTTTCTAAGCCGTTAAGCTTCTGTCGCTAATTGAGCGAGAAAACCACGCATGTAATCGGTGCGCTTATTGGCTTCTAACTTGGCGGATTCTGTATTCATGGTTCCGGCTAGCTTAAACAGTTTCACGTAGAAATGGTCGACGCTGTAATGCTTGTCATCCAAGTCACGATGTTCAGCGAATGGATCTTCGTGGTTATAGAGTTCAGCGTTAAAGCTTTGACCGACGTACAGGCAGCGTGCAATACCAATCGCACCGAGAGAATCTAGGCGGTCGGCATCTTGGACGATTTGAGCTTCTAACGTTTCAGGTGTGACGTTGGCGCTGTAGCTGTGCGTGACAATCGCGTGATGAATTTCATCAAGGTAGGGTGCAGGATACTCGATAGATTTGAGGAAAGAGATGGCCTTGTCTGCCGCCATTTTTGAGCTTTGAGCGCGGTCTGGGTGGTTCTTTGGAAAGGTGAAGCAATCATGAAGGTAAGCGGCGGGCAGCACGACTTCAAGCTTAGCTTGTTCTTGAGTACATAAAGCCTTGGCAGTTTTGACTACGCGCTTAATATGGCTGATGTCGTGCGCGGCATCTTGTGTCATCTCTTGTTGCGCAAAATCAATCAGTTGGCTTTCAAATTTTTCTATCACGCGTCCCTTTCTCCATTATCAATGTTGCTTATCGATCAGTGTCGTTTCATATCGACTTTAACAGTTTCAAGCGCGAGTTTTTATCTTTTATAAAAGGAATACCCACAAAAAAACCGACTCTGTGAGTCGGCTTAATAGAAAGGTTATTCTGTGTTGATTAAAGCGTTATCAACGGTAATCAGAGCCTAAGCTGCAGCTTGTTGAAGCTGTGCTAGCACATCATGCAGAGAAGGGCTGATCGTGTGACCAAGCGCTTTTACTTCGTCACATGGCTCTACTAAATCAGGGATTTGGAAGCTGATCATGTTGGCTGCCATTGATGCGCGAATACCGTTGTTTGAGTCTTCAAACGCTAGGCAGGTTTCAGGGGCAACACCTAGGCGTTCTGCCGCTAGTAAGTAGATCTCTGGGTGAGGTTTACCATTGGTCACTTCGCAGCCTGTGCTTAGTGAGGTGAAGTAAGAATCTAGGCCAGCCAGCTCAAGCTTCTTTTTAGCGATATCAAGCTGAGTTGAGGTCGCAACCGCGATTGGAATGTCGTTTGATTTCAGCCATTCAAGAAGCTCAATCACGCCATCTTTAACTGGGATAGCCTGGTGCTTAACAATCGCACTGTAGCGAGTGCGCCATTCATTGTTCAATGCTGGGTAATCTAACCCTTCGCCGTAGCCATTTCTAAAGATCTGTTCGATGGTTTTTGCGTTACAGCCAATGATGCCTAGGTAAACATCCTGCAAAAACGGAACACCTTGCGCGTGACATGCTTCTTCAAAAACCTGCATACAAAGTCGCTCGGTGTCGAGCAGCAGTCCATCCATATCAAAAATAGCAGCTTGGAAATTCATATCCGTGGTTCTTTCTGTGTTGTCGTGGTGAGGGCGAGTATTTTGACATAGTGTCTGGAGATAGGCGAGTCAGTGTTACGTGAGAATATGCAGAATTGGCTCAGTAATATGCCTCTGGATGAGCTGTAATCTAATTGATTCGCTTTGGAATGATATCGTTAAGTTATGAGCTTGATATTTTATAGGTCATACCGTTCTAACAGACACAAGAATGGTTATCATACATAACAAATCTAGGTTGAGTACCTAGCTTCCTATTACAATTCATAAACTTACAGGCGTGTTAGCGTGACTATAATCTTATAAAAAACAATTTGCGGAAGCCTGCAATCATAGTGTGACCAAGCAAAAAGTAAATGGAGGAACTTACGGACAAAATAGAATTAGTCCACATTTTTAGCAAGGTTGCTTATGTTGTATTTTGAGTTTCTATTTTTATTAGTCGTACTTTATATCGGGTCTCGGTATGGCGGTATCGGCTTAGGTGTTGTTTCTGGGATTGGCTTGGTTATCGAGGTGTTTGTCTTCAAGATGCCACCAACGTCTCCACCTGTCACCGTAATGCTGATCATCCTCGCTGTTGTTACTTGTGCCTCGATCCTCGAAGCGGCGGGTGGCTTGAAATACATGCTACAAGTTGCGGAAAGGGTACTGAGGAAGAACCCGAAACGCGTCACCTTGATAGCACCGTTCGTGACTTACTCGATGACTTTCCTATTGGGTACTGGCCACGCGGTTTACTCAATTATGCCAATCATCGGCGATGTTGCGTTGAAGAATGGTATTCGTCCTGAGCGCCCAATGGCGGCTGCGTCTGTTGCCTCTCAGCTAGCTATCACGGCATCTCCAATCTCGGCAGCAGTGGTGTATTACCTCGCACAGCTTTCTGATATCCAACACTCTATTACTCTGCTTTCTATTTTGATGGTGACGGTTCCTGCAACGCTGTTCGGCACACTTTTGCTTTCTCTGTATAGCTTGAAACGCGGTAAAGAACTGAACGACGATCCTGAATACCAAGCGCGTCTAAAAGATCCTGAGTGGAAAAAACGTATCGAAAGCACCACCGCGACGTCTTTGGATGAAGTACTGCCAACTTCGGCGCGTAATGCGGTATTGATTTTCCTATTGTCGATTGTCGTGATTGTTATCGTGGCGATGGTGCCTGAGATCAGAACCATCGTAGACGGCGACAAGCCAATCAAGATGTCGGTGATCATCCAAATGATGATGCTCTGTTTCGGCGGTATCATCTTGTTGGCAACCAAAACTGACCCACGTGATGTACCAAATGGCGTGGTATTTAAATCCGGTATGGTGGCGGCGATTGCTATCTTCGGTATCGCATGGATGTCAGATACTTATTTCCAATACGCAATGCCTCAGTTTAAATCTGGCATCGTGGAAATGGTGACCAACTATCCATGGACGTTTGCACTAGCGCTATTCATCGTATCGGTTGTGGTGAACTCGCAAGCCGCGACGGCTCGTATGATGTTACCTGTTGGTCTTGGTTTAGGATTAGATCCAGCACTGCTTATCGGCTTGATGCCAGCGGTTTACGGCTACTTCTTCATCCCGAACTACCCATCAGACATCGCAACGGTAAACTTCGATGTGTCTGGCACCACCAAGATTGGTAAGTGGTACTTCAACCACTCGTTCATGTCAGTGGGTTTAATCGGTGTAGTCGGTGCATGTTGTTTAGGCTACGCACTGGCTCAGATTTTTATCGCTTAATCTAGCTTTCGGTCACTTAATTAAACTAGCGATAACGAGATAAGAAACGAAAAACAGCGCCTATTGAGGCGCTGTTTTTTTTGTTTGTACTGTTGGACGTTCCAATTCGAATCTAAACCAATATTAACGAGGTTCAAAAGCCAAAGACTGAATCGCTTCTTCGATAGTCAGGAAGTGGATTTTCATTAGGCACACTTCTGCTTTCTGGAACTCGTGATTTCGAATCAGTTTAGTCACGTTTTCAACTGAATACTGCTCAGCTCGTTTAGCTAGAGACAGTTGATTTGATCTCGATTCAAGTGAGTAGCTGTCGCCTTCAGAATCGATGAGGTAATCATCTTCGCCCAAGATCATGTCTGAGCATTCTGCTTGAAATTCGTGTTCGGATGCGACGTAAATAAGCTCATCATCACCGTCGAGTTTTACCAAAGATGGCCAACTGATCATTACTGCCTCTAAATCATGGATGTTGAAGTGTATGTTTGGACTATAAACGCTTTTCTCTGATGGATCATCTCTAACCTCTAACGACTCGAAGGTTACTTACTTAGAGATCGACCCAACGGTGCGAAGTAACCTTGCAGCGCTTGATAAATTTCTTTGCGATGCTTGAGGTCTGGATAGAGAGGGAACATATCCGGTTTGGTCGTGCCATCGACTAAGTAAGAATTCTCGATATCTGAGCAGGATTCAATCGTAGCTTCAAAGGCTCGCGCCATCATTTCTGTTGGTAGTGAGAAGTAACGAGCCGACGTTGCCTTGTCTGCAATAACGCTGCGCGCAACGTAGTCGTGTTTATCTAGGTTGTTGTCATTGAGTAGTGTGGCATCGAATACAGACATCAAACTCTCGTTTAATGGATGAGGTCGCACTTTTCTATCGTGTAGCCAACAGTCACTGGCGAACAAGATTTGCTTGCGAGGACCGGAGGTGTCACCAATCTCAAACGCTTTTTCGGCAATGTAGTGGTCAAATGCATGCCAGAACTCATGCGCTAACGCACCTGCCCCTGCGTTTTTAGCGAGGGCTAATTCTCTTTGGTTTGGCGCGTAGTGTGCTTGTACACCCTTTCTGCCGCCACTGCCGAACGCTAAGCCTAATGTGCCACGCAAGCCAATTGCTTCTGGTGGCAAAGCCAGGATGTAAGCCAAGTCTGCTAACGAGTCGAATATCAGATTCGCAGCCAGCTCCTTCTCTTCTTTAGAAACCCAAGCGCCCACGCGAATGCTGCCCATACCGAAGGTCTGTTTGATGTCCATGAAAGACACCTGATCGCCATGCCGATAATCTGGGCCTTTGCGAGTCTTGTACTTAAAGTGAGTTAACTTCAAAAGAGTCCTTGGAAATGGCGGTAGATGTAGCTCAGATCGTTGTGTGCGCACTGAGTTAAGCTGAGAAAGTTAACACCTTTGTGACTAAATTACCGAACAAAATTAGCTTAAATTGAGCTCACGAGCTTCCCATGATGTTGGGTTTCCTTCACGAGTCAGCGGAAACAGAGATTTGTCTGGCTTGGCATAACTTAAGCGGTGAAGCCTTTGAGTGACATGGTAGCTGTCTAACCCTGAAATCGTGACTAAATCTAGCGCTTCTAAATCAAGGTAGCCATCCGGCATCACTGCACGTTTGGGTGCTTGAATCGTAATGACCTCTCCAATCAACATTTGCGTTTGATTGCTCTCAATCGATATCTGTTCTTTCAAAACTAACCCTATTTTGAGACTGCTTTCTAAAACAAATGGCGCGGGGAACATGTCGTCATAGTAAGCCGTGAGGCCGACGGCTTTGAATTCGGATGCCGTCTTTGGATAACGAGCCGAGGTTTGATGCGCTTTCTGAACAAAATCAGCACCGATGCTGTTGATGGTGAAGTGTCGAGTTTCTAGGATATTCTCTAATGTATGGCGACGACTTTCTGCTGGTCGAACTATGAAGCCAAATAAAGGTGGATTCGACCCTAAATGAACCACAGAGCTCACCACAGCAAGGTTTTCTAGCCCTTGTTTATCACACGTACCAATTAGGTTGGCGCTTTTGAATCCTGATAAGGAGTTGATTAAGCGAGCGCGTTCTCGCTGATCCATTGTTTGGATATCTTGTCTTGAAAGGTTCATGTCCTTCATGTCTTTTTTGTTTCCCATTGTTATCGACGAACGTGTTCATTAGCCAAACCATATTTACGCAGAAGCATCCGTTATCGATCAGTTGAGCGTGTCTCTTTGCATAGATTTACGCATGTTGACGTCGCTTTACATCACGCACGCTAAAGTAATGATGTCGTCTTTATGAGTGTTAAAAATGAAAACAGTCCGCAATATCATCTGGGCAATGATTGCCACAATGTCAGCCTTTTGGTTTGCGATGGAACCGCAACTCTTCGCTTCAAGCAACGTATTTGAATGGCGCTCGGCCATGATTCAGTACTCGGGTATTTTGTCTCTGATGTTAATGTCCATCACCATGATCTTGGCGACGCGTTTACCTATGGTTGAGAATTGGCTCAACGGTATGGATAAAGCGTATCGAGTCCACAAATGGTTGGGTATAGGTGGCGTTGCATTGGGTGTGACGCACTGGTTGTGGTACCAGATCCCTAAGTGGCTAGTGATGTCAGGTGTGTTGGCGAAACCTGTTCGTCATGACGGTTCAGGCCCGGCAAGAACTTTGTCTGGTTGGGAAGCGTGGGTCAATGGACTACACGGCTTTGCTGAAAACATTGGAGAATGGGGTTTTTACTTATTACTCGTTTTACTGGTGGCGTCGTTGTGGGCGGCAGTGAAATACAAACCGTTTAAATTGTCGCATCGCTTGATGTCTTTCGCGTATCTGTTGATCGCGCTTCACTCGGTATTATTGCTCAAACATGCCTATTGGGGACAGCCTATTTATTACCTAACGGTGGCATTTGCTTTGATTGGATCTATCGCGGCGATTTACAGTTTGTTGGGTTTTGTCGGGCGTCGTAATCGTCACTCTGCTGCTGTTTCTTCCACTCGTTACTTTCCAAAAGCTGAAGTGATGGAGTTAGTATTAAAGCCCGATACATCTTGGCGAGGCCATAAAGCAGGGCAGTTTGCGTACTTGCGTTTTGGTAACGAAGACCCGCATCCGTTTACCATTGTGTCAGGTAGCGAAGACTCAGAACTGCGCTTCTTGATTAAAGAATTGGGTGACTTTACGAATGGTCTTTATGAACGAGTAAATGCGGGCGATGCGGTTACGGTGGAAGGGCCTTATGGGCGACTTGAGTTTGACCTAAGTAAGCCACAAATTTGGATTGCTGGTGGTGTCGGGATAGCGTCGTTTTTTGCAACGCTTGAAGCGCTCAAAACAGAGAAGACTCACACTCGCATCGAGCTATTCTATTGCACTCATGGTGTCGATGAGCATTTGGTGGATGAGCTATGGCACCTTGCACATCAAGTCGGAGTGAAGTTGAACGTGATAGATACCTTACACTCACCTCGATTAAACGCTGAACGCATTGCTCACCAGTGTGGTGATTTAAACGATTATGAGCTGTATTTCTGCGGGCCAGAGCGGTTCTCAATATCGCTTAAAAAAGAACTCGATGCGTGCAAGTTTAATGTTGAGCAGAATTATCACAAAGAGCTGTTTGTGATGCGTTAGAAAGGCCGAAAGAGGTATCAATAGCGTCAAGTTTGGCTCTTTGTAGCGGGGCTGGGTCCGCTGTCCGATTTGTCGTTATTGATACCTGACGACAAGTACTCGTTAAAAAGGCAAAACTTGCTCAACTTTTTATTGCAGCGGTTTGCTATTGAGCGATACCATGTACGGCTGTTTTATTGGTAAAGATCGCAAAATGTCAGATGAAAAGCTCGCACTAGAGTGGATGCGCCAACAAGCGCACAAAATTGATCCGTATGTTATAAATCCATCATTTGATGAGTGTGTTGAACTGCTTGAACCTGCTTTCAAAAAGGGGAAAAGTGTCGCGCAGCTAAAATATCTATTATCAGAAGCCGATCGTCGAGCGGGGGCTGCCGAGCGTAAACATGCCGCCTTAAAGTTCGCCAAAGAAAAAAGCCCAAAGGCAGGCCAAAACCTTCGTCTGCAAAGCAAGCTTCAGCAAGTGCAGTTAGCACTAAAGCTAGCAACTGGCGACAACAACATGACCATATCGCAGTTTTGTTCTGAGTATGATGTTAGCAAGCGAGACGGTAACGTAGCGTGGAATGAAAAGCTGGTTGAGCAGAACAAGAAGAAGTGATTTTCGCAAGGCCTTGTTCCCTCTTAATTGGGAACCGATAAGGTTTATTTGCTTAAAGACCAATTTCAAACCCTACCAATAAATGCCGGTCAACCGTATTTCAAAAGCCTGAAAAGCTTCTTTCTTCTCAGGCTTTGCTAACGACTAGTGACTCATATCTTCTGTCTTAACGGTTAACCTCTGCTAAAGTATCGACGAGTGAGTATCAGACGCTAAGGTCGAATGTTATTGAAGCTGACCTTCTGCGTTCCATCAACTTGACTCTCCAACTTCACCACATCCCCTTGATAGTAGTAAGGTTCTATTGGCATCTTGCTGTTGGTTGGCCTTGCGTAATGCAAGACCGCGGGTTTAGCGTCAACTTGCTGAGCATACAAATAACCAACTAACGCATGTTCGAATTGATGATAGGCATTACCCCAATGGAAAGCCTTAGTGCGTTTAGGTTCAAGCCCTACGCCACCGTATTTATGATCTACCCACACATCATGAAAGGTCGGTAGCGTGTATTGCAGTACGTCTTTCATTGAACCATCGACAAGCGATACCGTCATGGCCGCTTGATCGAGCTCTGCCCATTCCCATGACGAAGCCCAATTCGTGTTTGGCCTGCTTTGCCACCCAGTAATCTCTTGTCCTTTC
Organism: Vibrio lentus; assembly: GCF_030409755.1. Lineage (NCBI taxonomy): Bacteria > Pseudomonadati > Pseudomonadota > Gammaproteobacteria > Vibrionales > Vibrionaceae > Vibrio > Vibrio lentus. The sequence goes on from NZ_JAUFQE010000001.1 coordinate 1,576,316, forward strand.
CACGCATTCTGAAGTTCCTCGCCAAAATATTGGGACACGCTCACGAACTCTTTCTGGTATTGAGCTTGCTCTAAGGTGTGCTTCATCCCTTTGATGCCAAACTCTTTCCATTCAGAGTTATTCAATGTTTGGCCGGTAAGGTAAGTCATCCAATACGCTTTGATGGTGTGCCCAAAATCATTGTGATTAGCATTTGGCATCATCGCTGCTTTATCGTGAATAGCCCCGTAGAAGCGTTGTTCATCTTCAGAATGATAGTGATCGACCATGGTTTGTGTGAGCCAATTCAGGTCATCAAGCCATTTTGATTTGGTGGGCTCTTTCAACAAAGGGGCGACTAACAGCATGTAACCGTTAATCTGATCAAGTTGCGCGACTAATTCACGTCGTGTGGCTTTTCCATCTTCACCGTCAGTAAGTACCCAAGCAAGACCACTGTTGTCGCTAAGTCGATACTTATCAAAGATAAACGCTTGTTGGGCGATGAGAGCTTCTTCCACCTTTTTGTCTTGCGTCAGGTAGTAATACATTGCGAGGCCTACTAGTGCATACGCTTGATCTTGAGAGGTACGTTGCTGCCAATTCTGACCAGCTTTGCCCTCTTTTGTGTAGCCAATAAAGCCACCATTTTTCTTATCTTCTAGTTGATCAATGAGGTAGTAGGCGCCTTGTTTGGCAAGCGCTAAAGCCTGTTTGTCTCCGGTAAGATGGTAGAGCACGCCATAGGCATAAGTTTGACGTGATTTCATGCGCGTAAACTCTTTGCCGAAGTGGGGAATGATCCAGCCTCTGTCTAATTCAGGACACACATCAGACACATCGAGCAAGGTGCCATCATCACAACGAAATGTCGGGAAGTTGCCTATCGGTTCTCCCTGAGCACTAGGCATTAGCCAGTAAGGTGCCAGCCCTTCAGAGGCGTGATTGATCCAGTCTTCTCCGGAGGGAAGGGTGACATTGGCAGATACAGCGAAACTGGCCACGCTGAGTAATGCGATAGTTGCTCGTAACATGATGTTTATCTTAATGATTTGAGTTTCGTTGAATATAAACAATCACATCTGCACATTGTGATTAGGCGATCACAATCGATCAAATTATTAGGAAGTAAATGGAAGTCTGATGAAAATGGATTATTGGGTTGGAGCTTTTAGAACCTGGTGGTTGTCATCTCATTCTATTGATAGTACGCATACTAGATTAGCCTTATGTTACCAAACTCAAGTCGATATAAAATTATCGTTTATCGATAATTTTTTATTGATCATCATTTGTTTTGATCTTAATATCCCCTTCATCAATTCAACAGGAATCTAAGTATGTCCAACATCCAAAAACAAAGCCGACGCGTACGTATGCTATTGCAATCCCTTTTTGTACTTACCCCTATAATGGTGTGCTACTTCTGGCTAACAGTTGAGACTCCCTATGACTTTATTAGTGCGACGGGCATTTTTTATCTTACCTACGACATCGGGTATTTCACGATGTTACCGCTTACTATGACAACAAGAATCGTTGCTGCGTTCACAAGCTTATTGATGTCCAGCATCCTTATGTACGCACTGATGGTTCTCATACGTTTATTCCGTAACTATGAGCGAGGTGAGATCTTCTCTTTAGAAAACGCAATGTCTTACCAGAAGCTCGGATATAGCCTGTTTTATTGGGTATTAGGTTCAGTTATCTATGGTTCATTGATGTCAGTGATTCTGTCGTTCAATAATCCACCAGGTGAGCGTATCTTTGAGATTAGTTTTGTTGGTATGGACTTTTTAACACTGATATTGGGTATAATTATTTTGATCATCTCATGGGTGATGAAAGAAGGTTATATTCTGGCTGACGAACATAGCCAAACCATTTAAAGGACTTGTCATGACTATCCGCATTAATTTAGACATTATGATGGCCAAACGAAAAATGCGATTGAAGACATTGGCAAAAGAAGTTGGGATTACTGAAGCCAACTTATCAGTATTAAAAAATGGTAAAGCCAAAGCGGTAAGGCTATCGACACTCGATAAGCTGTGTGAAGTTTTAGAGTGCCAACCTGGTGATGTTTTGGAGTTTGAACCGAATGATCATCAAGACAGCGCTGCTGAAGAATAGCCGGTAAGGAAATCGCTTTTTAATCATCTAATATTGAACGAGTCTCGATGCCCTTATCGAGACTCATTGCTAACTATTTATACAGTCTCGCCTGCCTCGTCCTCTTCAACCACATCGGTTTCTAAGCTTGCCTCTGCCAGCCATTTTTGTATTGATGGGCTGTTGAGCACGCGTTGCTGATATTGTTTTGCTTTTTCTGAAAGCTCTATTCCATAAGTTTCTACACGCAACGCCACAGGTGCAAACATCGCATCGGCAATCGACCATTCACCAAATAACCAACCTTCTGGATATTGTTCCATTTGCGTCGACCATATGGCATCAATACGAGCGATGTCTTTCAATGCTTCTTCACTCAAAGCAAGCTTTCGTTGAGCGCGGCAGTTCATCGGCATTTCATTTCTGACGGCAAAAAATCCAGAGTGCATTTCTGCGGAAACTGCTCGGGCATGGGCGCGTTCTTTCACTGAGCTAGGCCACGCTGCGCCGTTCAAGTGGGCGTCGTTAACGTATTCGAGAATCGCCAATGAATCCCACACCGCAACGTCACCATCAACTAAGGTTGGAACCTTAGCCGTTGGTGTCACTTTTGCCAGAGTGTCGTAAAAATCAGAGGTGAAGAGTTTGAGCTTGATGATTTCTGTATTCAGGTTGTAGTTGTCGAATATTAGCCATGCGCGCAGTGACCAAGTTGAGTAGTTCTGGTTTCCAATATAAAGCTGCATCGTTGCTTCCTTGCGTTTGGTGGATATGCTTTGAGCCTAGGGACGCTTTTGAGCATAGGGGATTGTATTGCGGCGCACTAACGGATAATTTTGATGTAATACATTAATAAAAACGATGGGTGGTGATTTCAATATGGATATTGATGCTTTGCGAGGCTTTCTCGCGTTTGTAGAAACCAGTAGCTTTACGCGTGCCGCGAAACAGATCAATCGCACCCAATCGGCATTCAGTGCTCAGATGCGAAAGTTGGAAGAAGAACTCAACGTGACTCTTTTCCAGAAAGAAGGACGTAATTTAATTCTGACTGAAGCGGGCTTAGCGCTGCGTTCTCATGCGGAGCAGTTGGTCGCCCTCCACAATACTGCGCTAAAGCAAGTAAAGCGTTATGAAGACAAAAAGCCACTTAGTTTGGGTTGTCCAGAAGACTATAACGACACCATTCTGCCGAAAGTGATTCGCCTGTTACAGCAAGCAGAGCCTACGTGCTCAATCCAAATATTCAGCCTGCCCAGCATTACGCTGAGAGAGTGGTTGGATGACGGCCGTTTAGATGCGGCGATTGTCACTCGAGCGCCTGACAGCGAAGAGGGGCATTGGCTCACTAGTGATATTGGGGTTTGGATTAGTAGCCCTGATTATGCGTTTGATGGTTCCAAGCCTGTTCCATTAGCCTTGTTTCAAACGGACTGTAAATATCACGCTGCAGCAGTGAATGGTTTAACTAAGCAGGGTACGCCCTATCAGTTATTGGCGTGCAGTAATACGGCGTCTGCACAACGTGCTATCGTCAAAGCTGGCTTAGCGATTGGTGCAATGGGTAAGCTCAGCGTGACTCCGGATTTGAAAATTCTTGAGGATATGCCGCCGTTACCAGCAGTGGATATTGTACTGATCTTAGCGAGTAAACATCACCCCGTGTTAGACAAAGAAGTGCTCAATCAACTTGTCGAGTTGGACTCTGATTAGCTTTGTTTGTTGGGATAGTTTATTTAGAAAGTTTTGTTAGGCGAGCTTGGTTCCGTAAAATCTAATAGATGAACTGTAATCGATGAGTTTGAAGCTGAGCGGGAATTAAGAAATGAAGAGGCCGAGAACATTGCGTTTCTCGGCCTTATTTTTATGGAAGACTGAGCGTGAGTTAAGAGAGCTTAAACTTGCTTAACTCACCGTGTAAATCTCCAGCTTTTACGGTCAGTTCGTTACTGATTGCTACTGATGATGTCATGGTGTCCATCACTTCCACAGCGGTGTCATTGATGATCACTACATTGCGGTTAATCTCTTCTGACACTGAGCTTTGCTCTTCGGCAGCCGAAGCAATCTGATTGTTCATGTCGTTAATCACTTCAATTGCTTGGTTGATTTCAGACAAGGCGAGGTGTGCAGCTTGGGTTTCCCCTTTGGTATCGTTCGCTTGCTTCTGGCTTTGCTCCATCAATATCACGATAGATTGAGTCTCTTGTTCTAGGCGAGCCAACATCGAGCGAATCTCCTCTGTCGAGCCTTGAGTGCGATTTGCGAGGTTACGTACTTCATCTGCCACGACAGCAAAGCCTCGTCCTGCTTCACCCGCACGTGCAGCCTCAATCGCAGCGTTAAGCGCTAGTAGGTTTGTTTGTTCTGCAATACCACCAATCTCGCTCAAGATACCTTGAATAGCGGTGCTCGAATCGACTAGGTTCTGTGTTTGTTGCTGCGCATCGTTAACCTGCACAGCCAAGCTGTCTACAGCGCTGGCGGCATTGTCCATGCGTGTCATGCCATTGAGACTGTTGCTTTGCACTTGGCTTGCTGCCGCTGCTGCTTGAACCGCTGAACTTGCCACTTCTTGCGCAGTTGCACTCATTTCATTGATCGCGGTTGCAAGTGAGTTCACCTCGTTAACCTGAGAGTTCAACTGGTCACGTGAAACTTCAGCTCTAGCTTGGCCTTCTGTTGCGTTTTTATCCACTTGGTCGGCCGTTACCATCACGGTAAGTAGCATCTCTTGCATACGAGATAGGAAGGTATTGAACCAGTGTGCAAGCTGAGCAGTTTCATCTTTCCCTTTCACTTCAATGCGGTAAGTTAAGTCACCTTCGCCTTGTGCTGCATCTTTAAAGCGATCCACTAAATTGTTCAGTACTTTGCCCAGCGAATTGGCAATGAATGTCATTGAGGCTATGCCTAGAAGAGCTGCGATGATCCCCGCCCACACACCTTTTTCAAGTGCTTTTGAATTCTGTGCATCACTCCATTGCGTGTAGTCGTCGACGCTTTTTGTAAGGTGACTACTGGGAACCGACACCATGACTACCCAAGGAGCATCACTGGTATCAATTGCGGTAATTGCGTACTCATCTCCGCCGAAATTAACAAGGCCGGCGCCTTCTCGTTTAGCGATAGATTGAATTGTCGACCATTCGGATTCCAATTCAGAAGAGACTCTTTTACCCACCATGTTTCCAGTACGACTGTTAGCCAGCGTTATGCCTTTCCATGATGTGATAAGGATTTTTCCTTCGCCATCAAACAAGTTACGTGCAAGCAATTCGCTTTGGCTTTGAAGCTCAAACAAAGACAAATCAAAACCAATTGAGCCAATGATTTTCCCGTCTTGTTTGATTGGTTGGCTGATGGTAGTAATGAGCTCTTGCTTACCGCGAACTGGATAGAAATAGGGTTCCATCACAAATGTCTTACCGGTTTGGTATGGCATTAAGTGCCAGTCGTCTTTGCGCTCACCGTTGCTGTTTAGCTCGGTATTGCTAAAGCTCTCCATTGCGACGGCATCAAAGCTGTTCTGATCATTTGGAGAGAAGAAAGGCGCAAGGTAGCCCTGACTGTTAAAACCTAATTCGGTGTCCAAGCTGATCTCGTTATTCAGATCGGTTTGTTGTGGCCAAGTCTTGTTCTCCCAAACCATGTAGCCCGCAAATACAGCTTTGTTTTGTGCTTCCAAGGCGGCAGTAAACTGTTTAACGATAAGGTCTGCGCTTGCGTTGGTTTCTGAACTTAACTCAATTATGGATCGTGCTTGCTTAAGGTTTGCTAGTACAGGATCAAGTTGGTTAGCAATGTTCAAACCTTGTTGAATGGCCGTGTTTTGCAAATCTGTCGTTGTGGCGTCTGTCAGCTGCGTCTTTACTTTTTCAGTGACTTGTTTGTTCACATCGGTAAAGGCGCTGGTGGTCATGCCCATTGCGATCAACAGAGTGAAAGCCATTGCTCCACCTGCACTCACCGCAATTCGCGTACGTATACTGTTAAACATATGATCCCTATAGCCAAATATTGGTAATTTCCCAGAGATTTTAAACAAGATAAGTGAATGGAAAATTCAAAATAATGAACACAAAAAGAATAGGGTGATCAAAATTATAAATAGGATTGCATAGTACTCAGATTTATATCTTGCAGGCGGGTTCTATAAGGTAAGCAAATGGCCGTTAGTATTTCATTAGCTATTTGTATTCATTGATCTTTTAAATTTATTAATGATATTTATTTGTCGGCAAATCAATAGGTTGTAGTTTGAGGGTGTCCTGAATATGGATTACTTATTACGTGACTTTACTCACACTTTAATTTAGTCCGAAGCACTGTATATCCACTTATAAAGTGTGTGTTTCTACTTTGGATGCTCAATTAGAGCATCCAAATCATTGTTCATGTTTTATTGAAGAATGCCTAAGCTTTTCAGCTTTCGATAAATGGTATTACGGCTGATGCCCAGTATTCGAGATGTCTTGCTGATGTTGCCTTGGTTCGCTTGATAGGTTTGCAGCAAGGTTTCTTCAACGGTACTTCTTAAATCGGAATTCGCTGTACCTTTGATGGCATTTGGAGTCATTAGTTGATGCTGATTATCGTGTGCTAACGACGTGAGATGTTGAGCAAGGTGGCTAGGTACATGTTCTAGCGTGAGTTGTCGTTCATCACTTGCCAATAAAGCTGCGACCTTAAGTAAGTTATCTAACTCGCGGACATTACCCGGCCAAGAATAGGCGCACAGTAAGCTCATTAAGTGCGGGCAGATTGTCTGTTCGTCTTCGGCGTATTTACGATGAATGTGTTCGATTAGGGCGTGCTTGTCTTGTCGATGTTGCAGGCTTGGCAGAGTAAAGGCCAAGCCATTCAGGCGGTAAAAGAGATCTTGTCGAAATTCCCCCGTAGCGACCAACTGTTCTAAGTTTTTATGAGTGGCGGCGATGATCTGACAATCGACTTGGTAACTCTGATTTGAACCTACTGGCACCACGGATTTGTCTTGCAGAACATGCAGCAATCGACACTGAGCCTCTAAAGGCATGTCGGCGATCTCATCGAGAAACAGAATTCCCTTGTCTGCTTGGCGGATCTTACCTTGGAAACCTTTGTGGCTTGCGCCAGTAAAAGCGCCCGGCGCGTAACCAAACAGTTCTGATTCGATAAGATCTTTGGGTAGTGCACCACAATTCACCGCCACGAGAGGCGACGATTTGCGTTGGCTCTGTTTGTGTAATGCTTTAACAAATTCGCCTTTCCCGACCCCTGTTTCTCCTAGGATTAATAGGCTGATCCCTTTATCGATAACCTTATTAGCTTGCTGCCAAGCGTGTTCTATCTTTTGTTCGCCATGGTGCAAATCGCACGAGGCTGAAATAGAGCGAGTGCGTTTTGCAGTTGGTTGCTTGAGGTGCTGTTTCTCAAACACAAAGGGCGTGTCTAATGAGGTTCGGTTGAACAGTGTATCTATGCATTCGCCGACGATCGAGGTTTGATCCAGCAGCTGAGAGGCGACTTGATTGTGCGCTACTACCTCACCAGCCTCATTGGCTATCACTATCCCTTGCCAACCACTGTGCAGCAACGATTTCTCGCACGCGAGGTCAATACGAGTGGTGCCTTGTGGGATGTGACTCAGTAGCTGGTTCTCAACAAGCTGAACCATATTTTGAACCAGCAATTGGACAGAACTGTCGTGTTGTTGCTGCTCGCTGGTGATGTCCAATATGCCAACCATTTGACCTTGATGGTCGAACACCGGGCTTGCTGAGCAACTGATAAATCGGTGCTGGTGGATGAAGTGTTGTTCGCCAATGATAGATACTGGCTTGGCTTCAACAATGGCGGTGCCAATCGCGTTAGTGCCTTTGAGTTGTTCCTGCCAACACGCCCCTGAGCTGAGTGCAATTGATGTCAGCTTCTCCTTAAACCGCTCCTGTCCCCAACTTGCCAGAATGACGCCCTCAATATCGGTCAAAATCAAACGACTGTCAGTGCGTGCAAACATCTGATTAAACAGAGGTAGAGCATTACGTTCGATTATTTGAATTAAGCTCGAAGATTGGTGACGTCTCTGTTTAAGAATCGATTGTGGAAGGCGAATGTCTTCGGGAAGTCGTCTCTGTTTTAGACCCGCTTCTGTGCTGCGGTGCCAAGAGGATGAAAGCCAATCTGAGGTGTTTGCTTGTTGAGGGTGCATGACTGTTCCATGTCGTAACAGTGAGGGTGTACCAATTTGGAACAGTTGAACACTGGAGTGGTTTCCATACGTCCGTTCAATACCAACTCACTTTGGGTTGTAAACGTTTGGTAATCATAGTTTTACAATTCATTAACAACAAGTTTTGAGGTTGTGGCGTGTGATTTGCGTTGTTCTTGTTGTGAAGAAAACACGAAGTATCAGTGTTTTAAACAGAAAGCATAAACATGGTGGCTCTCTTTTTTAGAGCTCTTTTCTCACGTGATCTCTTCTCAAGAGAAGCCGCCATGCTAGCTCGACAACATAAGCTCAATAACGAATGAACAACGACTAAAAATCTAAGAAGGATCTAACTATGATTTACGCACAGCCGGGTAGTGATAACGCAGTGGTTAACTTTAAAGCGCAATACGATAACTTTATCGGTGGCGAGTGGGTGAAGCCTGTCAGCGGCGAGTATTTTGATAACACTTCCCCAGTGAATGGTCAGGTGTATTGCCAAGTGGCACGCTCAACCGAGGCGGATATCAGCTTGGCACTCGATGTGGCGCATGCAGCTCGTGCAAGTTGGGCAGCAACGAGTGTGACTGAACGTTCGAACATCCTACTTAAAATTGCCGACCGCATTGAAGCGAACCTAGAAGAAATCGCGGTCGCTGAAACGTGGGAAAACGGCAAGCCTGTGCGTGAAACGCTAGCGGCGGACATTCCGTTGGTTGTCGATCACTTCCGTTATTTCGCGGGTTGTATCCGAGCACAAGAAGGCAGCGCAGCAGAACTCGATTCAAACACGGCGAGTTACCACTTCCCTGAACCAATTGGCGTGGTTGGGCAGATCATTCCTTGGAACTTCCCGATCTTAATGGCGGCTTGGAAACTAGCACCGGCACTGGCAGCAGGATGTTGTGTAGTGATGAAGCCAGCCGAGCAAACACCGACTTCGATTTTGGTGATGATGGAGAAGATCGCTGATCTTCTACCTGCTGGCGTGGTCAACATCGTGAATGGTTTTGGTAGCGAAGCGGGTCAAGCGTTAGCAACTAGCGATCGTTTGGCGAAGCTAGCGTTTACTGGTTCAACAGAGGTCGGCCACCATATCCTGAAATGTGCGGCTGAAAGTTTGATTCCATCAACGGTTGAGCTTGGCGGTAAGTCTCCAAACATCTACTTCCCAGACATATTTAACCATGAAGACGAATACCTTGATAAGTGTGTTGAAGGCATGCTACTTGCGTTCTTCAACCAAGGTGAAGTGTGTACCTGTCCATCACGTGTGCTGATCCATGAATCGGTATACGACAAGTTCATCGCCAAGGTCGTTGAGCGTGCTCAAACGATTAAACAAGGTAACCCGTTAGACACTGATACTCAGGTTGGCGCACAAGCTTCAAAAGAGCAGTTCGATAAGATTCTGAGTTACCTAGAAATCGGTCGTCAAGAAGGTGCGAAAGTGCTAACAGGTGGTGAAATTGCGCAACAACCAGATGATCTCGGTAATGGCTATTACATTCAGCCAACCATGCTCGAAGGCAACAACAAGATGCGTGTATTCCAAGAAGAGATCTTTGGCCCTGTTATCGCGGTAACGACGTTTAAAGACGAAGCAGAAGCACTAGAGATAGCCAATGACACCGAGTATGGCTTGGGCGCAGGCGTGTGGACACGTGATGCAAACCTAGCGTATCGCATGGGTCGTAACATTGAAGCGGGACGTATTTGGGTGAACTGTTACCACGCTTACCCAGCACATGCGGCGTTTGGTGGTTACAAAAAATCGGGCATTGGCCGTGAGACACATAAGATGATGCTCGACCACTACCAAAATACGAAGAACCTGTTGATCAGCTACGATACTAATCCGTTGGGCTTCTTCTAATACAGGTTCGTTCTAAAAGTATGAGAATGAATCATGGGTACAAAGAATAACTAACAACGCAGTTGGCTTAATTAAGAAAAACAAAAAGTAAAACCAAAACGCCCGATTCATTCGAATTGGGCGTTTTTATATCTGAATCGCTCTAGCTTTGCGAAAAGAAGATCTCTGGCTTGTGGACAGGGCCATAGTTGCCTTCTAACTGAGTGAGTTCCAAACCTTGCTTTCCGATCAGAGAACCGACTAATTGGCGGTTAAATGGGTAGCTGTCAGGGTTGTTAATATACTCTTCAACATCAATCCATTTAGCTTCTGCAATTTCATCGGTGTCTTGAATCGCAATCTCTTGGGTTTGAGCGATAAGGTGGCAAATAAAGTAGAGGTTCGATTTGCCAAACTGATACGGGTGTCTCGTCGCCATGCCAACCACAGAAACGAACGTTGCCTCGATACCGGTTTCTTCCAATGTTTCCCGAACAACCGATTCCTCAATACCTTCACCCAACTCAATATGGCCGCCCGGTAATTTGTAGCCCGTCATGCCGTGCTCTTTAATCATCAGCACTTGGTTGTGTTCGTTGGTGATCAACGCGCCAGCACCTAAGGTGTGGGTAGGGATGAAAGGTACAAACTCTACAATCTCGGATTTGTGGATCAGCGTAATCTCGTCTTCTAGACAGTTGTGAAACACAAAGCCAAGCTCAGTCGCCACCGGAATAAGGTGCGAGAGTGAAATAGGCAAGCTAATCCAAATGATGCCTTTGTTATTCTGCTTTGAAAATTCGGTGATCTCGCTGAGTTCGGCATTGAATGAATCAACATTGTGAGGTGCTGTTGCTGGGTCAATGATGATGCCGTTAAATTTGTCGAGCGTAAATTCCACGAGTGATCCTTTATTATTTTTGATTTATAGGGCGTCGAGTATAGGTGGAGCTTATCGTATCTAAAGATCTTATAAAACCTTGAGTGCACGGCAATGATGGGTAAAAAGTGAGGGAGAGTTTAAGGCGGGCAGCTTGAAACAAAAATTGCGCTAGAAACAAAAACTGCGCTTGGAAGCCAAAGCGCAGTTTTAAATCGGGTCTATTTGGGTTCGACGCTAACGAACATAGTTCGCATCGATACTCACGTACCAGTGCTGAAGCTTGCCGTCAGATTTTTTGATCCACAAATCGTTGGTGTAGCTCTCGATTTTGCCGTTAACCGTTAAATTGAACGTGTTCTCGTCGAATTCGCCAAGTTTCACGAATTGGTCTGTGGTAACTAGGAACGGGTCCATGTCGTCCACGCCAACCACATCAGAAATCACATAGTAGTGGTAAGTCAGCGGCTTGCTCGCATCATTCGGGTTGCTGCGGTACGCCACAAGCTTGAACGGTTCCGTTAATGGAACGTCGAGCGTTTGCTTGTCCATGGTCGCTGGAATTGGGATAAACAGCCAAGCGGTAAACAGACCGCTCAATAAAACCATCAGGAAGAAAAGAGTCTTAATTGCTTTCATAGCAACCTTCAAAATAGGTGATGTTGAAGACGCTATGGTAACAGGTTTGAATTGTTGATTGTAAGAGTATGAATAAGTGAAGGCGGCACCTGTCTGTTAGGAAGTTTGAATGAATTGACACACTGTTCATAAGTCACTATCTACACTAGTGCGAGTGACCTTGAGATAGGTTGATCATCACAACACCTGCCGCCACAAATAACATACCAACCCACACCATAGTATCGAGGTGTTGGCGGTAAACAAACGTAGAAATCAAGCTCACGGTGACGATAGCCAAGCCCGCCCATAAAGAGTGCACTACACCAACTGGCATCCCTTTCATCGCTTGGCTCAAAAATAGAAATGCAGCTAAGTGTCCTGAAATCACCAATAGAGCAGGGATGGGTTTAGACAAACTGAAACCGTCGGTTGCTTTAAGTGCTACGTGAGAAAGTGCTTCCGCCATCACGCCCATCATTAAGAAAAACCAGCTCATAGTCGTACCTTTTAGTTGTATTGTTTTTTGTTGGTATAGCGGGGTATTTGAAAGTGTTAATCGTTGTTGCTGCTCTTTAGTCACAGCGTATTTGCCCAAACAGCAGGCACAAAAAAGCCCACACCTCACGCTTTTGCAAGGTGTGGGCTAAATCGGTGTGACTACTTGTTTAGGTAAGCTGCGTGGAACTCAATGTGCTCATCAATAAAGCTAGAGATGAAGAAGTAGCTATGGTCGTAACCTGGCTGCATACGTAGCTCTAAATCGGCATTGGTTACCTTAGCCGCTTCGACTAATTGCTCAGGCTTTAGCTGCTCAATCAGGAAGTTATCGGCTTCACCTTGGTCAACCAACATTGGCAGCTTAGTGCCTTTGGTTTTTAGAAGCTCAGAGGCATCGTAGTGTTTCCACTCTTCAATATCTAAGCCTAGATATTGGTTGAATGCTTTTTGTCCCCAAGGGCATTGCATTGGGTTGGTGATTGGGCTGAATGCCGAGATAGAACGGTAGCTATCTTCGTTTTTGATACCAATCGTTAGGGCACCGTGTCCGCCCATGCTGTGACCTGAAATAGATTTCACAGACGTTACTGGGAAGAAAGATTCAATCAAAGCTGGGAGCTCTGTTACCACGTAATCGTACATGTGGTAATGGCTGTCCCATGGTGCTTGAGTGGCATTCACATAGAAGCCTGCACCTTGGCCGAGATCGTAACTTTCATTGTCGGCAACGCCTTCGCCGCGCGGGCTTGTATCTGGGGCAACAATAGCGATGCCTTGCTCAGCCGCAGCTTTGAACGCGCCGGCTTTTTGCATGAAGTTTTCATCGGTACAGGTTAAGCCTGATAACCAATACAAAACAGGAACTGGGTTTTCTTTGCTTGCGTTAGGCGGCAAGAAAATCGCAAAACGCATGTTGCAGTCAAGCGTTGCAGAAAAGTGGGTGTATTGTTTATGCCAACCACCAGCAACCTTTGCTTGGCTAATGTTTTCGATTGTCATCTATTGTGCTCCGTTAGGTTGATGGTTTTGGGGAGTAACTTGTCTATGTCATTTAAAGTTTCACCACCCACCGGGCAGGAGGTGGTGAAGACAGTTTGTTGCTTTTCATTTATAGCTTTGGCCTCGATGCTCGAAAGAATCGAGGCCAAGGAGAATTATTTATCCATGTGTAGAACAGTACGGATAGATTCACCTTTGTGCATTAGGTCGAATGCTTCGTTTACATCTTGCAGACCCATAGTGTGAGTGATGAACTCTTGAAGACCAAACTCACCCGCCATGTAACGGTTTACGATTTCTGGAAGCTCAGAGCGGCCTTTAACACCACCGAAAGCAGAACCACGCCATACACGACCAGTCACTAGTTGGAATGGACGAGTTGAGATCTCTTGGCCTGCACCTGCAACACCAATGATGACTGATTCGCCCCAACCTTTGTGACAGCACTCAAGTGCTTGACGCATCACGTTTACGTTACCGATACACTCGAAAGAGTACTCAACACCGCCGTCTGTCATCTCAACGATAACGTCTTGGATTGGCTTGTCGAATTTAGTTGGGTTGATGCAGTCGGTCGCGCCAAGCTGTTTTGCTAGCTCGAATTTGCTCTCGTTGATATCAACACCGATGATGCGGTCAGCACCAGCCATGCGAGCACCAATGATTGCAGATAGACCGATACCACCTAGGCCGAATACAGCAACGTTGTCGCCTTTTTCAACTTTAGCTGTGTTAAGTACCGCGCCCATACCCGTAGTTACACCACAACCTAGAAGACAAACTTCTTCAAGTGGTGCTTCTTTGCTTACTTTCGCTAGAGAGATTTCTGGAAGTACTGTGTACTCAGAGAAAGTAGAACAACCCATGTAATGGAAAATTGTCTCTCCATTGATAGAGAAGCGGCTTGTACCGTCTGGCATTAGGCCTTTACCTTGCGTTTCACGAACCGCTTGGCATAGGTTAGTTTTACCAGATTTACAGAACTTACATTCGCCACATTCAGCTGTGTAAAGTGGGATAACGTGGTCACCAATCTCAACACTTGTAACGCCTTCGCCGATCATCTCAACGATACCGCCACCTTCGTGGCCAAGAATTGAAGGGAAGATACCTTCTGGATCGTCACCTGATAATGTGAATGCGTCAGTGTGACAAACACCAGTAGCAACGATGCGAACTAGAACCTCACCAGCTTTAGGAAGTTGTACATCAACTTCTTCCATTTTTAGTGGCTCGCCAGCTGCCCATGCAACCATTGCTTTTGATTTGATATGAGTTTGACCAGGTTTAATTTCGATTGTCATTGGATGTTTCCTATATATGTCAGTACAGCGGATAACCGTGCAATTAAATTCAACCCGTTAAGAGTAGTTGAGCTTAATTGTTTCCGCTCTCTCGTTTTGTTGGAGCTAGTATAGGTGCGAGTGCATGTTTTGATAATCCCCTTAAATAGAAAATTATTATTACGCATATGTAATAATAGGTGTAGAAAGCTGATCTGTTTTCCCAGTGATTACTTTATTCGGATCGAGTCGGTTTTGGATGGAGGGCTACTTATCCAAATAGTCTGAATGCATAGCTACCATTGATGTTTGGGTGGTTGTCTTATGGCGGCTTATATATTAATAACTGATTCGTACGGTAGAGTCATCAATACTCATGATCGTTACTAACTAATTGAATTTTAAGGATTGAAGCAATGTCGCATAAGCACTCTGTATGCGACGTTTTGTAAGATATCAGAAACAATAGTGTCATTTTTCTCACCTAATCTCCTCGCCAAATTTTGAGTTCTAACTTTTTGGGAAGAGAAAATGAAAAATAGTACATTGACCGTACTGTCAGGCTTGATAGCAACAGCATTGGTCGGTTGCAATTCAAGTTCGCCAAGTGATGACAGCGGCAATATGGATAGCGCAGTGCAAGTGGCGTTCATGCCTGATATCCATTTCCATGATGTTTACGGTGATTTTCAGGACGGCTCGTTCGAAGGGTTACCTAATGCAATCAGTGGTAAGAATGCAACGATCAGAACGATGGAGTCTCAGATGAACTCTACCCGTCTATTCAACGAAAACTATTTCGCGATGATCGCAGCGCTTGATGATGTGGTTGAGCGCGGTGTGAAGTACGTAGCACTGCCGGGGGACTTTAGTGACGACGGTCAGCCAGTACATATGCGTGGATTAGTGAGCATTTTTGACCACTATCGTGACACGTACGGCCTTGAGTTTTTTGCAGCGCCTGGCAACCACGATCCAGTGAGGCCATTTACTATCCCTGCGGGTAAGTCGGACTTTTTGGGGGAAGGGGGTAAGAACCAACGTATTTATAGTCGGGGTAAAGAAGAGTGTGTTGGCTATGAAGATGAGTGGACAACCATTCCCGGTGACGGCGATAACCTAGCAATCATTTGTACTGAAGAAGTTCGCGAATGGGGCTATGAAGAGATCATGGGTATCTTAGGCACTCACGGTTTCTATCCTCAGCAAGATTATCTCTACTTTGAAACGCCTTACAGTAGTGACCAAGCTCGTGCCAACTACAGCTATGATTTAGCCAAAGAAGAAGCGGCTTTTGACCAACGTATGTACGAGATCTGTTATGAAGGCACAGGTGGCAGTTACAAAGAGAGTGGCTATACAAGTTGTTCTGAAGTACCTGATACCAGCTACTTAGTTGAGCCAGTTAAAGGGCTGTGGTTATTGGCCATTGATGCGAATGTCTATCGCCCTAAAGAAAACTCGTCTGATAACTCTGTCGATGGCGACACGTTTGATGGTTCAAGCAGCGCTGGCTATAACATGATGCTGACTCACAAAGAACACGTGATCGATTGGATCTCTGATGTGGTAAAAGCAGCGAAAGAGCAGAACAAGACGCTTGTCTCTTTCTCACACTTCCCAATGACTGATTTCTATAACGGTGCTTCTGAAGAGATTGAAGATCTGTTTGGTGAAGGTAGTCATCAACTGGCGCGTGAACCGGATGACAATACCAGTCGAGCATTGGCTGCAACGGGCTTAAACATCCACGTTGGCGGTCACATGCACTTTAACGATACAGGTAAGAAAAGCTTCAATATCGATGGTGTTCAGCACACGCTCTTTAATATCCAAGCGCCATCGTTAGCGGGTTACATCCCAGCTTACAAGCTGCTGAACATTCGCCCTGATAACCAGATCGAAGTTGAAACCGTAGTGATTGACCAAGTGGCTCGTTACAACGAACTGTTTAGTCACTACGAAGAAGAGCATGAGTACTTAACAGCAAACGCAAGTAATGAGGAAGAAGAAGCTAAGATATGGGATATCAATATTCTTGATTCAAAGAGTTACTATGAACTCACTGACTGGCATATCCGTGAATTAACGCGCTTGCGTTTCCTTCCTAGTGATTGGCCAATCGAAATGCGTGAAATGATCATGCACATGAACGGTGAAGAGATGATGATCATGTCTCAACTAGAAACGCAGTTCACGGTTTGTCAGCTAGCAAATGAACTGGGCTATGACGTAGGAACTTGCGTTGAAAATGGTGTGGATGACTACGAGCAATTCCAACAAGATTGGCAGGCTGCCAAAGTAGAAGCTGAGGTTTTGGCATCTACTGAGGGGTTAAGCTTAGCTGACTTTGCAGAGTGGAGCGGTGAGCTATTAGCGACGGATTTCTACAGACTACGTAATGCAGACGAACTGGCATTCCGTGATATTGGTGAAACACAGCTGCGCCAATACGAACTGCTAAGCCGAGAGCTTGCCGAGTTTGATGGCACGGTAGATTCAGAGCTAGGCGATCTTGGCCAATATACCGTAGGTGAAGTGTTCCGCTCTCGTTTCGGTAGTTTGTTTGTGATTCTTGAAAAATTCGCAACAGGCCAAGCAAGTGACCACTTCTTGATTGATATCGACCAACAAACCTTGACCGATCTAAAAGGTGAAGTGAAGCGCGATATTCTAAGAGGCTCAACGTCAGCAAATTAAGCGTCTAAATGATTAGATTAATGAAGGGCCTGCTAGCCACGAGTTAGTGGGCTCTTTTGTTTGTCTGAGCGTAGGTTTAATCGAGAATTACACCTAAGAATTTTTAAGGTGCATCATAATAATTACTTGCTGAAAATCGCATGAATCGGAAATAAAACTACAATATTCTGAGCGCCGTATTTTATAGTTGTGGACTAAAACATGCTTTTATCTCTCCCACCTCCAGTGATGCTATCACTCGCCATCGTGCTTGAAGTTGTCGCGACTTCTCTATTACCTAAAACGCAACAGTTTACCTCTTTACCCGCGACTGCCGCAGTGCTAGTCGGTTATGGCTTTGCTTTCTATCTGTTGTCTCTCACGGTTCAAACTATGTCTTTAGGTGTGGCATATGCGATTTGGTGTGGGGCAGGGATCGTGCTAGTCGCAGCACTGTCTTGGCTGGTCTACGGACAAAAACTCGATATTTTCGCGATCATTGGGATCGCTTTGATTTTGGTGGGCGTCGTGATTATTAACTTGTTTTCGACGTCGGTGAGTCATTAGGTTACCTGTAACTCTATACTAGACGTTTTGTTAATGTAGCTCGTTGATTTTGCGAAGTGTTGATGATAATTAAGAAAAGGTAGTGACTTTCCGCCACTACCATATTCAGGGTATTATTTTACAAAATTTGCTTTGCGCATTCTTTCTATAACCGTTTCTTTTTGAGCATTGCTTAACGGCGTCAATGGAAGGCGAGGGTTGCCGGCATTTATATCGTGCAGTGCCATCGCTACTTTGCCCGCTGCGACTCCACCAAAGTCAACTAACACTCTGATTAACTCAATAACGTTGTCCATACCACGGTTTACCTTTTCGATATCACCATTGTTAAAGTCAGCGATGATTTCGTGGAAATGAGGGGCTGCATAGTTGTATGTGCTACCTACTGCGCTCTTAGCACCTAATGCAAGAGCTGCTGGTAAGAACTCGTCTACACCGAATGGGATGTCGAACTTGCCATCACACGCGCGCAGGCAGCGCTGGTATTCGTAAAGATCAGTACAGTTAAACTTTAATCCCGACAAGTTTGGAATTCTCTTATCTGCGGCGATCAGAAATTGTTCCATATCCAAGTTTACGCCAGACATGCTCGAATGGTAGTAGTAGAAACCTTTAGATGGTGCAGCTGCTGCGATAGTTGCGCAGTATTCAACGAGCGCATCAATTGAGCTAGGTTTAAAGAAACATGGACCGATTGCAGATGTTGCTAAAATGTCTAATGTTTCAGCGTGACGAGTCAACTCTAGGCTGTCTTCGATGCTTAGAGATCCAGTGTGGATAATCAAATCTAACTGCTTATCAGCAGCTTGTACCCAGCGTTCTGCGATTGCTTTTCTTTCTGCAACACTACAATGAATACCTTCTCCGGTCGTACCACAAATGTAGGCACCAGTGACCCCATCTTTAATTAGATGAGCAGCAATTTTATCAATTTCTTGAAAGTTCACCTGGTTATTATCATCAAATGGGGTATGGGGAGCAGCGATCAAACCAGTTAGTTTTTTCATATTAGGAATACTCTTAGTCTTGAAGAATGTAACGCCAATTGGCGTTATACTGTATTTTTTTTAATATTATGGAGTTTTACTCCTTTGTATAGTTATTTTTGATAAGTGTTAGAGTATCTTCATGGAGTTGTGCACCAGATCAAAGTTTATATTCGGAGTGTAATGACATACAATAGGGCGCCTATTCATAGATATGAACATTACAACAATAGAAATATAGTGCGAGAGCAGAGTTTTTAAGGGTATTGATTAAATGGTTGGAAAAATAGATACACTTCGAGCAGGGAAAGTCCTTGATACTATAGGTAGTCTTTATGATAGCTTTACTCCAGCATCCAAGCGTATTGCTGACTTTGTTTTAGAGCAACCAAATGAAGTTTGCACACTTTCTATTGCTGAGTTGTCGCAATTAGTTTTAGCAGGGGACGCTTCGATTATTCGCTTTTGCCGTTCCTTAGGAGCTAAGGGCTTTCATGAATTTAAAATGGCTTTAGCGATAGAACTTTCGCAGCGAGACGAAGCCGATGATAGCCTTTTTGACACCGATGTAACGGCTTCAGACAAACCTGAGGTTATTGGTAAAAAGCTACAAAAGGCAATTGATAAGGTTCTTTCCGAGACTCTGAATTTGTTGAACCTAGAAACACTCAACCAAGTGAGTGAATCGATAAAGCTAGCGAAGTCGGTTTACTTTTTAGGGGTGGGTTCATCTGGCATCTCTGCTGAGAATGCCAAATATCGATTTATGCGAATTGGCTTAAATGTTGATGCATTGACGACTAACCATTATATGTACATGAAAGCAGCATTACTTGCTCAAGGGGATATTGCGATCGGCATTAGTCATTCAGGCCAATCACAAGAAACGACAAAAGCACTCAAAATTGCTAAGCAATCAGGGGCTACAACGGTTGCTATTACCCACAACCCTCGCTCTTCGATTTGTGAATATGCTGACTATGTCTTGGTAAATGGAAATCGTCAGGGTCAGTTACAAGGGGATTCGATAGGGACAAAGATATCTCAGCTATTTGTACTAGATATGATTTATTGCTTGCTGGTTCAAGGTGATGAAAGCCATGCTCATGCTAGTAAACTTCGAACTACTCAAGCATTGTCACTGGATTAGACTCCGGCGAAGTATTTAAGGCGCTATAGTCAATACCGCCTTAAATATTCAAGATTTTCGCTTCTACGAATGTTCAACTAACTCTGTATTATCATACTTGATTTTGCCCATTTGAATGGTTCTATGGACATTCAAGCCCTGATCGATAAGCGTTATGTTTGCGTAATATCCAGCGTCAAGTCGACCATATTTTTGATCTAATTTCAGAGCTTGAGCTGGGTACAAAGATGCCATATTCAGTGCTTGTTCCAATGACAGTCCGACCTTTTCAACAAGATTTTTCACACCTTGAATCATAGTGATGGCCGCTCCTGCTAGTGTTCCATCTTGATAGTGACAGCGCCCGTCTGTAACAAATGCGGGAGTCCCAGCCATGTCATATTGCTTCATATCTGTTCCAGTCGGTGTCACGGCATCGGTAACCATAAATAACTTTTCACCTAATATTTGGTGTGCAATACGTACATTAGCGAAGTTAGAGTGAATGCCATCTACGATAATTCCTGCGTATAATTTTTTGTCAAAGATATAACCGACAGCTCCCGGCTCCCTAGAGTTAAAAGAGCTCATAGCATTGTACAAGTGTGTGGCCATACTTAACCCTTCGCATTCATTTAGTTGCTCATATGTTGCATTGGTATGCCCCAATGAAACGTAGATTTCAGCATCAGCTAACGCTTTTATGTCGGTCTTTGAATTACATTCAGGAGCCAATGTCACCATTTTTATAATATTTCGGTGTTTAATAAGGAAGGCTAAGCTTTGTTCATCTAATTGACGGATAAACTGTTCGTTATGTGCCCCTTTTTTAGTATGACTAATAAAAGGGCCTTCTAAATGAAGACCTAAGATGCCTTGCTTTTCAATTTCTATATTTTTTCCCATCAAATTAACAGCCAATTTCAGATCGTCGATATCGCTTGTAATCAGCGTTGGGAGATACTGGGTTGTACCGGACTGCAGATTAGTGTCGTTCATGATTTTCAAAGTTGAGTAGGATGGATCTGTGTTAAACAAAACCCCACCACAGCCGTTTAACTGAAGATCAATGAAGCCTGCACAGGCCAATAAGCCTTGTCCATCAACTTGTTCAAGAACCGCTGGCTGTGATTCTGCTGGGACAACCTCAGCAATATGATCGCCTTCGATAATAATTATGTGATTTTTAAGTATTTCAGTACCGTTAAATATATCGATATTGACCAGAGCATAGCGGTTTGGAGTGCAGGTCTTTGTCATTGTAGTTCTCTTTGGGCTCTAAATTATTAAGGGAGTATCACTTCATTCGAAGGGATATTACACATCTTTATGGAGTTTAACTCCGATTGTTTTATCATGGATATCATTTAAAGCCTCTTTTTTCACGATTTCGTATGGAGATTAGGCAAGTTTGTGACAAGGATCTTCAATCTTGTAATTTTGTGTTGAAGTTTAACTCCGTGGTGGCATTGTGGAGTTAAATTTCAATATTAATACTTATTCTGGAGTATTGAATCTTATGCAAGTTAAGAAAGCCGCCATTTTAAACACTCTGAGGAAAGGATTTGTCGCATCTTGCCAGCCTGTTGACGACGGTCCCATGGATAAACCAGAAATAGTAACTGCAATGGCAATGGCTTCTGTTATGGGAGGCGCGGTAGCCCTGAGAATTGAAGGCGTTGAGAACCTTAGAGCGGTTCGCCCTCACGTTGATGTACCTATTATTGGTATCGTTAAGCGTGATCTTGATGATTCTCCAATACGAATCACGCCTTATCTTAAAGATGTTCAAGCGCTACATGAAGCAGGCGCAGATATTATTGCTATCGATGCCTCTGACCGTGCTCGTCCGGTTACGATTGATACCTTGGTTGCTGAAATCCATAAACTCGGTCGATTGGCTATGGCAGATAGCTCTAGCTACATTGAAGGTATGTATGCCAAACAGCTAGGTGTTGAAATCATTGGTTCCACACTGTCAGGCTACACGGGTGGAGTTATACCTGAAGAGCCTGACTTTGAGCTTGTTGAAAGGCTGAAACAGTCGGGGTGTTTTGTTATGGCAGAAGGTCGTTATAACAGCCCTGAACTAGCACAACGTGCTATTGAATCTGGCGCTGATTGTGTAACGGTGGGATCTGCTATAACTCGTATTGAACACATTTGCTCATGGTTTGGTACCGCAGTGAGTGCTGGTCGCCACGAAGCTATGGAGAAAAGTGCATGAGTGTTTGTCTTGCTATCGATATTGGTGGTACGAAAATCGCAGCTGCGTTAATTGAATCAAATCACCTTTCACAGCGTACCCAAGTAAGCACGCCATCATCGCAAGTTCCATCGGCGATGAGCCAAGCACTTGATGATTTGATCTCTCCACTGATAGGGCAAGCTGACTATGTTGCAATAGCATCAACCGGCATCATCAATGATGGCGTTTTAACTGCATTGAACCCTGACAATCTCGGGGGACTAAACAACTACCCACTCAAGGCTACCTTAGAAAATATCACTTCTCTACCTTGTTACGTTATCAATGATGCTCAAGCAGCGTGTTGGATTGAATATCAACAGCTCAATGGTGACATAACAGATATGGCATTTATCACAGTATCGACAGGAGTTGGTGCCGGCCTTGTTCTTGGTGGAGAGTTATTGGTGGGACGCCGCGGTATCGCCGGGCATGCAGGACACATGCAAGTAGATCCTGATGGACCTATGTGTGGGTGCGGTCGTATAGGTTGTGTAGAAGCAATTGCCTCTGGAACCGCGATAACTAAAGCGGGTAAAAAGCGTTGGGCATCTGTGTCGACTGGAAAAGATATTCACGACAAGTGGATGTCGGGAAATGACAACGCAAAAGCTATTTTCGAGCAATCAGCTCATGCTGTTGCTCAACTTATCTCAAACCTACGAATTACATTGGATATTGATGTCGTCACACTGGGTGGCAGTGTTGGTTTAGCAAGTGGCTACCTAGAACTTGTTGAATCTGAACTGAATACAAACCCTAAAGTGTTTCGTCCTGAACTAAGACTCGCCCAAGCCGGTGCCGATGCCGGTTTATTAGGTGCAGCTCATTGGGCACATCAATATTACAAAAAAAAATAATTAAAATAATTAAAGGTCTATAAAACGATGGAAGCAAATTCTTTTGGAACTCTGAACTATATAGTGCTCTTTTTATACCTTGCAGGTGTAATGGGGGTGGGTGTTTATTTTGCGCGCAGACAAAAGTCTGGTGACGATTACTTTAAAGCTGGTGGACGCATCCCTGGTTGGGCTGCGGGCATTAGTGTGTTCGCAACGACGTTAAGTTCAATTACATTTATGTCAATTCCTGCTAAGGCGTATACAGACGATTGGACATTCCTTATTGGTCAATACATTGCAATCGCTATTTTGCCGTTTGTATTTATTTACTATATTCCATTTTTCCGTCGCCTAAATTTAACGTCGGTATATGAATATTTAGAGAAACGGTTTGATTTGAAAATGCGCCTATTCGGCAGTATCTCTTTTATGTTATTTCATATTGGGCGGATCGCAATTGTTACTTATCTTACTGCACTCGCACTAATGCCATTTATTGACATGAATCCGCTGACTATCGTGTTCTTAATTGGTGTCTTATGTATCATTTATACCTTCCTAGGTGGTATTGAAGGTGTTATTTGGACTGATGTTATGCAAGGCATTATGCTTTCAGTGGCGGCTGTTGGTATTTTTGTTGTTCTTTGTTTCAACGTTGATGGTGGTTTAGGTGAAATCTTCACAATGTCTTCAGAGGCAGATAAGTATTTCCCAGCAGAACAATTTCGTTGGAGTTGGACAGAAGCAACAATACCAGTCCTAATGATTGGTTTTTTCTTCTCAGTTTTACAGCAGTTCACAGCAAGCCAAGATGTGGTTCAACGTTACATCGTGACGGACTCAATTGAGGAAACAAAGAAAGCACTAATTACCAACGCAAAATTTGTTGCTTTCGTTCCT
The DNA here is from genome assembly GCF_030409755.1 of Vibrio lentus. Lineage (NCBI taxonomy): Bacteria > Pseudomonadati > Pseudomonadota > Gammaproteobacteria > Vibrionales > Vibrionaceae > Vibrio > Vibrio lentus. The sequence goes on from NZ_JAUFQE010000001.1 coordinate 1,600,087, forward strand.
GTATTCTTCTTTGCTGTTGGCGCGGGTTTGTATGCATTTTACACACAAAATCCAAGCCTACTGTCGGATGATTTTAATACTGGCGGTATCCTACCGTTCTACATTATTACTCAGCTTCCGGCGGGCATCGCTGGTTTGATTATCGCAGCTATTTTTGCGGCATCTCAGTCGAGTATATCAAGTAGCTTGAACAGTATTTCTGCATGTTATACCAGTGATATTTACCAACGCCTAAGTAAAGATCATCAAACAGAAAATACATTGCGTATTGGTCGTATTGTTACCGTCATCTCTGGATTGTTGGGTGTAGCCGCTTCCACATACTTGATCTTCTCAGAAGAGAGTCAAATTTGGGATGCATTTAATAGTTTACTTGGTCTCATGGGAGGGCCAATGACAGGTCTATTTATGCTGGGTGTGTTTATTCGTAACGCAACAGCAAAAAGTGCACTCATTGGGGTGATTGTAAGTGTAATAGCAACACTGTGCGCGCGTTACTTAACCGATTTGAACTTTTTCTTCTATGGTGGTATCGGCACGATGACTGTTGTCATTGTAGGCTACATTTCGGCATTACTAATGAAAGAAGAACCTAAAGATGTCAGCAAAGAGTTTGTTCTAACTTCATCTAAAAAATAACAATTAATTCAAGCTCTCATGATGCTATGAGAGCTTATAACATTTCGAGGTTACAATGATTTTTGGGCACATTTCACAATCTGATAAATGCGTACTCCCTGCGCCGATTCTGACTGCTTTAGAGTTCCTAGCTAATAGAGACTTAGATAGTTTGGAAATTGGTCGTCATGATATTAATGGTGATTTAATGTTCGTAAATGTGATGAGTTTTGATACGGCTCATGAGGACGAAAAACTAGCCGAAGTACATAAGGAATATATTGATTTACAGGTTCTGATTCATGGTGAAGAGAAAATTCAGTTTGCTTTAAAAAGTCAGTACCACGTAGCTGAAACCGAATATAATGCGAATGATGACTTTTATTTAGTGAATTCAATGGATTCGCCATCCAGCTTAGTTCTTATACCCGGATGTTTTGCGGTGTTTTTTCCAAATCAACCTCATAAACCTGGCTGTTGTTTACAGCTTCCACAACATATAAAAAAAGCAGTTGTGAAAATACATAAAACACTCTTGTCTTAAATACAATATTGCAGTTGTCCTAAATTATTTTTTGGGACAACTGGTATATTTTCCACATTTCAAAATCATAGTTATCTTATTTGTTCAGTAATATAAAACCCCAACACCGCCACAAATGCATCCAAATATTGCTCGATAGTCAAATCAGCAGACACGGGCGGTAGCTCTACGGTAATACACGGTAGGTTTCTTTCTTGGCACCAAGTGCCGAATGAGCCTGGGGTTTCGTAATCAACGTCTTCTACGAGTGGTAGGTTGAACTGTTTGCCTAGCCAAATGGCGAGTTCAGATTGGGTTGGGTCGTCGACCATAGCGAGTGGTTCGTGGAACGAGATAACGAACTTGGGTTTGCGCTGCTCAATGAGGTTGATCAGTGACTGCACTTCTGGCTCTAACTGGTTTGCCTGCCCTGTTTTTACTTTTACATCTCTGACTGGTGTGTGGGAACTCCAGCGATAAACGGTGCCGTTTTCTGTCCAGTTCTGGGTCGGAAAGGCGCGGTTCAGATCGACTTGGTTTGCGTTGGCACGTGTACCTAACTGGTTGCCATCTGGATTCATCGACAAGATCACATCGTGTCGCAAGTTGGCGGCTGGCAAGCTTCTTAGCGCGCAAGATAAACCAGCAATAGACGCGGTTTCATCACCGTGTGTGCCTGCTAAAATCAGCCCGCGAGATTCGCTTTCTACTTGCGCGGGGAAATAGAGCAAGGGTGCGCCCAATACCGACTTTCCATATGGTAGCGGCTTTATTGAAAATGCCGCTCTTTCCGTTCTTGGAATTAAACTCACCTTAATCTCCTGATTGATCAAGTAGTATCAAAGTGTCACTACTATTTAGATGACCTCTATTAAATAAACCATAGCGTCAAAACTCGTCAACCGTCGCATTGTTAATTTTATTACTTTGCTTCAAAGATAGGCTAGGAGAGCAAAAAAACATGGATTTTAAGAAACATTCAACGGCTTTAATCATTTCATCTTTATTGACCCCTTTTATCTCAGTGACTGCCGTTGCTGACACATTGCCTGCCGGAACTTCTCTGGCGAAGGAGCAACACTTGGTGCGTGCCAATGATGCAGAAGCTGCGACGCTTGACCCGGCAAAGGCAGAAGGCTTGCCTGAAATGCACATTCTACGCGACCTATTTGAAGGGTTAGTGATTCAAGATCGTGATGGCAACATTACTCCAGGTGTTGCGGAATCTTGGGAAACCGAAGACAACCAGACGTTTGTATTCCACCTGCGTAAAGATGCTAAATGGTCTAATGGCGATCCTGTGACTGCCGATGATTTCGTGTATGCGATAAGACGCGCGGTCGACCCGAAACTCGCTTCGCCGAATGTTTGGTATCTTAAGCTTACTCAAATCAGCAACATTGCAGACGTAGCCGAAGGCAAGAAGCCCGTTGAAGATCTTGGTATTTCGGCCGTCGACAAGCACACGGTGAAGTTCGAACTCGATAGCAAAGTACCTTACTTTGTGGCGATGACAGGCCACACCTCAATGATGCCAGTTCATAAGGCAACGCTAGAAAACAGCGACAAGCCGTGGAGCGATCCTAAGCAATTTGTCGGTAATGGAGCGTTTGTACTGGACGAGTGGGTGGTTAACGAGCGCATTGAACTGAAGAAGAGTCCGACATATTGGGACAACGCAGATACGCACTTAACCGAAGTGACTTACATTCCTTTCGAGAACCAGAATGCGTCGATCAACCGTTATGCGGTGGGCGAGGTCGATATCACGTCTGACGTGCCGACACACATGGCGCAGCAACTTAAAACCAAATACCAAGATGCGTTTACCGCGGTGCCTTTGCTGTGTACTTACTACTACGCGTTCAATACGACTCGACCTCCGTTTGATGACGCGCGAGTGCGTAAAGCGGTGTCGTATTCCATGATGCGTGACGTGATCACAAATGGTGTCACTCAGGTGGGGAACCTACCGGCTTATACCTTTGCTCATGAGTACACGGCAGGTTTTGATGCGACTCAGCCTGAATACAGCACATGGACTCAAAAGGAGCGCGACCAAAAGGCGAAGCAGCTGTTGAAAGAAGCGGGCTACGATGAGTCTAACCCGTTGGATTTCAAGCTGCTCTACAACACCAGTGAATCGAACAAGTCGATTGCAGTGGCGATTGCTTCCATGCTGAAAGGTAATCTAGGCGCGCAAGTTGAGCTAGAAAACCAAGAGTGGAAATCTTACCTAGTATCACGTCGCCAAGGTGATTTTGATGTGATGCGGGCTTCTTGGTGTGGGGACTACAATGAAGCATCTACCTTCTTGAGCTTATTGCGCTCTGAGTCTTCGGGTAATTTTGCTCGTTACAACAACGACAAGTACGACTCTGCGATGGACAGTGCATTGGCCGCAACCAGCGAACAAGATCGCCAAGGCTTCTATGACCAAGCCGAGCAGTTACTGGCTGAAGATATGCCTATCGCGCCAATCTACTACTACATGCAGGCTCGCCTAGTGCGACCAAATGTTGGCGGCTTTGCGAAGAACAACGTGGAAGGGCGCATCTATTCTAAGGATCTTTATATCAAAGAGTAGTTGTGTCTCTGACGTACCAATAAAAATAAGAAATAGAGAAAAGGGACGTTGATCATAAATATCTGATCAATGTCCCTTCGTCATTAATCTGTAACTGGAACCACAAAAAACTGAAACCTGATTGAAGTATTTTTCACTTTTATTTCAATCAGGTGAAGCCATGTTGCCCCCTCTACGCGCCCTTGTTGCGTTCGAAGCTGTTGCTCGTCTTGGTTCCATTGGCGCCGCTGCTCGAGAGCTTTGTGTGACTCAAGCTGCGGTGAGCCAGCAGCTCAAAAGTTTAGAAGCCTTTCTCGATACTACCCTGTTTGAACGCAGCTCTAAAGGCGTGAAGCTGACCTCTTCAGCTCAACATTATCAACCGATTGTTGCGGGCTCGCTTGCTCACTTGAAGCTGCAGACTCAAATCCTGTTCGGGGAAAAAGAAACCGATGTGTTAAGCCTGCGCGTTAACCATACCTTTTGCCATAACTGGCTGTTACCTCGCCTGCCATCCTTTTATCAAAAATACCCTTTTATCAGGCTCGATATTCAGCTGGTGGACTGGCCATCAACTACCCCTTGTCAGAATGTCGATATCGAACTGACCAACGGCAAGGTCGAAAGTGAAGACACCCATTGCGAGCGACTGTTTCAAGAACATTGGCAGTTGGTGTGTAGTCCTCAATTCAAAGCCGAGCATCAAGAATTACTCAGCAAGCCCGACTTCGCTGCTCTGCCAACGGTTCAGGTGAAAGGCTATCGAGAGAACTGGTTGCAATGGCTTGGGCATAACCAATTCGAGATGACTTTACCGAAAGTTCTGCTCGAAGTGAGTAACTCTTTACATGCCTTAGAAGCGGTCAAACATGGCATTGGAATGTTGCTGGTGCGTTCGCTCGCGGTGTCTGAATTACTCAAGAAAGAAGACCTTGTATTGGCAAGTGAATCGTCGATGCCTGCCGAATCTGCCCACTATCTGATTACCAAACACAGTCGCAGTGCCAAGGTGAATTTCTTCTGCGATTGGCTTTATCACCAGATGGAAGACGGTGAACTGGAGTAAAGATTTTCTTATGGATAGCCATAAAAAAAATGAAGGGCGCTCTTACTAACCTGTCATAAAAAACACTTAGTTTAACCGCATACAAATAAGGACGAGGTCACCATGAGTGCTTTCTCACAACCAATGAAAAACCGCTTAAAGGTACTGTTATTTACCGCACCGTTGTTGGTGCCACTGTTTACTTTTTGGCTCGTACCATTTGGTTATTCAATTTATATCAGCTTTACCGATTGGGATTATATCTCGCCAGATTATTCGTTCATCGGTTTAGAAAATTACGAGTACATGGTTGAGGACTACGAGTTCATTCAAGCGGTGCTCAACACGTTTTGGTTCTCGGTCGGTGTGGTGATTCCAACCATCATTCTTGGACTCGTGTTTGCGATGTTGCTGCACAAAAACTTCAAGGGTAGCCAGTTTTATCGTGCGGTGATTTTCTCGCCTTGGATCACGCCAACGGTCGCGGTGTCGATTGTTTGGTCTTGGGTGTTCGAGACCAAGTCGGGCTTGGCCAATCACTTATTAGAGTCGGCAGGGTTTAGCGCAATTCCATGGCTAGAGAACGGAAACACAGCCTTGATTGCGGTGATTATCGTGACGGTGTGGCAGGCGATTGGTTGGACGATGTTGTTCTACATCAGCGCACTTAACAAGATTCCAGAGTCACTGTATGAGGCGTCTTTGATTGATGGTTGTAGCAGCCTAACGCGTTTTCTAAAAATCACGTTACCGCTTATCTCGCCAACCACATTCTTCTTGGTGGTGGTCAACATTATCACGGCAATGCAGGCGTTCGATCAGTTCCAGATCTTAACGCAGGGCGGGCCGGGCGGTGAGACACGCACCTTGTTGTACTTGTTCTACCAACAAGCGTTTGAGCGTTACGAAATGGGACCTGCGGCCGCGACATCGTTAGTGATATTCCTGATTACTGGATTGCTGGCACTTATTAATACCTACATCGGCAAGCGCTGGGTGTACTACTAGTCGATTTTTGAAAGGACAGAATTATGACCACGCAAGTATTGGATGCCAACCAAGTCTTAAATCAAAGAGCGGCTGTATCTAAAGTCAAAGCCCAAACCAAAGCGACCAAATCAGAGATTGCGTCAAAGAAAAGCTCAGTGGATCGCCGTTCGTTTATCGCACTGACTAAGCACCTGTTCTTGGCAACCTGCGGAACCATCATGGTATTCCCGTTCTTATGGATGCTGTCTGGTTCGCTGAAAAGCAACGATGAAATCTTTGCTAACCCGCTGGACTTGATTCCAGAGCAATTTCGCTGGGAAACCTTTGTCAAAGCCTTTCACAGCGCGCCGTTTGGCTTGTACATCTTCAACAGTTTTAGCGTGGCTTTGTTCACTACCCTGTTGGTGATTGTGAATTCCGCGATGTTTGCATACGCGTTGACTCAGCTGAAGTTTCGCTCGAAGACGGTGCTCTATTTCATCGTGATGGGCTGTTACATGCTGCCGGGCGCAGTGACTTACATTCCGTCTTACATCACCTTGGCAAAACTGGGCTTGTTGGATTCACACATGGGACTAGTGGCGTCGAACGCGGCGTCGGTTTTCGGTGTGTTCTATCTACGCCAAGTGTTTATCAAGGTGCATCCGTCGCTGATTGAAGCGGCACGAATTGATGGTGCAGGTGAGCTCAAGATCTTATGGGCAATCATCTTACCGCAATGCCGAGCAGCAGTCGCAACACTGTTCCTCATCACTTTTATTACCAATTACAACAGCTACATGTGGCCTAGCTTGGTTATCACCACTCAGGATCTTAACCTGATTGCGACCGGGATTCGTCACTACTTTATTGCCGAAGGTAACTATGGGTTGAACTGGTCGCAAATCATGGCGGCGAGCACCATTGCAGTATTGCCTTTGTTAATTCTATTCGTCATTTGTCAAAAGACGATTCTTTCAGGTATCGCCGATAACGGCGTAAAAGAGTAAACGGAAATGAAATTAAAAACTCTCGCACTAGTGTGTGCTGGCGCAGCAAGCGCGTCTATGTTCTCTAGCAGTGTTCTTGCGGCAACCGAAGTTAACTTTTGGTATTCCGGTGGTACTAAGCCACAGCAAATGATGACGAAGCTCATCGAAGAGTTCAACGCGAGCCAAGATGAGTATGTGGTGAAGCCTGCGTTGCAAGGTAACTACACAGAAACCTACCAGAAGCTGCAAGCAGGCCTCGCATCTAAAACGGCACCTGAACTTGTGCTATTAGATTCAGGTCGTGCGGAAGCAATGCACGGACGTGGTTTGAGTCGTGACCTAACGGCTTTCATGGATGAAGAGTTTAACTTCTCTGATTTCATTGGTGCGTTTAAAGACCAAGTGACCGCAGACGATGGCACCATCATCGGCTTGCCTGCTTACGGTACAACTCAAGTGTTTTACTACAACAAGCAAGTATTGGCAGATAACGGCTTTACCGAGCAAGACTTAAACACATGGCAAGGTGTGGCAAAGGTCGCAGAGAAAGTCACACAGCGTGACGAGAAAGGCAACGTGACCTTCTACGGCTGGGAGCCGATGTGGGGCCAAGACAACATGATTGACGCGGCTTTCTCTAACGGCGCGCAGATCATCAGTGATGACGGTAAAACAGTGCTAATCGATTCAGCGGAATGGGTTGAGGTGTGGGACAGCTTCCGTAAGTGGATCCACGATGATCAAACCATGCGTATTCACTACGGTGGTCAAGGCTGGGAATACTGGTACAAAACCATTGATGACGTAATGAAAGACAACGCGCTTGGTTACACCGGTTCATCGGGTGACCAAGGTGACTTGGACTTCACTAAGCTTTCGGCAACCACACAGCCAGGTTGGGGCTCAAATCCTTCTGCGCCACAAGCGGGTGCGCTGGTTTACGTGATGCCAAAAGGCACAGACGAAGCGGCAGCAAAAGGTGCATTCGAATTCATTGAGTTCTACACCAACGCGAAAAACACGGCCGCATGGTCAATGTTTACGGGTTACATCCCAGTACGTAACAGCGTGTCTGAAGTACCAGAATACCAAGCGTTCACCAAAGATAACCCGCAAGCTCTGATCCCTTTGAAGCAAGCGAACACAGCGACCAAAGACTTCCTTGACCCTACCAACGGTAAGATCATGGATGCTCTGAAGGTAGCTGCGGATCAGATTCAAATTCAAAACGTGCCTGCTGACAAAGCGCTAAAACAAGCGGCTAAGAAAGCACAACGTGCACTAGACCGAGCGAATCGTTCTTAATCTGTAAAGTGGTTAAGACTATCTTTGCATGCATAAAGGCCCATCTATTCGGGTGGGCCTCTTTTTGACCCAGTCCTTCAATTAGGACGAATTTGGTGAAGACAATGACCCAATTTCAAGGTGAGCTGCCGTTTGGCAGAGTACGTATCCCCTTTGATGTGCCAACAGGTTCTCACAGCGTAGCGATTACCGGCACAACGGTGAAAAAAGGATTCTTGTACGCAGCGGCGTACGATACCAACCAAGCATTTCGTGGCAAAGTGCTGTTTGAAAAAGCGCACAAGTCACTCACTATCCAACCGCAAAATTCAAGTTTAGGCGCGATTGATGGAGCGATTCCATCGGGCGAGTGGTTCTTAGAACTTTACAACCTTGAAGGTGAGTTTCGAACTGAACGCGCGATGCAGTATCAAGTCGATGTGCTTTGTTCTGATGAGTTAGTTAATCATTCTAACGAGCTAGGTACTGACGGAATTGAGAGTGAGCTAGAACTGAACCCAACGGTCACAGTTGAGCACGATATCGAGTTTGATTACAGCCACATGTTGAGCTCTGATTCTCGCTGGTATAAAGGCGATTTACACGCCCACACTCAGCTTTCTGATGGTCACAATACCTTGGCAGCGGCTAAAGATATTGTGGAATTACAGGGGCTCGATTTCTTCTTCTTCACCGAACACAACATCTGCCAACCTAAGCTGCCTGTATCCAATCAGTGTTTGTTCTTACCGGCGTTAGAAGTCACAACTGATCTCGGGCACTTCAATGTGCATGGTCCGGTTAAGTCTTTGGATCTCAGAAACGTTGAACACAGCAGTCAAGCGACCATGGAAGCTGGATTGAGTTTAGCGAAAAGTGGACACAGTTCCCTTGGCATTAATCACCCTATGATGAAGCCGTGGCATTGGCATTACGATCAAGTGGGTCTCAGCGAAGTGTCTACGTTTGAAGTGTGCTGCGACCCAACGTGGTCGACCTCGCCGAAAGCGACGGAAGAGGCGTTATTGGTTCTTAATGAAATGTGGAATTGTGGCCAGCGTATTACCGCGATTGGCGGCAGCGATTCACACCTTGAACCCCATGAACGCAATCCAAAATCGGATGAGCCTTCCATTTACGGTGACCCATCAACTTTCGTATATAGCCATGGTTTGAGTGGCGAAGGCATCTTGTCTGGACTGCGTAATGGACAAGTTTATCTAGAGCGCCGTTGCGGCTTGAAGTTTGATATCAACTTAGGTGATTTGCTACCGGGCAACGATTCTCAAGGTCAGCCACTAACATACCGAATTGCCGTCTCTGATTCAGAAAACCCTTACTACGCGGAGTGCGTGGTTGATGGCGAGATTGCAGATCGAATCGCTCTGAATGATGAGCTGCAAAGTATCCATATTGATGAGGGCTACCGTTGGTGCCGAGTTGATATTCGTCGCGGAGATCTTCCATTCTCAACAGGATCGAAAAGTACTCAATCTTCATCTAGTGAGAATGAATTTGAAGGCTGCATCAATGCCGTATTTGACGGCAAACAACCAGAATTTAACCAACCCCTAGTGCGTACTTGGGGAGAACTAATGGAGCGAATGAGCCGTGATGAAGTTTAAGGCGATGTTATTTGATAAAGACGGCACATTGTTAGAGTTCCACAAGATGTGGCTCAACGTTTCTCGTGGTGCTTGTGAGCGTGTGAAATCCTTCACTGACCAACATCAAGGTAATCAAACTGTCACACCTGCTGAGTTACTCTTGGCCATTGGTGTTGAAGGTGATGTAGTTGATAACTATGGTCTATTAGCCTCAAACCCAGTGGAAGATACCGCGACAGCGTGGTTCAACATGCTGCAACCTAATGTCTCGCTCGCTGAGTTTACTAAGGTGACTAAAGCGGCTTTCAATGACGAAGTGGAAGAGAATCCAAGCTGGATTGAAGCCCTACCGGGTGTGACTGAAAAACTCGGTTTGTTCAAGCAGCAAGGCATGATTTTAGGCATCGCGACCGCGGATACCAAAGACTCAACCATCTACACGCTAGAGCAATCGGGTTTGAGCGAGATGTTTGATTATGTTGGTTACTCTGATGGCGATATCGAACCTAAACCTGCGCCCGCACTGCTCAATGCATTCTGCGAACAGTGTGGCATTGAGCCTCATGAGGTGATCATGTTTGGTGACACGGTTTCGGATATGGAATTTGGCCGCAATGCAGGCGCAAGCAATGTTGGCGTGCTGACGGGTACGGCACAACACAGCGAATTAGAACCAGTAGCGGATCTGGTTATCGCATCGGTTGCCCACTTTGAGCTCAATCAACTGCAAGAACGTGGCTAAAACGTTTAACGACAGATTGCAAAGATAGTATTTAACGAATTGATTTAAGGACAGGTTATGGCTGAAGTCACACTGAGAGGGGTAGAGAAAACCTACCCAAATGGTTTTAAGGCCGTGCACGGTGTCGATCTGAATATTCGCGAAGGTGAGTTTATGGTGTTTGTTGGGCCGTCTGGCTGCGCAAAATCCACCACGCTTCGTATGATCGCAGGCCTTGAAGATATCTCAGAAGGCGATGTCTACATTGGCGATAAGCGTGTGAACGAGCTGCCACCTAAAGATCGCGGCATCTCGATGGTATTTCAGAACTACGCGCTTTATCCACACATGTCGGTGTACGAAAACATGGCTTTTGGCCTTAAGCAACAGAAGCTGCCAAAGCATGAAATCAATGAGCGTATTGAAGACGCTGCCAAGACTCTCGATATCGAACATCTGCTGAATAACAAGCCGGGTGAAATGTCGGGTGGTCAAAGGCAGCGTGTGGCTCTTGGTCGTGCCATGGTGCGTAAGCCGGATGTATTTCTGTTTGATGAACCTTTGTCTAACTTGGATGCAAAGCTACGTGTGTCGACTCGTGTCAGTATTGCGCAGCTGCATAATAACCTGAAACAAGAAGGGCAGAACGCCACCATGATCTACGTGACACACGATCAAGTGGAAGCCATGACCCTTGGCGATCGCATTTGTGTATTGAATCAAGGCGAGATCATGCAAGTCGATACGCCGATGAATCTTTATCAGTACCCAGCCAATAAGTTTGTTGCAGGCTTTATTGGTTCGCCAGCCATGAACCTTATCAAGGTGAGAGTGGACGAGATTGACGGTGTGATGAACGTAGTATCGGAAAGTGGTGCACGTTGGACGCTACCACAAGATAAGCAGGCTATCGCCCGTGAAAAAGTAGGAGAGTGGTTGTGGTTTGGTGTTCGCCCTGAGCATATTCAATTGGCCAACCACGATGCACCTTTGTCTGAGGTGAATACTCAAACGCATCGGCTAGATGTGGTCGAGTCGATGGGTAATGAGCTGTATCTCTACTTCAAACTTGGAGCAGACAAGCTGGTGGCTCGTGTCCCTTTCGATGCAGACCGAATTGCAAACAGCGGCGAAGAGACAGTACTTCACTTTAATACGCTACAGTGTCACTTGTTTGATTTGGAAACCGAAGAGACGCTTGTCCCTCAAGGTTGATCAAACTGACGTTACAGAGCTAAAGTTTGTGACCAATTCGCCTAGATAAACAAATCCCCATTCGCTGACAAAACGAATGGGGATTTTAGTTACTAGGGGGTAGTAATTTTATCTTCTAACTTGTTTCAGGTTTTAGATAGCCACCATAGTCGCGGCTTTCTTCATCGCTTCTTTGGTTGAGCATTCAATCACGTTCGCATTAGCAAAGCGGTGAGCGTCTTTCACTTGAATATCGTGAGCTAAGATAACCAGTCTCGCGTTCGCTACATCTAGGTCGCTGATGCGGTTCTGAATGCCGTTTTGACCTTGAGTTTCTACCTTAATCTTAAGGCCAGCTGCTAAGCCTGCTTTCTCTAGTGCTTTCGCTGCCATGAAGGTGTGTGCAACACCAGAAGGGCAACATGTTACTGCTACGATGTCGTACTCGCCTTCACCTGCTACAGGAGCTGTTTGAGCTTGTACTGGCGCTTCAACCATGTCTTCTTCGGTTTCAACCGCTACTGGCTTCCAGAAGCCAACGATAACTGCTGTGGTTAGCGAGCCAAGTGCAATACCAACTACGTACATTGGAATGTTGCTTGATACTGGTGCAGTGATTAGGCCGCCCCAAGGTGCGTGCAGTAGAACGTCTGTCATGAAGCCGAATACACAGCCCACGATACCACCGGCAACGATTGAAGGAAGTACGCGCATTGGGTCGTTCGCTGCGAATGGGATAGCACCTTCAGAGATACCGATAGAACCCATAATTGCTGCTGCTTTACCTGCTTCTTGCTCTTGTTTAGAGAACTTGTTTTTGAATAGGAACGTCGCCAGTGCCATGCCTAGAGGTGGTGTACAAATCGCGATGCCTACGCCTCCCATTAGCCAAGGTTGCGTGTCTACTTGAGTTTGAGCAAATAGGGTCGCTACTTTGTTGATAGGGCCGCCCATATCAAACGCCGTCATACCACCAAGGATTGTGCCCAGAACCATCTTAGATGCGCCAGCCATTGAAGCTAGGAACTCGTTCATTGAAGACATGAACAGTTTGATTGGCTCACCGATGCCCCACAGTACGATACCTGCAGAGATTAACGTACCTAGAAGCGGGTAGATGAAGTAAGCACCCAGCGCCGTCATGTTTGCAGAAAGCGGGATCTTCTTAAGTTGGAACACTACGCCACCGGCGATGAAGCCTGCCACGATACAGCCAAGGAAGCCGCCGCCCATGTCAGCCATGATGCCAGAAGAGATCATCGCAGGTGCCAGTGCTGGTTTGTCTGCAATAGAGTAACCAATAAAGCCGCCAAGAATGATTGGGAAAAGAACAAGGCCCTTGATACCGATATTAGAGATGTCTGCCAGCAAACCGTCGGCCGGAACCGCACCTTTGCCTGATGCCATGACCGCTAAAGCCAGCAGAACACCACCGGCTACGATGAAAGGTAGCATGTGTGATGTACCGAAAAGCAGATGGCCTTTCATGGTACTAAGGATTTTTTTAAAGTCGCTACTACTATTTTTATTATTTGTATTCGTAGCTTGAGTTGTTAGGGTGCTCATAATTTTCTACGCCTTATGAATTAATTAAAATATTAAGGATTTGCTGTTCGTCTTTTGCGTTATGGATATTTTGAATAAATTCATCGCTGAATTTTCCAAATAGTTCTTGTAGTACATAAATATGATGGTCAGCACCGTTATCGGGTGATGCAATCATAAAAAAAACGGTTGGGTTAATGCCGTCTTCATCGCCATACTCAATGCCTTCGCGCTTAACACCGACAGCGATAGCTGGCTCTGTTACTGCCTTGCTTTTTGAATGTGGGTAAGCGATGCCGTCCATTGAGGTAATGCTTTGAGATTCACGAATTTCGATGTCTGCCAAGAAGGCTTCTTTATTACTGATTCGGTTGTTCTCAAATAACATTTCTGCCAATTCTTCAAACAGTTCTTTTTTATTATTCGCTTGAAGATTGTTATTAATTAAGTTGACGTTAGTTAGCTGTGTGATCATTTATTAACTCATTCACTATTGAAGTTCTTGAATTAAAATTAATGGATTAACCCGATTCGCGAAATAGCAAATAAAAGCCCTTCACTGTACATTTGTATCCAGCAAAATTAAGTGTGATTTGCATCATTAATGCAGTGTGAGATGGGTCATATTTGATGGCGTCTTGATTATGTTTTTGACACGCTAATAAGTTTCGTCAGAAACAAAAATGCCCCACAAAGCAGGGCATGATCAGTGTTTGTATTTACTCGGGAGAGCTAGATTTACTTTGTAGAGCTAGCTGTAAGCTCGCGCGACACGTCCAACGCAATCGAGTTTGTAGCTCTCTGCGTAAGCCGGAATGAACACCGACTGGCCTTTCTCTATCACGCAGGTTTCGCCGCACTGGTGAGTAAGCACCATAGATTCGTCGAGAGGTAGTAGGATCTCGGCACCTTCGGTAGTGATCTGTCGCTGATGTGAGTTTTGCACGATAGAGAACTTAAAATCCTCGACTGGAATTTGATATTCCATCACATCACCTTGCTCAATCGGGCTGAGCAATAATTTATCCGCAGGCTTTTCATTAAATCGAGTACAAGAAACCAGCTCATTCACGTCCATGTATTTAGGCGTCAACCCAGCGCGCAATACATTGTCTGAGTTCGCCATGATCTCTAAGCCCGTACCTTTGATGTAAGCATGGGGAGTCTCGGCATCTAGATACATGGCTTGCCCCGGCTTTAGAGTGATCACGTTCAATAGCAGTGGAGCAAACAACCCGACATCACCCGGGTATTGCTCTTCCAGTTCTGAAATCAACTGGAACACAGGTGTATCTGAAAGCTTCGCCTTCACCAGCAACATGGTCAGCGCCATGCCTTTTTGTTCTCCTTGCAAAGACAATAAGCTCGCGAAGAAGCTCGCTAATCCATTGGGAGTTTGGTCGCCCTCTAGGTCATTGACCATCGAATGCAGCTCTGGAATATCAAGGTAGTGGAAGTGCTCAAGGATCTCGCTGATTGATCTAAAACCATTCATCGCGGTGTAGTCAGTTAGGGCATACACCAGTTCTGGCTTGTGGTTGGCATCCTTGTAATTACGATTGCCAGCCGTCATCGGAATGCCTTGCTTCTCTTCAAGAGCGTAGCCAGATTCCGCTTGTTGCTTGTTCGGGTGAACTTGCACCGATAGCGCTTTCTCTGCTGCTAACACCTTGAATAGATATGGCAGCTCACCAAAACGACTTGCTACTTTTTCGCTTAGAAACAGGCTTAGGTTCTTCGAAATCAGGTTCGACAATGTGGTTTGCTGACCATTATCGGTCACCATTGAGCAACCATTCGGGTGAGCCCCCATCCAGATCTCCGCTTGCGGTTCTCCAGATTGGTTATCAATACCAAACAGTTGGCTAAACGAAGAAGGGCTACCCCATGCGTAGTTTTGAATCACGTTGGTCATAGGGTAGAAAAAGCGTTGTACGAACGAGTCGTTCGCTAAAGAAAAATCAGACATCGAAATCACCATGAAGGGAAACATGGCTTGAGCTCTACTCGTTCCTACAAAGGACAGTAGAAGGGCTCAAGCCATTGGAGTTGAAATGGCTTAAGCCGCTGCTGTTGTTAGCTTGGCTTTGCGGAGATTTTTAAGCGCGATACATGTAACCGCCGTCACACCCGCACCAGACGCCATGCACAGAAGCGCCAGCATTGGGTAGTTCATAGCGCCTAGCAGAGCAACTACTGGACCACCGTGAGCAACGCTGTTGGTGATACCAAATGAGAACGCCATAACCGCTGCAGTCATTGAACCAAGCACGTTGGCTGGGATAACCGACATCGGATCTTGAGCGGCGAAAGGAATCGCACCTTCAGAGATACCTACTAAGCCCATCGCACCTGCTGCTTTGCCTGCTTCAATTTCAGAAGATTCGAACAGGTCGAACTTACGGCCCAATCTGGTTGCGATAGCCATACCAAGAGGAGCGACAGGGATTGCACACGCCATCGCACCCATGAATTGGGTTTGACCGCTGGCAATCATGCCGACTGAGAATAGGAACGCCACCTTGTTGAACGGGCCACCCATATCAAAGCCAGCCATACCACCCAATACGATGCCTAGTAGAACCACGTTGCCTGTGCTCATGCTAGTAAGTAGGGCAGTAAGGGCATCCATCAACCCCGCGATAGGCGCGCCGATAACAAAGATGAACAGACCCGCGATGAATAGAGAGCCAGTGATCGGAGCGATCATGATAGGCACAAGCGGCTGAACGAACTTGTGGTAGTTAAACGAAGTAATCCATTTAACGAAGTAACCCACTAATAGGCCTGCGATGATTGCGCCGATGAAGCCTGTACCTGCGTCAGCGCCGTAGAAAGAACCGTTGTTGGCAATCCAACCGCCAATCAAACCTGGGGTTAGAGCAGGGCGGTCAGCAATCGCGTAAGCAATGTAGCCCGCCAAGATTGGGATCATCAATGTGAAGGCAACCACACCGACTTCTAGAATTTGGTTCCACATGCTGCCAGCAGGAATTGCCATGCCTGATTCACTTGGCTCGCCGCCAATCGCCAGTGCTAGGGCAATCAAAAGGCCGCCAGTGACTACGAATGGGATCATGTGTGATACGCCATTCATCAGGTAACGATAAAGGTCTGAACGCGCTTGTGAGGCTTTTTCTACAACGGATTGGTTGGTCGGTGTTTGTTCAGCTTGGTAACTAGGTGCATTGAGAGCTTCCTTAATCAAGCCTTGTGCGTCTTTGATTGGTGCTTTTACGTTGGTGCTGATGACGCGTTTTCCGGCAAAGCGAGCCATGTCGACCTGTTTATCACAAGCCACGACAATCGCGTCTGCACGTTCGATATCTTCTTGAGTCGGGCTGTTTTTAACACCAATAGAACCGTTAGTTTCGACCTTGATGTCGTAGCCAAGAGCCGCTGCGCCTTTCTCTAGTGCTTCAGCTGCCAAATAAGTGTGTGCAACGCCAGCTGGGCAGCCTGTCACACCAATGATGAAGCCTTGTTTCTCAACGTTGGTTTCCGTTTCTGAAGGCTCAGGCTTGCTAAGCAGTAGTTCTAATGCTTCTTGTTCAGATTGAGCATTCATGAAGCTTTCGATAAAGCCTTCTTCAATCAGTTTTGAAGAAAGCTCTGCCAATACTTCGATATGGTGATTATCGCCGCCATCAGGAGAGGCAATCATGAAGAACAGTTTTGATGGCTGACCGTCATCGGCGCCGTACTCGATGCCCTGTTGATGGACGCCGATAACAACCGCGGGTTTGATCACCGCAGCGCTTTTCGCATGTGGCAGAGCAATACCTTCTTCAAATCCGGTATTGCCTTGTTCTTCTCTAGCCTTAATGTCGGCAAGAAACTGTACTTTGTCTGAGATTCGGCCTTGTGCGTACAGCACGTCTATCAGCTCTTTAAATACGTCTTCTTTTGAATTAGCGCTAAGCGAAAGCTTAATCAAATCTTGATTGATCAATGTCGTGATCATAATGAACCCCTACTCTGTTTTTATTTTGTTAGGGGTATTCTGGAATCTACGGCTTACCTTCTGTAGTGAAGAAAAAATGCATTTACTGGATGATTGTTGCGTTATAAATGGAGTGTGATTTTGATCGGTCGAGTGGTCGTTTTTAGGGCGGTGTTGACAGACTTTAAGATGTGTTGAGGCTTTTATTTATAAGGGCTGTAGCGTATTTGTTTATCATGGTGGGAACGTGCTATGTCAGTTTCATTACTGGAAATTTATTTCCGTAACTGGATTTTTGTAACCTAGATCTCAAATTGTGATTTTGCTCAATAGCGCTATGTTTCGCTAAGGGGTATATCTATTCCCGTAGCCTTATTGCTGCCCACTAGAGTTCGAATAATGATATTTAATGACTTAATCTCGTCTGTGTTAAATGAGCGAGAACCGTTTCACAACATCTGGTTTGCTGGAGATTTTCATACGCCTTCAGCATGCAGTTATCAGGTGAACTTTCCACGTTTAGAGCTAGTGCTAGACGGAGAGTATATTAATGAAATGGAGAGTCATGATCGCAAAATCACCAACGTTATTGCCAAAGCCGGAGATGCGATTTTCATCCCTCCGAACTGTTGGAATAAACCTAACTGGGATACTGACTGCTCGGTTCTGAGCATGCTATTTGGTCGTCGTCAGTTGGGTTTAAGTTTGGTGAGTAAGCGCAAAGGCGAGGAGAGCTTTTTCGATATTCAAAAGCACAGTATTCAGACTCGTTCAGGGTTTGCGATTGATAACATTTTGGAGGCGCTCAGCTCGTTAGCGAGAGAGAGTAACAAGCAGCCGATGGATGAGTTATTGCTGCAAGCTCTACTGCAATACAGTAAAACCATGCTGGAAGCGCCCGTCGAAAAATCTCATAGCCGAGTACAGGATGTGTATCAGGGGATTTGTATCTACATTCAAGAGAACTTCCACCGCCAGATCACCCGTGACAGCATTGCCTCACGTTTTAGTATTTCATCCAACCATTTGTCTCGAATGTTCCGCCAACAAGGCCATATGACGTTGGCCGAGTACATCACGCGCGTACGAGTCGACCGCGCTAAGTTCATGCTCAAAAAGTACAACTTCAAGCTCAATGAAGTGGCATTGCGTTGTGGCTTTAAGGATGTGAACTATTTTTGTCGAGTATTTAAGAATCGCACCGGAAGAACGCCGACTGAATATCGAGGCTCTATTTAGTTAAGCCGTATTTTTTAGTTGGGACCGTACTTTTGAGTGAGTAGCCTTAAAGCAGGCGAGATGAGATGTACATCAACAGTGCTTGTAAATCGACACTGCTTCTGGTTTTTTGCAGACGTTCATTTACCTGATCGTGGAGCAGGTTTCGCGTTAAATTGGTGGCTGCCACAATATGTTCTCGTTGTGGTTTAGTTGGCAGAACGAGTGCGATGGCAACGTGTACTTGGCCAATTTGAGATGCCCAATCAATCGCTTCGTCGCTGACGATCACCGCAATCGAGAGATCTTGAGTCGATTCAAACATCACATGGGGCAGTGCGATGCCCGGTGACACGCAGGTTGAAGAGCGCTCTTCTCGCTTAATAAACGCCAGAATCAGCTCATCTGGATCTTCTGGATAAACGAGGTGAGCGAGCCCTTTCAAGCACTCAAATTTGGTCAGCTGAGTTTGTGCTTTGGCATGGTGCCATTTGATGTCACACGGTGGACATATCTGCGGCATGCGTTGGACTAAATCTTTAGAGAATTCGTGGTTTACTTGCGAGCCAACCATGGCGTAATGCTCGGCGATTACGTCTTTGAGAACGAAACAGGCCAGCTCTGCATCAATACCGACCGCGGTGATCTGACATAAATCACCACGAAGTAAACCCACTTGTAGCATCGCGACAGATTTGGATAGATCGGCGGTTCGGTTTTGAGTGATGTTGATAATGCGGATGGTACTTTTGAACTTCTTCGCTAAGCGAGTAAGCGGCTGCGCGACGTGTGAGTTCGCGGCAGGGTCGTCAACGAAGAAGGTGATCTGGTATTCGTTCATGAAAGGATCAAGCCCGACAATGCTTGATAAAGACTTTATCCACACTCAACAACACTTCTTCCATAGGAATGAATACGGTTTTAGTTGGGTCGAATCGGTTTGGTTGTTCGATGGCGATATCTGAGACGATCAACACTTTGTCCGCGAGGGTAATATCTTGGGCTGTTAGTAAATTTTCAATCCCCATAGCACCTTGCGTTTCAACCTTGATTGAAACGTTGAACTTAGGGGCTGTTTTATTTAGTGCATCAGCTGCCATGTATGTATGCGCAATGCCTGTAGGGCACGCAGTTACCGCTACAATTCTCATTATTATTCTCGGTGTACTTAGATCGACAGTTTACTTGGATCGATAGGGCTATCTGAATCTGTGAATTTTATGGATTCCCGTTTTTAATTCAAAGGTGGACGTCACACTCTAGATTCTTGGTTACAATAATCCAGTTAATGCACCTTTCGTCCTATATATTGAGCGGGCTTGCATCGTTAATCTTTTCATATCATTAACCTCTTTATCTCATTTACTTAAATTGGTACTCGGACGAGGCAGCACATGGACATCACTAACATCATAGAGCCTGAGATTATCTGCTTAGATTTGAAGGCAGACTCTAAGCAAGCGGTATTTGAAGAGCTTGCTGAGATGCTTGATTCAGCGGGAAAGCTCTCCAGTAAAAGTGATTTCCTTGTTGATTTGTGGAAGCGAGAAACCATAGGTAATACAGGCTTTGATGATGGTATTGCGATACCACATGCGAAAAGTTCTGCTGTCGCTAAACCATCAGTGGCGGTGGGAGTTAGCCGGTCGGGTATTGATTATGGCGCAGACGGCGGTGAACTGTCGGATGTATTTTTCATGCTTGCATCGCCAGACAATAGTGATGACCACCACATTGAAGTGCTGGCTCAGATCTCGACTCGATTGATTGAAGATGGCTTTGTTACAAAATTGAAGGCGGCTGAGTCAGTAGAAGAAGCGCAACAACTGTTCATTGAAGCGAATTCTGAATCTTTCGATAGCTACGCTTCTAGCCATCATGAAGTGTACAGCGAACCATTAAGCCCTTGGGCACAATCTCTTAATCGTCTCAAAGAACACTTGTTATACGGCACTTCGCACATGATCCCATTCGTGGTCGCGGGCGGTGTGCTCTTATCTTTGTCTGTGATGATGTCTGGCCATGGCGCAGTACCAGAAAGTGGTGTGCTTGCTGATATCGCACAGATGGGCATCGCGGGCTTAACGCTTTTCACGGCGGTATTGGGAGGCTACATCGCCTACTCAATGGCGGATAAGCCGGGTTTAGCGCCAGGAATGATTGGTTCTTGGGTGGCGGTGAACCAATACAACACCGGTTTTCTTGGAGCGATTGTAGTCGGTTTCTTCGCAGGCTTTGCGGTTAATCTACTTAAGAAGATCAAACTGCCAGACAGCATGATCTCTCTGAGTTCTATCTTCATCTATCCCTTAGTTGGCACCTTCATTACCTGTGGCGCCGTGATGTGGGTGATAGGTTCTCCTATCGCGTATGTGATGCTTGAGATGAACCAAATGCTCACTGGCATGGCGGGCTCAGGGAAAGTGGTGTTGGGCAGTATTTTGGGGGCGATGACGGCCTTTGATATGGGTGGCCCAATCAACAAAGTGGCGACGCTGTTTGCTCAAACGCAGGTGAACACTCAACCTTGGCTGATGGGGGGCGTCGGTATTGCCATTTGTACGCCACCATTAGGCATGGCTCTTGCCACTTTCATATCACCTAAGAAATTCAAACGAGACGAACGCGAAGCCGGAAAAGCAGCGGGTATTATGGGAATGATCGGCATCAGTGAAGGTGCAATCCCATTTGCAGCGGCTGATCCTGCACGTGTTCTGCCCGCGGTTGTTGCTGGTGGCATTGTCGGTAATGTGGTTGGCTTTATGTTCCATGTTATCAACCATGCACCATGGGGCGGTTGGATCATATTGCCAGTGGTTGATGGCAAAATTGGCTATATTGTCGGAACATTAGCGGGCGCGCTGACAACAGCCTTTATTGTGATACTGCTGAAAAAGAATGTCGTTGAAGACGAGTCGCGATTGAATCGAACAACAGGTGGTTCAGTCACGGAAGAAGGGTTGGCTGATGTGCTGGCTGTTACTTCTTGTCCATCTGGTGTTGCACATACGTTTCTTGCGGCTAAGTCTTTGGAAAAGGCTGCTCATCATCTCGGGGTCAGAATAAAAGTTGAAACGCAGGGCGCCAGCGGGATTGGCAATCGCATCACACAAAAAGATATTGAACGGGCGAGGTTGGTGATCTTCGCTCACGACGTGGCGATTAAAGAAGTAGAACGTTTTGCGAACGTCAAAACCTTAGATGTCAGCACCAAAGAAGCCATGCTCAATGCGCAGGCGTTGATTATGAGGAAAGTATAAAAGCAATCGGCTTTAAGATTGGCTCAAAAGCGATAAATAAAAAGACGCCCAAGTATTGGTAATAATACTTGGGCGTCTTTTTGTAGGTTTGAGCTTATATAAGCTCAGCTGCTAAAAAGGGTGGTACTTGAAGATGTCTTCAACCATTGAGTTGAGTAGTTCTGTGTCATCGCAGGTTTTTGCATAAGTGCGTAGCCCTGCAATTTGAACTTGAACGTGGCGAGCAAGTTTTGCGGGTTCTCGATCTTTACTTACCTCATCTAAATCTTGCGCTTCGGCAATCAGTTTGGCGAACTCGCCTTCCATGATTTTGAGTGATTTCTTTGCTTCGCCCAACAATTCCGCGTGTTCATCCGTCAGTTCAGCTACGGTTTTAGCCAGCATACACATGCCGTTGGGCGCACTCTGTTTAGATTCAACCACCGCGCGTTTGATAAAGCTTTCAAGCGCTTTAATCGGAGAGCCTGTCTCACTTCGGAAGCGGTTCAAATTGAGAATGCCGAGTTCGGTATAGCGAGCCAATGTCTCTTTAAACAAACCTTCTTTGCTACCAAAAGTCGCGTAGATACTGCCCGGACGCATATCAATTACGTCCTGTAAGTTGCGCATAGAAGTCGCGTGAAAGCCTTTTTCCCAATACAGGTTGGTGGCTCTGTCTACAACATCTTGTCTATCGAACTTTGCGGTTTTGGCCATAACATCTACTTCATTGGTCTGAACATATGTTTAATATTTTATGCTGAACGTTCGTTCTAGTAAAGAAGAGCCAGCAAGAAAATAAGCTGCTCAGTTTAGTTATTTGCTAAGTATTTGAAACAAAGCGACCAGTGTGTCGCTACAAGGCTGTAATTTACGCGTCGACCACTTCTACGGTCTTGTGTTGCGCGCCATAATAGGTGCCTTCATCGATGGTATACATCAAGGTTTCTTCACACTCTGGGCAATCGAATTCTTCATTCGGTTCAATTGCTGCCTCTTCAACCCATTCCCAACCGATTTGCTCTTCGCAAGCGGGACAATTCATAAAATACCTCTCAGTTGTTGGCGCATATTTGCTGCGAGCCTCAATTTCACAAGCTCGGCATTATACATATTTAGTGAGTAAGGAGTAGATAGTTAGTCCGTATAGAGTAGACAGATCGTTAGCAAGGAATAGACAGCCAGTTAACGCAGAAATAGATACTATTTCTGCGCTGAACGAACAATCATTGACGAATATGTTGCTAGCCGTGAGCACATAATTGGTGCAAGACTACCCCTTTGGGATTATAAAAAAGATGTCAATTTTCAGACGCTTACGTCAATAAAATGTTGTTGCACGTACTTTTCGCACAGTTAAGTCGGTTAGCTAACAGTTTTGTCGATAATCCAATGTATTTTATAAGGTTAAATGTTATTTTCACCGGCTACCGATCTGTGTGGCTCGGTAATTGAACTCCATTGATTAAGTTGAATAATTATCCAGTCACCACTAAGGCGCGCCCACTAGAAGTGTGCCTAGTTCGATGGCTGAGAGAGACTTGTTAGCTGCTAGGGAAATAATAATGAATTTAACCGATATGTCTTTTAAGCAAAAAATCATCGCTTTGCTTATTTTACCGATCTTAGGTTTTCTATGGCTTAGTGTTTCTGCGATTTCGAAAGGCGTAGAAACCACCAGTGAAATGTCGTCATTAAACCAACTTACGCGTTTGTCGGTTGTGTACAGTGAACTTGTGCATGAGTTGCAAAAAGAACGTGGTATGACGGCTGGCTTTATTGGCTCACAGGGTACAAAGTTTGTGAGTGAATTGAGCTCACAACGAGTTAGCGCAGACAAAAGACGCACTCAGAGAACAGAATACTGGCAGTCTGCTGAGATCGATCTACCTCAGATCAATCGCTTGAATAATGAAATAAGCCAAAGCTTAAATCAAATCACTTCTATTCGTAATCGAGTGGATTCTCAATCGATTCCGCTTTCTGAAGCGCTGGGCTATTACACAAAACTTAACGCCAAGCTGCTCAGTGTCTCTGCACTTATTGCAGAGCTGAGTTCTGATGCCGCCATCACCACAGAAACCATCGCTTACTACAACTTCTTGCAAGGAAAGGAACGCGCAGGTATCGAACGTGCAGTGTTAAACAATACCTTTTCCAAAAATGAGTTTGGCCCAGGTATGTTGGTGAAATTCATCTCTTTGGTAACCGAGCAAGATACGTATTTCGCCAACTTTGAAGTGCTTAGTAACCAAGCCAACGTTGATTTCTTTAAACAGCAACTGAATGATCGCTCGGTGGCAGAAGTGGAAAAACTTCGTGATCTCGCTGAATCGAAAATGAGTGGTTTTGATGTTGACCCTGTTTACTGGTTCTCTCAATCAACGGCTCGAATTGTTCAGTTAAAGAAAACAGAGAATCAACTTGCGGACTCATTGATTGCTTTGACTGAGCAAAAAACTCAGGACGCTCAATCAGCGATGATGGCCAGCATTGTGATGTTTGTGGTGATCACCCTGTTCGCCACGTTTGTGAGCTTTAAAGCGATCACTGACCTAACGACACGAGTTAAAGATCTAACGCGAGTGCTATCTAAAGTTCGTAATGACAATGACTTAACCGTTCGTGCGACTTATGCAGGCAACAGCGAATTGGGTCAGATATCTTCATCGCTTAATGAAACACTAGAGAAGTTCTCTGGGGTTATTGATAGCTTATCTCAATCTAGCCTGACACTGGCTTCAGCAGCAGAAGAGACGGCGCAAACTTGCCAATACAACTCTAATACCTTGGTTGAGCAACAAGACCAAATCGGCTTGATTGCTACGGCAACAGAAGAGCTATCGGCAACGGTGAGCGAAGTCGCGGCTAAAACACAGCAAACAGCAAGTTCAGCTAAGTTGGCTGATGAGCAATCACAAGCCGGCTTGAATACCGTTCTGCACTCTTACCAATCGATTGAAACTTTAGCATCTGAGATTAACGGCCTTGCCGAGAAAATCACTCATTTACACGAAAGCAGCAATAACATTAACAGTGTGATTGATGTGATTAAGTCGGTTGCCGACCAAACCAACTTGTTGGCATTGAATGCGGCGATCGAAGCGGCTCGTGCAGGTGAACAAGGTCGTGGTTTTGCCGTCGTTGCCGATGAAGTTCGTACTCTGGCACAACGTACTCAAGAGTCTACTTTGGAAATTGAAGGCTTCATTAGCTCTTTACAATCAGACGTGCAAACCGCGTTCAATGTGATTGATAACAGCAAGAAGATGTCTTCAAGAGCGGTTGAAGATTCACGAGGAGTAGAGCAGACGCTGCAAGATATTTCAGGTGCGGTGAGCGAGATATTCAGCATGACAGAGCAGATCGCAACTGCAACGGAAGAGCAAGCCGTGGTCACTCAAGACATTGCTCAAAACGTTATGGCGGTCGAGCAGAAGTCGACAGAGTCTACGACCGGTGCAACGCAAATTGCGGCGACAGCGAAAGAACAAGCTGAATTGGCAACATCGCTGAAAGAGCTCTCGAATACGTTTAAGAGTTAACATTCCTGAGTTAGAAGTTTTCTATCTTATATAAAAATGTCCCGCCTAGTGCGGGACATTTTTTTGGAGTGAAACGATCAGTAGAATCGCTTAGAGCTCGAATAGTACGTCTGTGCGAATAATGTATTTCGTCCCAGAAAGTATCGGCGCAGAACCGTGAATACAATGGGCGGGGTGCGTACCGTGAGGAAAACAAAGCACGCTGCCGCTTGGTGTTCTAACCGATTCTATATTCGCGTTCTCCTGATGATGCCCTTGACGACGAGCAGGCTTACTCGGGTCATTACGGTTAACCATAAATTGGGTTTCGCCACCAACGAAGTCATCACTCAATAGAATCAAGAAGGTATACATGCTCCAACGGTCACCATACGCGTCATCGACTAGCTGTTCATTAACCACCTGACTGCCGGGCCACGACCCATCAGTGTGCATCTTAAAGAAATCCCCTTCATCGTAACGATAGAAGCGAAAACGACCGTTAATACCCAAAGGCTTTACACCAGCAAAGTGATTGTACTTATCGACGAAATGATCTTGGCAACGCTTCCAAATTACGTCGAGCGTTTCAGTATCTGCGATCAAGTTGAGATTCTGATTGTGGCGAACTTCTCTTGGTAGAGAAACGGCCGCATCTTCCGTAAAGCCAAGTTGATTGGCTCCATCTAGTATGCGCTGAACTTCTTCAGGGAGTAGCACATCGAGTAACTGAAAAGCTCCCGGTACATTGTTTACTTCAGCGCGTGATACCGCGTTAACGTTCTTATCAAGTGCAAATGGGTTTGCGGACTTTGGTGCCCAAACGGGAAGGTCACTGCGCTGAGTACCAGACTCGCGTCGAACGACATAAAAATTTTCTTTGTTATTCATCATCAACCTCTATCTTGAAACCACTTTTACTTGTGCAAACTGACGGTGTCCGTCAACCGAGCCGTGGTAACCAAGGCCACTCTGTTTCGCACCCACCCATGGAGCATCACCACTGCCGCCTTGTCCTTGATTAATGCCAACCATGCCAGCATCAAGTTCGTCAGCAACGTCATTGACGCCTTGGTTTCCGAATACCACGGCACCCAACCCGTACTCGCTGTCATTAGCGCGCTCAATCGCATCATCAATGTTTGAGTAACGACTGATAGCAACAACCGGACCAAAGGTTTCTTCTGTTTCCAGCTTCATTTCTGCTGTCATTCCGGTGATAACCGTAGGGCGGATATAACGCTCGGGCTGCTCAGAACTGCCTAAAAGAAAAGTGGCTCCTTTCTGTTGCGCGTCTTCTAGCTGGTCGACAATCTTAGCGTGTTGTGTCGCGTTGATGATTGGTCCGATATTGACGTTCGGCATATCCCACGGGCCAATCTGGTACATGTTGGCGATCTCGGTGACACGTTGTTCAAATTTTTCTGCGATACGATCATCAACATAAATACGTTCAATCGAAGTACACATTTGCCCTGAGTTCTCAAAGCTGCCCGCGACGGCAAAGCGAGCGGCCTGTTCTAGGTTGGCATCACGCATTACAATCATTGGGTCTTTGCCACCTAACTCCATGACCAAGCGTTTTACCTTGCTCGCGGCACGTCTCATGATGTCTTGGCCTGTTGCTTTTGAGCCAGTGAACGCGATCATTTGGATGTCGCCTTCAACTAATGCTTTGCCTGTTTCACTATCGCCTTGCATCACAGTCAAGACATTCTCTGGTAAGTGCTTTTGCAGTTCACCAAAGAATGCTTCAGCGATGAGAGGTGTCTCTTCTGAAGGTTTTAGAATCACGCTATTGCCCGCGACCAGAGCTGGCACAATGAGGTTGTTTGCCATCATCACAGGGTAGTTCCAAGGAGATATAACTCCGACAACACCTAGTGGGCGGTATTGAAGTTCTGTTGAACCGGACAATTTTCGTGTGTTGAGTGCACGTTGAGCATCCTCTGCATAGTGCTGACCCATGTAGATTGCACCGGTTGCTTCTCCGGTCGCGCGACGAATGTCTTTACCCATTTCACGAGCAAGTAACTGTGAGAGGGATTCTTCGTACTTATCAAGTTGTTGATAGGCTTTGAGAATGATCCGCACTCGCTCGTTCATTGAGAGTTGACGCCATGCTTTTTGCGCAGCTTTTGCTTTGTGAATGGTTTGAGTGACTTCTTCAGCTGAAGTTTGGTTTACCTCGCCAAGGAGTTCACCGTTACTTGGGTCAAAGGATTGAATGGACTTGCTCATGTTTGTCGGCTCCGCTGCATTTTTAGTATCTGCATCATCATCATTATTATTAAATAGCTCGATAACTAGATATCTAAAAATCTCGATATGTTAATTTTTAATAAATGATATTCGTCATAAAGGATGGCGTGAATCCATCCAGTTTTCATCGTGCTATCTAACTGTTGTTCTGTTGATTTTTGTTCTTTTCAACTATAGGGAATCAGACAGCGCTTTTAGGAATTTCTCGATGTATTCGTCATTACGCTTGTAGTAAGTCCACGAGCCAATGCGTTTTGATGTCACTAACTTTGCACGCTGTAGGTTCGAGAGGTAAGAAGAAACAGTAGATTGAGATAAGCCACTCTTCTCCTGAATAATGCTAACGCATACCCCCTCAACATCAGTATCAACGAGTTGTTTCTCTAGGTTAAAGTGCTCTTGAGGCGACTTAAGCCAATGAAGAATATCTCGGCGTACAGGGTTGTTGATGGATTTTAAAATTTCGTTCACGTCTGACATGGTGTTTGACTGCTATTTCTGATTTAAGTGAAATATACCCTTGAAACTAAGATATCGCAATATATCGATATCTATTTTCGTGTCTGCCAATCTGGCGTTACGGTATTTGAGTATCGATTTTTTTGGTAAAGCTTGTTCGCTATTTGCCTATGAACAATTCCTAAGTTACTCGCTCAAAGCAAAGTAACTTAGGAATAAGGCTCAATTTTAGACGTATACTGACATCTCTATAAGCGTATCTTTCTGGTTTAACTTTGAGACTAAAGCGCTTGTCCGTTAATCGACAATTTCACATCTATGTTACCGCGAACAGCATTTGAGTAAGGGCAAACTTGGTGCGCCGTTTTCACAAGCGTCACAGCTTGTTCTTGCTCTAGATCCAGTTCAATCGATAGAGCAACAGTTAAAGCAAAGCCGCCGTTTTCATTTGGTCCGATACCGACTGTTGCAGTCGTTGGCGCCGATGCGATTTTGATTTTCATCTCTTTAGCTACATGAAGTAGAGCATTTGAGAAACACGCAGAGTAACCCGCAGCAAACAGTTGCTCAGGGTTTGTCGCTTCACCTGTTCCGCCCATTTCTTTAGGGTAGCTCAACGCTACTGAAAGCAGGTTGTCATCAGTAGAAACTTGGCCGTTACGACCTGCAGTAGCTGTAGCAGAAGTTGTGTAGAGTGTTGTCATTGTCTTAGTCCTTATTTGAATTGTGCGAAACTATATTGCGTGCAATTTAATTTTAAAGCTAGCTTAATTGATAAAATTCGAGCGCGCAAGTATATTGTGCACAATTTAATTTATTGGTGAGGTGATCATGAGCGACCAAGATGACTATCTAAAACTGGATAATCAGGTGTGTTTTGCGCTGTATAGTGCATCGAATGCAATGAGTAGAGCGTATCAACCTTTACTGAACGCGCTTGACCTTACTTACTTGCAGTACATTGTGATGATGGTGCTGTGGGACGAAAAAGAGATAAATGTCAAAGCCCTAGGCGCAAAAACGCATTTGGATTCAGGTACGTTGACGCCTTTACTCAAGCGCTTGGAAACGAAAGGTTACGTGCTTAGAACTCGCAGTGCTGAAGATGAACGAGTACGAGTTATTACACTGACGCCTGCAGGGGTAGAGCTCAAAGAGCAAGCGCAAACCGTGCCAGTAGAAATGCTTTGTCTTTCTAAGATGAATGAAGATGAGCTTAAATCGCTAAAAGCACAGTGTGAGCAGTTGCTTGGCAATTTGACCAAGTAAGCACTTTTAGTTTTGGCCATGGTAATCAGAAAGTAAAAAAGCCCGTTAGTCCGGCTGGTAATAATCGGACTAACGGGCTTCTTGTATCTGCTGCCTTCTAAATGGCAACAGATAGTCTATTCAATTGGGCTCTACCCCATAAACCAAGAGATAAAAATCAACGCGCCAAAACCGAATGTTGCCATCAATGCCGTATCGCCACCAGCTGCTGTGTAGCTGCCTTCGGTTTGTAGGTGAGGGAAATCAGGTCTACGAACCTTAACTACCATCGCCAGAGGCCCCCAGATAGCTAAGAACACCAATACCATGCCCGCATAATCTAGCATGCTCACGAACTGGCTTGCGAACAGTTCAGCGAGTACCAAAGGCAAAACAAAGGTTAGAGCGTAAGCCAATAGTTTGTTATTGGTAACAGCGTCTTTGTTTTGGTCATACAGCGCCATGGACACACCAAGGAAAGAGGTTACCAGTGCCAATGCTGAGAACAGCGCAATCACGACTTTCAACCAAGAAGATTGGCCGCTAAACGCTGAGATCAGTTCTGAAATGTTATGGAACTGGCTGATAGCGTCTGTGCCAAGGTTACCGATAATCGCAAACAACCAAGTTAGGTAGCAGATTAGTGGAATCACCGAGCCCAGCAGAATCATATTGCGGATCTGTTTTTGAGTCGCTTCTCGGTTGTAGATAACCAGTGACGGGATAACTACCATAGAGGCAAAACTGGTAAAGATAACTGCGCTGTACTGTACTACATCATTAGCCGTGTATTTGCTGGCTTGAGTCAGGTAATCAAGGCGAATATTGCTAAATAAAGAGGCGATAACGATAAACAGCATCACCACCATCATGATGAATAAACCGCGATTCAATTTGTCGATATACGATTTACCCGCCACCACAATCACACCCATCAATAGGCTGAAAACGGTATAAGCAACGGATGCAGAGATGTCTATTCCCACATCGAGCAATAGCTTATGAATGATGTCGCCAACACCCAAGATATAAGCGATCAGCATGCAGACCAGCAGCAGGTAAAAGAGTGCATTGATAAAGTGTTTACCTTTGCTGCCTAGAGTTAGGTAAGCAACACTGCTCATGCCACTGTTGTCTTTAGTTTTGGTACACGCTTCTGCCAGTAGGAGTGCAGAGTAAGTGGTGCCGATAAAGATAAGTAGCATCAGCACTGAGCTGATCATGAAGCCAAATTGGGCCAACACCATGGGAATGGCAAGCATACCAGCCCCTAATGCAGTTCCTGAAAGAATCAAAGAACTGCCGAATAATTTCATATTCAAGAAAACAACCTCGAGGTATCCAATTAATTTTTAGTTGGATTGTAAATATTTGTTGCCAAGACTAACAAATTACTCAGCAAAGTTAGGGGTTAAATTCTAATAATTTTTGAATTTTTCTAAAAAATTTAAGTATGGATTTATTGTGGATATGAGTGGTCAATTTAAGTATTCATGTGGTGATTTTATTTATCGTTCTGATAACTTTTGGAAATTGTTCGCTGCTTAATGGTCTGCGGTTTATAGCTGATAAATCGGTGTCTTAATTTCATCCGAATTGAGTCAAAACCTTGCTTATTTCGTTAATTCTTGTCTATCGCCTTTTCCACATACTAATGGTTTGTCGTAAATGGAAAGATCCGTTGTCGTAGATGCCACTCGGTAGTTTGGCGTTTCGCTCTTATTATCCTCACACCAATTATGTGGGGGTGTTATGTATCGTTTTCTGTTTTGTAGTTTTGCGCTCGTTCTCTTGTATCCAACAGCCATTGATTTGTATCTGGTTGGCTTACCTCAAATCGCAGCGGACTTAAATGCCTCTGAGGCGCAGCTTCATGTCGCGTTCTCCATCTATCTCGCGGGCATGGCAACTACGATGTTGTTTGCGGGTAAATTTGCCGACAGTGTAGGCAGAAAACCTGTCGCGATTTTCGGTGCAATTGTCTTTGCGATCTCTTCGATGTTAGGCGGAATCGTGACCAGTGCGGAGCCGTTTCTTGCGGTGCGTTTTTTCCAAGGTGTTGGCGCGGGGTCTTGTTACGTGGTGGCATTCGCCATATTGCGAGATGTGTTAGACGATCAAAAACGCGCTAAGGTGTTGTCGATGATGAATGGTATTACCTGCATCGTACCAGTACTTGCGCCTGTGATTGGCCACTTAATAATGACGGTTTACCCGTGGCCGAGTTTGTTCACGACAATGGCTAGCATGGGAGTGGTGGTGTGTGTGTTGTCGGTGCTCGTGTTAAAAGAGACTAAACCTAAGGCTACAGAGTCGGTGTTAGTAAAAGCTTCCTTACCTGAGACATCTCAATCAACTTCAACCGAAACGTTCAAAGACCCGCTGTTTATAAGCCGTGTGATTATGACCAGCTTAGGTGTGACGGCGATTTTGACTTACGTGAATGTGTCTCCAATGCTGATCATGACAGAGCTTGGCTTCGACCGAGGTCAGTATTCTTACACCATGGCACTCACCGCTTTGGTGAGCATGTTGGTTTCCTTCTCTGCTCCGTTTGCTTTGAATGTGTTTAAACAAAAGAACCTCATGCTGACTTCACAAGCGTGCTTCGTTATGGCGGCCATTTTGTTGTTTGCGTCGATTTATGGCGGATTAGGCCATTATGTAACCCTGCTAGGCTTTGCTTTTGTGTGTGGTGGTTTCTCGTTAGGTTTTGGTGTTGCGATGAGCCAAGCGTTGAGTTGCTATTCACAAAGAGCAGGCGTGGCAAGTTCGATACTGGGCGTTTCTCAGGTGTGCACGTCGGCATTGTTTATCTGGTTGATGGGCGTTATCGGGCTAAGTGCATTGAATATGTTGGTATTTATATTGGCTGCTGGTGGAGTTATCAGTATTGCTCTAATACTATGGGTAGGTCCTTGCCAAGTTAAAAGTGATTATGAAGAAGCCACTAGCCCGTCTTGATCTGAACCTGTTGTTCACTCTGCAATTGCTGTTGCAAGAGAAGAGTGTTTCGAAAGCTGCCAAAAAGCTCAACGTCACGCCTTCAACGGTGAGCAAATCACTTACTAAACTTCGAGACTGGTTTGATGATCCT
Organism: Vibrio lentus; assembly: GCF_030409755.1. Lineage (NCBI taxonomy): Bacteria > Pseudomonadati > Pseudomonadota > Gammaproteobacteria > Vibrionales > Vibrionaceae > Vibrio > Vibrio lentus. The sequence goes on from NZ_JAUFQE010000001.1 coordinate 1,632,141, forward strand.
TTATTTGTAAAGACACCAAGAGGTTTAACGCCAACACCACTTGCGCTGAGCATGGTAAAAGATCTTCAAGATTGGTTGCAGATCGGTAGCCAAATATTGACGACTCGTGGCGACGATGCCCCAAAAGATCTGCGTTTGAATCTCGAGGCAGAATCTCCTCTGTCGCTAATTATGCTCAATGAGCTGACGCAAAGCGTGTATCAACGCTACCCAGACGCAAAAATCAAAATGCGTAATTGGGATTATGACTCGATTGATGCCATTGTTCGTGGGGAATCTGACATTGGGTTTTCTGGGCGAGAAAGCCACCCGCGTTCGAAAGAATCTCTAGACGCTCTGCCATATTTCATCGATTTTGAAGTTCTGTTCCACGACTTACCAGTCGTGTATCTAAGAAAAGACCATCCAGCGCTACAAGAAGAGTGGAATCTTGAGGCTTTCCTTAAATACCCTCACATCAATATTGTGTGGGAGAAAAGCGAAACATGGGCATTAGATGAAGTGCTTACTGACCTACAACTAGACCGAAATATCGTACTGACTTTAGCTGGCTTCGAGCAGTCATTATTTATGACAGCTCAGTCAAACCACACCATGACTACTGTTGCGCCGAATTACTGTCGACGTTACGTAGAACAACTTCACCCTAATCTTACCTGTTTACCTATCCCTTTAGATGAAGAACATATCAAAAAGCTACTGATCCCGTTCACCATGATTTGGCACAAACGCAATGCTTACAACCCCATCGTTCTATGGTTAAAAGACACGCTCAGAGAGCTTTACCAATTTGAAGCTCAACAAGGACAGGATAAGAAAAATGTTTAATGGGCCGTTGACCTGACTACAGCTTCATAGTTTATCTTTGCTACCGAAATGAGAGGGGAAGTGCATGTATCGTATCTCTGAACTGGCCGATTTAGTTGGGCTGAGTCGCTCGACATTGTTGTATTACGGCAAGCTAGGTTTGATTGAAGCTCAACGCCAGAGTAATGGTTATCGTCTGTATTCTGAAAAGGATCTGCAACGTGTTCGGTTGTTACAACAACTGCAAGCGGGCGGTTTAACACTCAAAGAGTGCCAAGCCTGTTTAGATGCCAAGATAGAACGCAGCCTGTTGGAAAATCGCCTTAAGCAGTTGGATGAAGAGCTAATACAAAAGCAGCGTTCACGAGATCTATTAGCCGCAATGCTGGGCGAAGGTGGTCTAGAAGAGTGGCATGAGTCGATGGATAAGCTTGCGCCAGATGCACACCTCGATTGGTTAATTAAGCAGGGTTTTGATGAGAAACAAGCGCTGCGATTGAAGTGGTTATCGAAAGACATGAATGAACATGATCAATACATGGCGGATTTTGGCGCTATCTTCGAAGGGTTAGAACGATTAGGGCCGGGAACGGCTGAAGATACCTTAGCAGCATTAGCACAAGTTCCGATTTCACCTAAGCGCGTACTCGAGATTGGTTGTGGTAAAGGCATCGCAACCAATGTGTTAGCGAAAGCCATCAAAAAGCACCAAACTGATGTACACATTATTGCGGTCGACAATGATCAACCGAGTTTGGATATTCTAACTCAGCAAGCGCAAGCATCTGGCTTAGAAAGTAATGTTCAAACCGTGTGCGCAAGCATGATCGATTTACCGTTTGAAGCTAAGTCGTTCGACCTAATCTGGTCAGAAGGTAGCGCTTACATTATGGGTGTCCAGAAGGCACTTAAGCAGTGGCGGAAGCTACTTACCGATGATGGCATCTTGGTTATGAATGATTTGGTCTGGAACACCGAGAAGCCAAGTGAATCAATCAAAGCGTTCTGGCAGAAAGAGTACCCAGATATGACCACGGTCGCTGAGCGTATCAAGCATGCGAAGGCAGCGGGTTACCAAATTTTGGGTGACTTTACGATGAGCGATGAAGGCTGGCTTGCCTATTATCAGCCTTTGCAAAAGCAAGTCGAGTCTTTGAAAGCGACGGTGCCAAACTCAAAAGCGCTCGCAGATTGCGACAATGAAATTAAACAATTCTTCAATAACAGCAGGCTTAAGAGCGAATCTTTCGAAGGTTCTCAAGGCTCAGCTAAGCGTGATTTTGATTATCACTTTTTTGTGTTGAAGAAAGTACAGTAAGTGAAGAACACTATGAAATTTAGACAACATGATTCAAGCGAGATCGAAGCGATCACTCAACTTTTTACTCAAACCTTTACCGATTCAGAAGGCGAGAACGAGGGTAAAACAGTAGGTAAGCTTGCGAACGATCTTTTAACGACCACAGATCCAACAGAGCTACTTTGCTTTGTTGCGGAAGATGATTCTATTGAATCTGACAGCACGATTGTGGGTGCGATTATTTTTACTCCGCTTTCATTTAACGATGAAACCAAGGCGTATTTGCTCTCACCAGTCGCGGTGAGCACTCAGGTTCAAAAGCGCGGTATTGGCCAACAGCTGATTAACTTCGGCTTACAGACTCTAAAAGAGCAAGGTGTTGAGCTTGCAGTGACGTATGGTGATCCTAGCTACTATTCAAAAGTCGGCTTTGAACCAATCACTGTCGAACAAATCCCAGCGCCATTTGAGTTGAGCTACCCACATGGTTGGCTAGCTCAATCATTGATTGGCAGTGAGATTAAAGTGGCGAGTCAACAGTCGAGTTGTGTTGAAGGTTTGGCTTACGCAGAATACTGGTAACCGCTTGCAATAAAAATTGAGAAATCGAGAAAGCCCATCAGGTGTTGCCTGTTGGGCTTTTTTGTTATGAGCAAAAGATATTAGAAAGGTTCTAATCTGAAGTTTGAACGATTGTTCAAAATAACACTTGAACGATCGTTCTAGTTTGATCTATATTGTTTTCACACCAACGGAGAACAGTCATTAATTGCTCCGTGATTGAATAACTTTAGAATCATAAATTGCTAGGGATAAAACAATGAGCAACTTCAAAATTCATTCAGTAGAATCAGCGCCAGAGAAAAGCCAACCTATTCTTGAAGGTGCTAAAAAGCAGATGGGCAGAGTACCGGGTCTTTTCGGTGTGTTGGCTGAATCTCCAAACACACTTAAGGCTTACACTCAGCTTCATCAGGCGTTTAGTGACTCATCTTTTGATGCCGAGGAGCTTACCGTTGTTTGGCAAACCATTAACGTTGAACATGAGTGTCACTACTGCGTACCTGCACACACTGGCATTGCGCACTCAATGAAGGTTGATCCTGCGATCACTGAAGCACTGCGTAATCGCACAGCCATGCCAACTGAGAAGTTGCAAGCACTGCACGACTTCACGCTAAGCATGGTTCGTAAACGTGGCAATGTGTCTGAAAGTGAAATGACAGCATTCTTTGAGGCGGGTTATGGTCAACAACAAGTGTTAGAAGTGATTCTTGGCCTGTCTCAGAAAGTGATCAGTAACTATGTAAACCGTGTTGCTGAAACGCCAGTAGACAAGGTGTTCGAACAGTTTGCTTGGCAAGGTTAATTTACCTTTAAATAAGTAAATAGTAAGAATGATGAAAGCCCCGCTCAGTTGAGTGGGGCTTTGTTGTTTGGAGTGGATGACGTTTTCTAGTTACTTACTTATCTACAGCTAATGCTACTTTTAGTCGTACCAAAGCGTCTGCTAATACTTCTGCAGGGCACCCTAGATTCAATCGAATAAACCCTGAACCTTCTTCGCCAAAGGCACAACCCATACTCGGTACAATACCGGCTGCAATGAGTTGTTGCTCAAGCTCTGCATCGCTTAGTTTCATTGCACGGCAATTTAGCCATGCAAGATACGTCGCTTCGGGTTTAGTGAAACGAATATGAGGTAGTTCTGCTTTCAAGAATCCATGCAGCGTTTCGATGTTGTCTTGCAGATAGTGTTTTAAGCCCATCAACCAAGTTTCACACTCTTGATACGCCGTGGTCGCCGCAGACATGGATAGGCTGTTGAAGCAATCCATGCCATGCGCATCCAAACGGCGAACAAACTGCTCCTTCAACTCCGAATTTGGAATGATGAAGTTTGAGATTCTTAATGATGACAAACCAAACGTTTTACTGGCCGCGGTCGCCACAATAAGTTTGTCGGTTAGCGAACTTGGCAAGCTTAACGTCGAATGGAATACATTAGGTGTTAGCGTTAGGTCACTCCAAATTTCATCACTGATCAGCCATACATCGTGTTTTCTACACAGCTCTGCAACTTGCGTTATCTCTTGCTCGTTCCATGCTCTGCCTGTTGGGTTGTGAGGATTACAGAAGATCAATGCCTTTGCACCACTGGCAAAGCAGTCTTCCAAGTGAGCAAAATCAAGCTGGTAGTGACCATCAGATTCAATCAACGGGTTGTTCAAAACTCTGCGGTCATTTAGTTCGATGATCTTACGAAATGAACCGTAGCCTGGGCTTTGAATAACGATCTGGTCATTCTCTTGAGTGAGCATTTGCAGCGCCATTGCGATACCCGGTAACACACCATGTATCGTGGTTATCCACTCTTTTTTTATTTCAGTGTTATGTTGGTTTTTAAACCAATCAATCACAACTTGGTAATAGTCATCCTGACGTTCTGAGTACCCAAAAATACCATGAGCGATATCTTGAGCTAAACGGTCGAGCACTTGCTGAGGAGCTTGGAAATCGTAGTCTGATACCCACATTGGCAGCAAGTCAGATCCTTCCAATCCTAGCTTCTGCTCCATAAAGTCCCACTTTACCGACCCTGTATTTCGGCGGTTAATCGTATTGTCGAAAGAATTCATAGGATGTGAGCCTTACTTAGTGCTGTGAGCTAGAGAAGTTTCTGCGGAGTCTTCTGACTGTTCTGGTTTTGCACGTGCAATACCAAACCCAGTGAAGCCATAAATCAGAGCGAAAACGACACCGGTGTAACATTGGATTGCCCAAGGTAGGTAATCTAGCGTCGCTACACCTAGTGTGCTTGCCATGTAAATACCCGCAGCTGTCCAAGGAACCAGTGGCTCAATAATCGTGCCTGCGTCTTCGATGGTTCTTGATAGGTTTTTAGTATCTAGCCCCATTTTACGGTAAGCGTTTTGGAACAATTCACCTGGAATAAGAAGTGCGAGTTTGCCATCTGATGTCGTGAAAACTACGGTAATCGTCGCGATCACTGTTGATGCGATAAGCTGTCCTGTTGAGTGAATCATATGTAAGAAACGACCTAGTACCACATTCAATGCACCGGTTAGGCTTAAAACACCTGCAAAAGAGAACGCACAGAAAACCAATAGGATGGTGCTCATCATTGAGAACAAACCACCACGGTTTAGCAGCTTAGATACATCAGGGATTAGGCCGTCAATCGCTGTACCTTTCGCTTCAAACAGAGCGACATTGAAGCCGTCGACATAAGCTTGGAAACCTTGTTGTAGAGAGAAACCTTGTAGAACCATACCTAATACAATCGCAAGGGCAGACGCACCTAGCATCAGTGGCAGAACAGGCTTTTTGGTTAATGCACCCCAAAGAATCATTACTGGTGGGATAATCAGAAGAATGTTGAAGTTATAAAGGCTATCTAGCCCAGCAAGAATTTGAGTCACTTTTTCTGGCTCGCCAACCGTGCTGATATCGGCACTTTGGCCTGCGAAGAAAAAGACAACAGAAGCAATCACAAAGCCCGGTAGCGTTGTGTAAAGCATGTGTTGAATGTGTTCGTATAAGGTAGTGCCTGAAACGACAGGTGCAAAGTTGGTTGAGTCTGAAAGAGGCGAGATCTTATCGCCAAAATATGCGCCAGAAACAACGGCGCCGGCAGCAGCAGCCAGTGATACATCTAAACCTGCCGCAACACCCATCAGTGCAACACCAACGGTACCCGCAGATCCCCAAGAAGTACCAGTACATACAGAGACAACAGAAGTAACAAAAAAGGCAGCAATGAGTATGTATTCAGCACTGATGACTTTAAGTCCCCAGTAAACCATGTAAGGGATGGTGCCACTGATCATCCAGCTCGCGATAAGGCCGCCCACTGAAACCAATATCAAAATAACAGGCATCGCTTTTGCGAGTTTCTCAACAATTGCGTTGATGATGTCATCCCAGTTGTAGCCCATCTTCCAAGCAATGCATGCTGTGAAAGCCGCGGAAATGAGTAGCAGAACTTCAATGCGAAGTCCTAAAACACCGTATCCAATAGCAAGCAGCGCAAACATAACGGCTATAGGTGCTAATGCTAATCCGAACGATGGTAGAGGCTTTGAGTTATTCATATTTGTTGTCCTCAGGTGAATGTAGGGTTTGTTCGGAATGGATAATAAGCGTGCTCTGAAATCGAAAGTGCGACTTCAATACTGTTTTCATGTAAGCGGTTACATGAGGTGTGTACATGAGATTTTGGTCACATTTTGTCTCATTTTAGTGCTTGATTGACTTAACTGTCTGCCTTTCAACCAGTGTCGCTTCGAATTTATGTTGTTTGGGAGGCGCGTATCCTGCGGCTTTAAGTTTAATGGCAAGGTTAGCCGCATAAGTCGACATCTCGTCGATAGGATTGTGCATGGTGGTTAACCGAGGGTAAAGGTAGCGAGCGAGTAAAACATCATCAAAACCGATGACTGAAATATCGTTGGGAACCGAGATACCTTGATCTTGTAAGCTCGTCATTAATCCGGCTGCCATAACATCATTAAAGGTGACGGCGGCTGTGACCTCTGGGCATTGGTTTACCAAGATATCACCTGCCGCTTCACCACCTGATTCACTAAAGTTTTGGTTGATGATCCAGTTTGATTTTATTTCGATATTGGCCGCTTTCATGGCTTCTTGGTAGCCTTGCAAACGGTCTGTTCTATCTTGGATTGGAAGGTCGCTCGAGACATAGGCAATTTTTCGATGTCCGAGTGCAATCAAATGTTGCACCGAGACTTGAGATCCGAGTTTGTTGTCTACCCACACTGAGCGATTTGATATCTGAGCAATAGTGCGATTGAGTAGCACCATTGCTGGCAGTTGAGAGGAGTAGCGAAGTAAGGTCACATCATCGAGCATTTTCGAGTGAATCACCATTGCCTCACAGCCTTGGCTGATTAGGAAGTCGAGGCCTTCTTTCTCTCGCTGAGCATTGTGCCCGCCACTCACCACAACCAGCTGGTATCCGTTTGTTCTCGCGACTTCTTCAACGCTCTTGGCAACAAGCGCAAAGAAAGGGTCAGCTAAGTTGCCCGTCAATAAGCCTAACGTGTTGCTACTTCGACTTGCTAAAGCCGTGGCACGTGCATCTCGGTGGTAATTGAGTTCTTTGATTGCACGTTCTACGCGCTCCAACGTGATAGGTTCGACATAGCAGGTACGGTTCATTACTCGTGAAACGGTTGCTGTTGAAACTCCGGCAAGTGCTGCTACATCTTTGATAGTTGCCACGTCGAACTCCGCTAGGCATAGAAAGGCTGCGAGTGTAGCGAATCTTTGCTGTTGAAAATGTTAATAAGGTCAAAGCTTGTTAACGCCAATTCTATGAGTTTAGCTAGGTCTAGCGATATTTAGCACGTATGTTTGGCGATTATCCGAGCCAACATCACCACGCCTTCTTTCCACTCTTTGCTCTCTTCTATGTTTGCTACGGTGAAACGCAAGCAGTGTTTGTATTGGTCGTGTGTGCCAAATACTGTGCCGGGTAAGATGCCTAATTTGTGTTTCAAGCAATCTTGATAGACGGCATAGCTGTCGACCGATTCTGGCAGTGTTATCCAGTTGAGAAATGAGCCTTCCGGCTTTGACAAATGGTAGCGACCAACAAGGTGCGGGTAGCTATCCAGAGCTTGTATTAACAGGCTTTGAAACTGTTTTTGATTGGTTTGATAGAGCCGTTTCATCTTGGATAAATGACTGCGGTATTTGCCCGTTGTGAGAAATTGCCCAACCGCTGATTGCATCAGGTTGGAACTGCCCATGTTGTCGCATAGTAGATACTTCTCGACTAAGGGTTGATAGCGCCCCGACAGTAACCAACCGATTCGCAAGCGTGAGTCTAAGGTTTTAGACAGTGAGTTGACGTAGATGACTCTATCTTGATCATCAAGCTCTTTGAGGCTCGCGATTGGTGTATCGAATGCCAAGCTACCGAATACATCGTCTTCGATAATCGGCAAAGATCCTGTGATCTCCAGTAACGCCTTTCGATTAGCCAATGGCATCCGTGAGCCGGTTGGATTGGTAAAATTTGGCGTCAGAAGTAGAGTCTTCACTTCCCATTTGTCCAACGCACTCTGTAGTGATGGAATATCGATTCCGTGACTAACACTGCTTGGTATTTCTAGGGCTTGTAAACCAAGTGATTCGAGTAAAAGTAAATTACCGAAGTAACACGGTGACTCTACGGCCACGATGTCACCCGGTTTGGTGAGTGCACGTAAAGCCAAACTGATTGCCTGTTGAGCACCGTGAGTAATCGCAATCTCTTTCGATCCCGCGGGAACACCTAGATCATGGGTGATCTTTAACAATTGCTTTACTAATTGTTCGTCGCCGGGGGGAAGTTGGTAATAACCGGGCAACTGAGTTTGCAAACGACTATGGCGACCGATTTCAGCGTACAAGCTACGAATCGCAGGATTGTTGATGTTCGGGTGTGCAGAACCAGCAAGTAGCTTCAAGCGACCTTTCGGACGAGAGAGTACAGATTTGGTGACAGACAAGAGGTCGACTTTTTGAGGCTGGCTGGGCGCATCCCAACTTGTGGTGTTCGGTGCTTTGACGCGATAACCCGACTTGGGAACCGAGTACACCCAGCCTGTCGCTTCCAATTCTTGATAGGCGCGAATCACGGTGTTCTTGCTCACGCCAAGCTGTTCGCTTAGTTGACGAATTGAGGGAAGGCGATCGTCTGGATGAAAAAGCCCTTTATCAATCTGAGCCTTAATATGTTGTTCGGTAGCAAGATATTTATTGCCGCTGAGTTCTGCTTCCACGTTGTTTTCCCTCGTTGCTCATTTTTAATCTGTAACCATTTAAAGTGTTATATCTGTATCTTTATTGGCTCCTCAAAACCACCGCCTAGGGCGGTGGTGATTGTTCCTTGAGGCTATAGCCTGAAGAAGTGCCCATGTTAGAAGTAACCTCTTATTCACCACAAGTAAGAGGAAACAACCACATGGGCGATTACAGAAGTTCATCACATGTCTATTGGCGTTGCAAATACCATATAGTTTGGACTCCAAAGTACAGATATAAGATTTTGAAAGATAAGGTAGGAAAGGAGCTTTATCGTTCAATCTATATTTTGTGCAATATGAAAGACTGCGAAGTTTTAGAATTAAATGTTCAACCAGATCATGTTCATCTTGTTGTCATTATTCCTCCCAAGTTATCAGTATCGAGTTTGTTAGGAGTTTTAAAAGGCCGAACAGCAATTCGACTTTTCAATAGATTCCCACATATACGTAAGAAATTATGGGGAAATCACTTTTGGGCTAGAGGGTATTTTGTAGATACGGTCGGTGTGAATGAAGAAGTCATTCGGCGATATGTACGACACCAAGATAAGCAGGACATAGAGTATGAACAACAATTACAGTTATTGAAGAACTGATAGCGCGGACGCCCCCTTTTAGGGGGTTATAAAGCAAAACCGCCTTCTAAGAAGGCGGATATTTTTTAGTTATCTGTACCCAACTAAGGTAACAGCATTGATGAAGAGTTGACCAGAGGTTTGTAATGCTGATTAAAATGATTCCGTTCGTGTTTGTAATATTGTGGTCGTCAGGCTTTGTTGGCGCACGCCTTGGCGTGGAATACGCCGAACCCGCAACATTGCTTTCACTTAGGATGGTGGCCAACGTGGCGCTGTTCTTAGTTTTAATTACCATTCTTAAACGTCGTATCCCTCGTGGTCGCGCATTCTTTCATGCTTGTGTGGTCGGAATTTTGATTCATGGTTTCTACCTTGGTGGCACTTATCTTGCGATTGATATGGGTATGCCCGCTGGGTTGAGTTCGCTACTTGTTGGCTTACAACCGATTCTGACGGCCTTGATTATGATCAGCTGTACTTCACAGCGTTTTAATTTCGCACAATGGCTGGGCTTAGTGCTTGGTTTTGCTGGAATTAGCTTGGTATTGATGGGCAATATTGAATGGCAGTCTGACGACCAAAAAGGCTTGGCAACGTTATTATGTTTGGTTTCTTTGGTGGGTATTACGGTCGGTACTTTGTATCAGAAGCGCTTTTGTAAAGGCACAGATATGGTAGGTGGCGCGATGGTTCAATATTTGGCATCGGCGGCATTGTTCCTTCCTTTTGCTATGCGTTACGAAACCATGCAAGTGAACTGGACTCTCGAATTCACGCTAACCCTTGCTTGGTTAGTGATTGTTCTATCGTGTATCGCCATCTTATTGTTGCTTTACATGGTAGAGCACGGCGCTTCTTCAAGTGTTGCATCTGTGTTTTACTTGGTTCCACCGACGACTGCAATTCAAGCGTGGCTTATCTTTGGTGAGTCGTTCGACATCTATGGTGCAATGGGCTTTGCGTTGTCTGCCGCCGCGGTTTATCTGGTAGTGAGGAAACCTGAACTGATTAAGTTTCGACAACAAACGGCTTTAAATAGATCGCGCTAATCACCAAGGTTAAAGGTTAACAGTGTGGATAAGATCCGGTGTAAAGTAGCGCTAGCGAGCTAATTAATATCAAGAGGACATATGGCAAGGGTCAGTGCTGAAGAGATACAACGTAAGCGAAAGATGTACGATGAATGCATCCTCAACCTGTTTTTGACAGAAGGTTGGGATGCAGTGACCTATGATCGAATTGCCAAAGAAATGGGGATAACCAAGTCATCTCTACAACGTTATTACGCTAATAAGATGCAATTTGCCTATGCGTTAGAAGGGCAAGTATTCCAGCAAGCAACTAAGTTGTTGGACTTTACTGACAGGGATTCTTTTCTCGATTCATGGAAGCAGTCGCTGAATGATAATCAGATTTTCCGTGAATGCCTGCATATTATTATGACCAATGCATTAGCACCTGTTTCTGCTGCAGCGACTACAAAAGCGGTGACTCGTCTAACTGGTGTACTCGCGAATAATATCGGTAAAGTGGAAGCACAAGATACGGTGGATCTAGCCTTAGGTCGTAGTCTTATTTCGTATATGAACAATAAGTTATAGTAATAGTTTGTTCGTTATTTAACCTTGTTCTTATGTGTTAATACTCTATAATGCGAATGGGTGCCCATATCTAGGATGTTGATATGGGCATTTTTTTGACATTATTGAGTACTAGTACTCAATAATGTATTGCATTAATGACTAGGGGAACCAATGACTGACCATGATAGCTCCAATAGCGAAGAGCCAAGCTTTGACACTAATGAGGATATGTATTCCGAATCACAATGCTATGACGGTGATGGACAAGAGTATTCGGTAATCAAAGAACGAACCTGGAGCCAAAGAGTGAAGGCTTCTATTAGTGATTTGGGTTTTGGTGTATTTCTGATTTCTTTTGCTCTATTTATTCTATATGCCAATGAGCATCGTTCTGACCATCGTGAAAAAGTGCTTAAGCAAGGAGAGAAAGCCGCTATTTCTATTGCATCTGATCAGCGTGATTGGAACAACAATCAGAAGTTGGTTCATACTCATGGTTTAGCTACTACAAAGGACACCTTGGTGGACCCCGAATTCGGTATTAAAGCCGTTGGTATCCATTTAAAACGAAGAGTTCAGGTGTATCAATGGAAAGAGTCTCGTCGAACTTACATGCAAAAATTGTCTGATGGGACAGAGAAAGAAGTTACAACTTACACTTATCGCAAGGTTTGGTCAGAACGTTTGCGAGACTCGACGGTTTTTAAGCAAAAACAGTATCGTAATCCTGAATCAGTGGCTTTCAAAACCACAATTTATAATGCTGAGAATATGCGTTTTGGTGGTTTCGAATTTCCGTATGAGCTCTCTCGTATGATGAGTCGATACGTGGGAATTAAGGCTGATTCAGACTTGTTGGTTGGTGAGCAAGTATATGGTCACGTAACTAAAGATAAACAAGGGTACTACATAGGTAGTGATCCGGATGCACCAAATATCGGAGATATGAAGGTCACTTTTCATATTGTTGAGCCTGCAGTCGTCTCCATTGTGGCTCAGCAGATTGAGGACGGGTTTCGTGCTTGGAATACTAAAAATGGCCCATTGAGTTTGCTGCAATATGGTGTGAAAACTAAAGATGAGATGTTTGAAAAGGCTCATAGCGAAAACACGTTTGCGACTTGGGCGTTGCGTTTGGGAGGGTTTGTGTTTATGTGGGCGGGCTTTTTTCTATTACTGCGCCCCATTATTGTAGTAGCTAGCGTCATTCCTGTCATCGGTACCGTAATAGGTGGTGGAATGGCTCTGATTTCGTTTAGCCTAGCGGCTTTAGGCACCTTAATTACGGTTATCGTTGTGTAACGCTTACCGAAACAGAATATAAAAAAGAGCCTGTAATAACAGGCTCTTTCTCTATCAATAGCATTTTAGCGACTATGGATTAGCGTTGCATTAAGCAAGCGTATGCCGTTGTAAACGGTGCTTCTTGGTATTGCTTAAGGCCAGTCTCTTTGAACTTCATCATAAGAGGGTTGCGCTTAAGGCTTTCTTTGATGTCAGCTGGTGACACAACCGTTACATCTAGGCCATCGATCAACTGAATTGCTGCTTCTAGTTTGAAGCCGAAGCCGCCGCCAGCAAATTTGCCTTTAGTTTGGCGCTGACGAATGACCACTTTATCTACTTGGTAATCTTCCATCAGTTTTGCGAAAGAGAATTGAAAATCTTTCATGTTTTGCGTGTCGTTTGCATCGCCAATTGCGACTTTTGAAACGCGACAATCAGGAATGTTAAATACGCCATCAGAAAGAGAAAGTAGACAAATGATTGCATCATTACCTTTGATTTCAACGCCACAAATTTTCATGTTTATACCTATTTACTTTTGAGCCGTACATTATGGTGCTATTTCTCACACTTCTCCAGTAATAGCGTTCCTAAGTAGCAAATAAGTACATAAAAAACGCGTGTACTGTATCCGCATCGTTGGTTGTTCGTTAAGTAAACGTCAACCAATTGGGCGACATCGTTTGCTTTGAGAGAGGCTTCACAAATTCATAGCGTGTCTTAATATTTGTACGGTATATTATGCGGGAGTCCCTATCTATTGTGTGGTTATTAACCCCTATGAGTATCAACAACCTTTCTATTAAGAGTAAAATTGCGATCCCGCTAATGGTGATTGTTATTGTGTTTTCTACAGTTACGGTTTTGAACGTTATCAAATCTAACGCTCAAGCTGCTATCAACCACGAGTTGAATAATGTGGTTCAGCCGGTATTGGATAATCTGGAAGATGGTTATCGCGATATCTACCAAGTCATTTCGTCTGCTCAAGGCCTGTTGTTAGCAAAAGATCAAGCCGCGATTGATTACCAAAAGTTTGAGTTTAAAGACAACGCTTACAAAGCCGTTCCTCGCTTTGAAAGTGTGTTAACGCTTTATTCTGCAGGAGTGCTCGATCCTTCTTCACGAGGAGAGGTTACTAAGTTAGTGGATGCGATGAGCAAGTGGGTTGCGTTACACGAACCGCTGTTTGCTGATCCAGAGAATGCTCACCAATACAATATCGACTATTCGCCAGCTTTGGATGCAGAATTTGCGATCATTCGTGAACAGCTTCGTTCAGTACGTAGCTTGATTGAAGCTAAGCAAATTGAGTTACGCAAGCAAGCCAACGAGTCGATTGAATCAAGCAAGATGATCATCGAAATAGGCATGGGTGTTGCGATCTTAGCGGCTATTTTTGCGCTGTGGCTGTCGAATCGTTTTATAGTTAAGCCGATTCAAAATGTAGAAAAAGCCATGGCTGAAATTGCATCTGGTGATGGCGATCTTTCTCAGCGTATGAACGTAGAAGGCAGTGATGAAATTGCGCGTCTTAGCTCTGCATTTAACCAATTCGTTGGCAAAATCCATGTGACAATCGAGCAGGTTATTATCACCTCTAATGCTGTACGTGCAGAGATGGAAAACATCAAATCTCTAACACAAGGCGTTGCTGAGTTTTCATCGAACCAACAGAAAGAGAGCGAGGTGGTGGCTGCGGCTGTTCATGAAATGCAAGCGACCAGTGAAGCGGTAAGTGGCAATGCATTAGAAGCGGCTTCAGCGAGCAACACGGCTAATCGTGAAGTGGAATCAGCGGATAAAACCTTGGGCTTAACAGTGAGTTCAATTGAACGTCTAGCACATGACATTGAAAACGCGAGTGGCGTGGTTCATGAACTCGATAGTGATGTGAAAAATATAGCGTCAATCTTAGGCGTAATCCGAGGTATTGCCGAGCAAACTAACTTATTGGCATTGAATGCGGCTATTGAAGCTGCACGTGCGGGCGAACAAGGTCGTGGCTTTGCGGTTGTTGCGGATGAAGTAAGAGCCTTAGCAAGTAAAACACAAGACAGTACGGGTGAAATTCAATCGATGATCGAGCGTCTTGAAGTGGGCGCAAAGCAAGCGGTTGGCGTGATGAACGAAAGCAAAGTTAGCGGTGAGAAAACCATTGTTCAGGCGGGTACTGCGGCGTCTTCTTTGAGCGAGATTCGTAACTCTATCGGTATGATGAACGAAATGAACACTCAAATCGCGACTTCGGCTTCTCAACAGTCCCAAGTGTCTGAAGAAGTGAATAAGAATGTTCAACGCATAGCAGAAAGCACGATGCAAATGGTTGAAATGGCGAGCAGCGCTGAGAATGCTTGCATGGCATTGGCGGAGCAATGTGAAGCGCTTGATAGCCTTGTTTCTCAATTTGAAGTTTAATTATTTAAAATAAGCTGATAAACATGATCTGCCAATGGTTGCTCGTTCTGGATTCTATTAACTAGCACTGAACGACAAAAAAGCCCGTACTCAATGAGTACGGGCTTTCTTTTTGGATGCGTGATCGGTTTTTAGAACTGATCAATCATTCGGTGTTAGCTGCTACGACCGTCTTTGTATGTGTAACGGTAGTCAACTTTTACGTTCGCTTGGTAATGGATGTCGCCGCTCATGTTAGTGATTTTTTTCACTTCCATATTCGCGTCATCAATCTTGAACGAATCGTATTTTGTTGTTTGTTGGAACTGTGGCAGTTCTCTAGAAAGCTCAAAAGGTGTCTTTGCGCTTAGCTCATCCATAAGGTTTGTTCCTGCATCGTATGCTTCCGCTTCAGTAACAAATGTATCAGATTTTAGCGTTGTTTCTTGAATCGTTGTTTTGGTTGCTGCAAACGCCGTGGTGCTGAGTACAAGAGTTGATGCAAGTATGATTAATTTTTTCATAGGAGTACCTTACTTTGTTGAAGTACCTGTGTTCCGGTACAGAACCAACATATCAATGAAGTGGTAGGAGGAGTGTCAGGGGAGACGACGATTTTGTTAGTGTTCGGTAAGGAATAATGAGAAATGTCAGCAGTTGGTTGGAATGATTTTGGCCGATTGTAGGTGGCGAAAATTTATGCGCAGCGCATATCAAGCAAGGTGACACTGATATCTATCTTCAATACACTGTATGGGTAACCAAAGTTCAGCATAGGGTAAAGGTATGGCCAATTGGGAAGGGGTAAGTGAGTTTGTTGCAGTGGCAGAGCGTGAAAGCTTTACTGGTGCCGCGCAGAAGCTCGCTACGTCGGTGGCTCAAATCAGTCGCAGAGTCGCAAACCTCGAAGAGCGCCTCGCAGTGAAACTACTCAATCGAACGACTCGTAAGGTTTCTCTAACAGAGGCGGGGCAACTCTATTATCAACAGTGTAAGTTGCTGGTTGAGGGCTTAGAAATTGCTGAGCTTGCAGTCACGCAGATGCAATCCACACCGAAAGGCTTGTTGAAAGTGACGGCCCCCGTGACTTATGGAGAGCGCCAACTTGCACCGATACTTCACCAGTTCTTAAAGCTTCACCCACAAGTAGAGTTAGAGCTAATGCTGACTAACCAAAAGCTCGACCTTATTGATTCCGGTGTTGATGTGGCGATTCGTCTTGGTCGTTTAGAAGACTCAAGCCTTGTGGCTAAGAAGCTCTCTCAACGCCAACTCTATGTATGTGCCAGCCCTGAATACATTGAACGCTATGGTGAGCCGCATACGCTCTCTGAATTGAGTCACCATCAATGTTTAGTGGGTGGCTTTGAACATTGGCGCTTTAAAGAAAATGGTCGCCCTCGCTCAGTTCGTGTTAATGGACGAATCAAGTGTAATAGTGGCCTAGCTTTACTAGATGCAGCAAAACAGAGCATTGGCTTGGTTCAGTTGCCAGAGTACTACGTGAGTGAAGATCTTGATTCGGGAGAGTTGATTGAGGTGCTGTCTGATTATCGAGACGACAAGGAGGGGATCTGGGCACTTTATCCGCAGAACCGTAACCTGTCTTCAAAGGTTCGCTTGTTAGTCGATTTTCTATCTGAGCAATTGGATTAGTTCTATGACGCCAAGTCATCATAATTTAGTCAGCCAAAATGAACTGATACTCAGTGTGTTCGATACACTTGAGCAGCACTATGGCTATTTTGAATGGTGGCAAAGGAACGATCCTTACGAGATCGTTTTAGGCGCTATTTTGGTTCAAAACACTAATTGGAAGAATGCAGAGAAAGCACTGACTAATTTGGGCGATAAGTGTAATCCAAGGTCAGTTGCAGATATGGAGATCGATGAGCTTGCTCAAAAGATTCGTTCGAGTGGCTACTACAATCAGAAAGCCATTAAGCTTAAGGCCGTGACTGAGTGGTTTGCGAAATACCAATACGATATTTCTGCCGTTCGTGCTCAGGATAAGGATCAACTGCGTAAAGAGCTACTGGAAGTCAAAGGAATTGGTGGCGAAACCGCCGACGCGATTCTGGTGTATGCGATAGGTAAGCCATCTTTTGTGATTGATGCGTACGCGAGAAGGATCTTCATTCGCAATGGGTTGGATGTCCCTAAATCGTATGAAAAATTTCGAGCTTTAATGGAAAACGTGATTCCTCCGGATACAAAAAAGTACGGTTATTATCATGGCTTACTCGTCGAACATGGCCAGCAGTTTTGTAACCCTAAGCCAAAGTGTCAAGATTGCCCGCTGAATCAAGATTGCATTAAGGCTGAAGTTGGATCTTAGGTTCTACTCAGCGTGATTCCTTTTATTCAAACATCCTTAGATAAAAAATCGGGCTTCAGAATGATGATTCTGAAGCCCGACTGCATTTGATACAAAAAGCTTTTAACTTTTTGTCGCGTTTACTTGTTATTTAATCGAACGTAAATGGTCTAGACCGTGAAGCGATCCACCAAGTGGTATAGCTCATTGGCGCGGGTGTTTAGGTTTTGGCTACCCGTACGGTTTTGATTTGCGAGTGATGCCGATTGCGAGCTTTGATCGGATATAACTACAATGCGCTGCGAGATCTCTTGCCCAACAATATTTTGTTGCTCCGTCGCAGTAGCAATTAACGAGTTCATGTCCATGATGGTATCAATCGATGCTTGGATCTTCGCCAGTGCAGCGGCTGCGGCATTCGCTTCTTCCACGGTTTGAGCACTTCGATTTTGGCTCGAATCCATGGCTTTTACGGCGGCATCTGAAGCGGCTTTTAACTGCTGAATCATTTTGTGGATGTCACCTGTACTTTCTTGAGTACGGCTTGCTAGTTTACGAACCTCATCGGCTACCACTGCAAATCCACGCCCTTGTTCACCTGCACGTGCGGCTTCAATCGCAGCATTCAGTGCCAATAAGTTGGTTTGTTCTGCAATGTCTTGAATGACTGTCAGTGAAGACGAGATATTTTGTACATCACCTTCGAGTCTTGATACCACGGTGTTCGCTTCTGATACTTCACTAGCAAGGCCTGCAACCGAGTTTGCAGCAGCATTGACAATCTGTTGAGCTTCTTTAGCGTTAGTTTCTGCCTGTTTAGCTGAATCAGCTGCTTGGCTAGCATTGCTTGAGATCTCTTGTGCTGTCGTGGTCATCTCCGTCATAGCGGTTGCCACTTGCTCTGTTTCTTCGCGCTGACCTGTTGCAATTTCATCAACTTGTGCGGCACGAGAAGACATGCTGGTGGTCTCGGATACGACTTGCTGGCCAACATCACTAACACTTCGAATGATGGTTTGCAGGCTGGCAACAAAGGCATTGAAGTTCTCACTGAGCTTGGTGAACTCTGGCGCTTTGAAATGTTCCATACGAGCTGTTAAATCGGCCTCACCGCTAGCAAAAGCGCTAATCGAGCGATCAAATTGTTCGAGTGGTTGCATGATAGTGCGGTTCACGGCGACAGCGAAAACCGCCACTACAAGTGCAATCAAACCACAGAAAATAGCGATGGCAGTGAGTGAGCTTTGCAGTGCGACATTTGAGCTCTCTTTCATTTCAGCAATCACCGCGTCGATATCATCGGTATAGAAACCCGTGCCGAGCATTAAATCCCACTGCGGAATGAAAATTGAATAGCTGAGCTTAGGTAGAGCTTCTGATTGACCAAGTTTTGGAAAGTAGTAGGTAGTGAATTCACCAAGCTTTGAGTTCTTGATAAGGTCGCGGATTAAGTAGTTGCCTTTTTTGTCTTGAAGGTCGTAGTAGTTTTTACCAATACCATCACTGTTTTGACCAACAACAACTCGAACGCCTTTAGAGTCGTAGCCAAAAATATAGCCAGACTCACCATATTCTAGAGTTTTGAGTGTTGGTAAGGCTTCTTCTAGTGTTGCCCCTTTATCTAAAAATGGGCTGATCGAGGAGTAGGCCATTTGTAGGTATGCTTTGAGTTCCTTTTCTTTCATCGCCATCATATTGCTACGCGTCGATTCTACTTGTTGTGCGGTTAGCTCGGTGCTCTTCATATAAGTCACGCTCATCATCCCAATTGCCATTAGTAACAAGGGAATGAAAGAGAGTATATAAAGGCGGTTTTTGATGGTTAGGGTCATTTAGCGCTTCCTGTGCAATTGTTCAATGCGGTTTTGACCACATTATTAATGTGATTTAAAAATGTAAATGGACTTGTTGTCTAATTGTTACCCTAGAATGTTTTTGTTTTATAAATATGATAGTGGTTAGGTTTTTTATGAGAGATGCCTTGCAACTAGGGGCTTAAGAAAGAAAAAGTGAGATTACTTCGATGCTTTTGAATTCGGCGCTGCTTTGTTAGAATGCGACGCTTTGTAGCACCCTGCTATGTCTATTCGTTAAGTGAGAAAGATTCATGAACAAAAGCCATGTGACTATTGGTTTAACTAACCCAAAGAGCCCGACTAACGTTGGTGCTGTTATGCGCGCGGCTGGCTGTTACCAAGTCGACGAAGTTAAATACACAGGGCAACGCTACGAAAAAGCGGCTAAATTCCATACCGATACCAAGAGTGCAACGCGCACCATCCCACTAACGGGTGTTGAGTCGTTTTTGGATAACCTTGATTCTGAAACCAAGATCGTTTGTGTGGAACTAGCAGAAGGTGCAACACCACTGCCGCGTTTTAAACACCCAGAAAACGCTATCTATATCTTTGGCCCTGAAGACGGCTCTATTTCTCAAGATGTTGCAGATAGAGCGGATCACGTTGTGTACGTACCAACGGTTGGCTGCATGAATTTAGCCGCGACAGTGAATGTGCTGCTTTACGATCGCCTTGCAAAGTCTGATGAAATGGATGAGAGCAACGAGCTGATCAAGAAAAGCCGTGATAACCGTAATCACTTGTTGATTAAAGAAAAGTAATTCTCGACTTATAGTGTTATCTATCCCGTAAGCAATCGGATATTATCTGAGCTCATCATCAGAGAATTGAAGGGTTAGATAACACCATGGAAGACAAGCAATTACTTGCGGCGCTGCAACAACACCCTGTCCTCGATCTGTATCAGTTATTCCAAGAAGTTGGTCAAAACCGCTCTCTGTATGCATTGCTAGAGAGGCTGTCTTCCCTTAAAGAACACCACCAACTGAGCACTTGCCTTAGCCCATTAAAACCGCATATCGAAGGTGTACTTTCTCAGTTCGATAGCACTACACCGGATAGCGAAATCCTCAAAGCAGTTTCAATCCAATCTGAGATTCAGCAACGAGGCCACAGCATGAGTCGTTACATCATGACATCAGATAATCATCGACATTTCTCTCCGAATGCAGACTTAGTCATGTTTGGTGATTCGATCACCGAGTGGGCACCTTGGGCGGATATTTTTCGGGATGTTTCGATGGTCAATCGTGGCTTAGCGGGTGACACCACAACTGGCATGTTGCGCCGTATTGATACCACGTTGAATGTGAAGCCAAAGTTGGTGTGCTTTATGGCTGGGATAAACGATTTAGCGCAGGGTTATGATGTCGACCATATCTACCAGAACTACGTTGATATGCTTAAAGTGTGGCAAGAAAATGATATTCGAATCTTGGTGCAATCAACGCTTTATGTCGGCTCTAAACTGCAAGGTTTAAACCCTTCAGTGGAACTGCTCAATAGCAAAGTAAGCGAGTACTGCACTCAACAAGGCATTACGTTCTTAGATGTGAATTCAGTATTGTCACCTAACAAGCTTTTGTCGAATGAATACTCGTGTGATGACTTACACTTGAATGCGAAGGCTTACCAAGCTTGGGCTGAGGTTCTTCAACCTACGGTAACTGAGCTACTGAAATAGACTCACGAAAAAAGCTAAATAGATAGCTAGACCGATAAACAGCTTAACTCATACAAGAAAAGCCAAACCCTAGATTTTTTTCGCGAACCATAAGGACATCAATTTGAACCTAAGACAGTTGGAAGTCTTCTACGCCATTATGCAGACCGGAACCGTATCTGGAGCCGCACGTAATCTGCATGTGTCACAACCTAATGTGACTCGTATTTTGGCGCATACAGAGCAACAACTTGGTTTTGGATTGTTCGAGCGTGTCAAAGGGCGATTGGTGCCTACGGTTGAAGCGAAAACCTTGCTGCCAGAAGCAGAAAAGGTCTATCAACAGCTGGGGCAATTTCGATCTCTGACCAACAAAGTGAAGCAAGGCCATCAGCATTTACGTATTGGTGCGCCGCCGATACTGGCGACCAAATTGCTGACACCAGTAATAGCCCAAATGTCTTGCGAACAAGATCTCTCTTTTGAGTTACTAACAGCAAACCGTGATGAACTTTGTGCTGGATTATTAAAGCATGAGCTTGATATTGCCATCGCGTTTGGCGATGAAACACCGCCTGCCATATTAAGTGAAATGCTATTAACCGAATCACTCAAGGCTTTAGTGCCAGCCAATACGGTTGAACACTTGCCCGCAGAATTAACTCTTGAAGACCTGATCGATTATCCGTTGCCAATCATCGGACTTGATAGTCGTGACCCACTGGGGTTGCTGCTCCACCAAAGCTTGATTGCGCGAGATGAGCATTATCACCATCCGATATCTGTACGTGGATACAGCGCGGCGGCGGAACTGGTTAAGTACCAAGCAGGCTTTGCGATTGTCGATCCGTGGACGGCAGAGCAGTATCAAAATGACGACTCGGTTTACGTGCTTTCACTGCAGCCGGATATCCAATTCTCGGTATCGATGCTTTGTGCAGAGCACACCCCTCAATCTATTTCCGTTAAGCAATTTATCGCTTCATTGAAAAGCCATACTCACCCTATAACTTAAGGTTATAGGCTCGCGATAAATAGGTATTCGGCAGCTTCTAAGTTCTTAATTAAAGTAAATCCATACAAGGACTTATTAATTAGGAATGCTCATGTCTATCGCTCAACCTTACCTTCTTTTTCTTGGGGATGTTACCGACCCACTTGCAGCAAAAACAGCTCGTGGTATTCATCAATGGCGACCAGAAATTTGCCTAGGTCAGCTTCGTTTAACAGACGATACTGTTTCACTTGGCTTAACGGACATGACCTTACAAGAGGCGCAAGCACGGGGCGCGAAAACGCTAGTGATTGGCACGGCAAACCCAGGTGGTGTTATTCCTGACTCTTGGCAGCCAACCATAATGGCAGCTGCAGAAATGGGATTTGAGATTGCATCTGGCATGCACCAACGACTGAGTGAATTTTCACCGCTTGCTGACATGCAGCAACACGGATTGACTAAGCTTCATGATGTACGACACTTTGATGGAGCTCTCAAGGTTGGTAACGGCAAGCCTCGTAAAGGTAAGCGCTTGCTTACTGTCGGAACAGATTGCTCAGTAGGCAAAATGTTCTCGGCATTGGCGATTGAAAAGTCGCTTAAACAAGCGGGAACATCTGCTCAGTTCAAAGCGACAGGACAGACGGGTATCTTGATTGAAGGTTGTGGTATTTCGATTGATGCTGTGGTCGCGGATTTCATTTCCGGCGCGGTTGAAGCGATTAGCCCCGATTTTACTGACCACGAATGGGACATCATTGAAGGCCAAGGTTCGTTGTTCAATCCGTCTTTTGCAGGCGTGAGTTTAGGGTTGTTGCATGGCGCACAAGCTGATGCTTTGGTGTTGTGTCATGAAGTCGGGCGACCACATATTCGCAACCTTCCTCATGCGCGATTGCCAAGCATAGAACAGACCATTGAAGCTAACTTGCAAGCCGCGCGGTTGACGAATCCAGACGTGAAACTGGTCGGCATTTGTTTGAACACGTCGGCGATTAGCACTGAAGACGCTGAGACATTATGCCAAGAATGGACCACACTTTATCAAGTACCAGTGACGGACCCGGTTCGTTTTGGTGTACAACACATTACTGATCATTTGCGACATTCACTTTAACGATTTCATCATTTCTACGTTTCCATTTGTTAAAGCGAACATCAACCGAGTGAAATTATGAAGATTACAGCAGAACCCATTACTATCGCGATGCAAACACCTTTTCGCATCTCTCGTGGCAGCCGAACGGAGTGTCACGTTGTTCGTGTTTACATTGAACATGGTGGCAAACAAGCTCAGGGCGAATGCACGCCTTACCCACGATACGGCGAGTCATCGGAGTCTGTGTTAGCGCAAATTCAACAAGCGTCTAGTGCCCTTGAAGCTATGTTTGAACGAGGCGTTACCGATCCCGCAGAGCTAAGAGATCATCTTCAGTCTTTATTGACTGGAGGAGCAGCGCGAAATGCGGTCGATTGTGCGCTTTGGGATTTTGAAGCGCAGCAGAACGAACAGACGTTTCCAAATAGCTTGTTTGAGTTACCTGATCAAATCGTTACTGCAATGACAGTCTCCATTGGCACACCGGAAGCGATGGCGACACAAGCTCGAGATTATGTGGGAAATGGGGCGAAACTTCTAAAAGTGAAGCTTGATGGCGAGCAGGTAGTAGAGCGTGTTCGTGCAGTGCGAGAAGCGGCGCAGGATGTTCAGATTGTACTGGATGCCAATGAAGCGTGGACAGGGTTAAATCTCGAAGAGTTGTTCAATCAACTTACTGAGTTTGATATCGCGATGATCGAACAGCCGTTACCCCAGCAGCATGATGCCTCACTGGCACATATCAATCACCCGATCCCACTGTGTGCTGATGAAAGCTGTCATACCACTTCACAACTTTCACCTTTGTTAGGCAAGTATGAAATGGTCAACATCAAGCTCGATAAAACGGGCGGTTTGACCGAAGCCTTGGTACTTGCTGAAGAAGCTCAAAGGCTCGGCTTTACTCTGATGTCGGGTTGTATGCTAGGTACCTCATTGGCGATGCGTGCAGCATTACCTATTGCGGTTCAATCTGAGATTGTCGACCTCGATGGCCCTGTGTTGCTCGGGCAAGATGTTTCGCCAGCACTGACTTATAGAGATGGGATGATCATTCTCTAAGATCGTTAAGCTTCGGGTTAGTCGATGGGCATGCCATAAATGAAATCGCACGAGTGAAAGCTTGTGCGATTTTTTTGGTATCAATAAACCTTAACTGATTAATATTACGTGAGTTTTACTGCTTGATTGAGACTGGTGAATTCACTTTACTCGGCTGGTATTGATAAAGTAATCACGTTTCTGTCGGTGAGGTCACTTTCTATTATCGCAAAACAGACAGCTCAAGCTTTATAAAATAATTGTTATGATATCTTATGTGAAATGTTAATGATTACTCTTCGTTTAATAGTTTCACTAAAGCTATTAGATCTAAGATTAAATAGGTAAACCACCTAACTGATTGAATCATTGACGGATCCTGTTGATTTTATGATGAGAAGGTGGAGCGAGTGAGTAGTCATGTCTCCGAGGTGATAGAAAACAAAGACAGTTTTGAACGCCCGTTTTCGATCAAAATCCCGCGTCGTAAGTGGTTTGGTTGGAAAGGCATTGAACTGCGCTTGGTGTTGGTATTGGCTATGTTATCGATGACCACCATCTTTCTGTCAGTTGTATCGAGCTTCACCTTTGACGATTTAAACCAACGCCTTGTTGAATTAAAAGAGAGTGAAATCCCCGCCTTAGATAACGCTGCACGCCTCAATGATATGGTGCGTGTGATTATTACGACCTCATCTCAGCTCAGTGACGCTGAATCGAATATAGAACGTAAGCAGGCGATGCTTAAAATTGAAGAGGCCATTTCAGTGATGAATAGCGTTATGGTTCAATTCCCTGATTATCACGCCTATTTTAAAGACCTTATCGCCCAAGTTAACAATAGTCTGAGTCTATTGTATCAAAGTGAGATTGAGTCAGAACAACTCAATCAAGAACTTCGTAATTTGCTTGAAGGCTTTTATCCTCTATTGCAACAAGCCAGTGATTCACTCGATAGTTTGCCTGAGTCAGCCAAAGATCAAATCCAATATACTCAGTTGAAATCTCTGCTTTATTACCAATTAGGCTTAGTAGAGAAGCTGTATAACGACTCAAGCTTTAATGAGCTCGATTACACTAGCTACCGTCTAGAGCAGGTAGGGGAAGAGTGGTGGAAGCTCTGGGTCAGTGGTGATTTAAGAAGTGATTTTCCTGAATTAGATCATCAACTCACGGTGATTTATAACCTTGCCTCAAGTGATAGCAGCTTGTATGGGATGAAAAACAAAGCGCTCGATCATCTTTATCAAGAGCAATACTTCCTGCAAAACAGCCGCGAGCATTTGAACCAATTAACCGTGCAGATCGAAAGCAACACCAGCAAGGTGAATAGCAATATTGATCAATCGATTCAGCAAGCGCAGCTGTCTTTACAATCGAATCAGCAACTCTCTCTTTTTCTTTCCTTGTTTAGCGTGTTGGCTGCCGCTGCCATTTCGTGGTTCTACGTGCGTAAGAGTATTTTAGAAAGGCTTCTACAGCTCAAAGACAACATGTTCGCGATTTCTACCGGCCATTTAGATACCGAGGTTTCTATTCGGGGAAAAGACGAAGTGACGCAAATGGCCAAGTACCTAAAGGTATTCCAGACCACGGCCAAAGTCGTTAAGCAAACCAATCGAAAATTAGAGGCTGAGGTTGAAGAGCGCACCTTAGCCGAAGCCAAACTACGAGTAACCCAAGACGAGCTAATCCAAGCCGGAAAATTGGCCGCGCTAGGGCAATTGAGTGTCGGGATCACGCACGAGATCAATCAACCTCTGACGGCAGTAAACAGTCACGTTCGAAGCGCGCAGCTTTGGTTAGGCAAGCAAAGGCCAGACAGGGCAGAAGAGAACCTAAAAAAGATCGAGATCTTGTTAGACAAAGTGGCTGCGATTACTCGTCACCTAAAGGCCTTCTCACGTAAGAGTGATGGCAAGATTGATAACGTTGAATTGGATAAGGTTGTCGGTGATGCGATTGACCTGTTTGAAACCAGACAGAGCAAGGTCTCGATTCAGTATTCACCACAAAGCGACCAGATGGTTCGAGCCAACAGCATTCGCTTAGAACAGGTATTGGTGAATTTGATCAGCAATGCTCTGGATGCCATCGAACACAGAGAGCAACCAGAGCTCAGCATCTCTACTCAAGGGCATTCGAATACCATTCAGATTTTGGTGATGGACAACGGGTTAGGGATACCTGAAGAGGACATTCCGCATCTGTTTGACCCATTTTATACCCGCAAGACAACAGGTAAGGGGCTTGGGCTCGGTTTGTCTATCGCATACAACATCATAAAAGACTTTGGCGGCTCGATTCACGTGGAATCAGTTGAACACCAAGGCAGTACTTTTATCGTCACTCTACCAAAAGGCATAGCCTCATGACTGCAGAAAAACACATAGTTCTTATCGATGATGAAATCGATGTCGTTGAAGCCGTGAGTGAAATGTTGGAGCTAGAAGGGTTTAGTGTCACCACTTTTACCGACCCTAACCTTGGCCTTAAATCGCTCAAAGCAAACAGCCCGTCGGTTGTATTGTGTGATGTACGAATGCCACAGGTGGATGGGCTTACGTTGCTGAGTTCAATTCAACATAGAGCCGCTAACGTCCCTGTATTGTTGATGAGTGGCCATGGCGATATTCCCATGGCGATAGAGGCAATTAAGCTAGGGGCGTTCGACTTTTTAGAAAAGCCACTTAATGCGAGTGAGTTGGTAGAGAAGCTCGATTTAGCGTTGGCACAATCTCAGCACAACTGCCCAGCAATTATAGGCGGCGATGAGGAAACGGAGTTACCGATTGAAACGGTGGTTATTGGCCAATCAAAAGCGATGGATACGATACGTAAGCAAGTGCTTGCGCTGTCTCATACTGGTGTTGATACCATCATCAACGGCGAAACAGGAACGGGCAAAGAAGTCATTGCTCGCGCGTTGCATCAATTTAGCCGTCGTAAGGCGAAGCCCTTTGTCGCGATCAACTGTGGCGGCATGACAGAAAGCATTATCGAAAGTGAGTTGTTTGGTCATGAAGCGGGCTCGTTTACCAATGCCAACAAGAAGCGCATTGGCAAAATAGAACAAGCCAATGGCGGTACTCTGTTTCTTGATGAAATAGAAAGTATGCCAATTGCGGTGCAAATTAAACTGTTGCGCGTCATTCAAGAACGAGTGATTGAGCGCGTTGGTGGTAACGAGCTAATTCCGGTCGATATTGTGGTGGTAGCTGCCAGCAAAGCTGATCTCGCGAGCTTGAGTGAAACGGGTGAGTTCAGAGCCGATCTCTTCTATCGCCTCAATATTGCTAGCTTAAACCTTCCCGCATTGCGTCAACGCAAAGAGGACATTCAGGTGTTGTTCCGTCATTTTGTGATTCAAGCGAGCCACAAATACAAGACACGCCCATCAACGATCTATCCCGAACAAATACAGCAGCTATGTCGACACGAATGGCCGGGTAACGTGCGCGAACTGCGTAATGTCGCCGACCGATTTGTACTTGGTATTGTTGGTGATGGCTTCGATCTTCAATCACCAATTTGTGAAACGTCCGGAGAAGATTTTGCCTTTGAAAAACAGATGGAGCAGTACGAACGAAATGTTCTGACTGAGGCGCTTATTGAAAGCGCAGGCAACATCAATGAGGTCTCAAGCAAGCTGAACCTGCCACGCAAAACACTTTATCGAAAAATGAAGAAACACCAATTGGATAAAGAGAGCTTCAAGGCCTAATTGGTTCATTCATTCGCTTAATAAAAGCACAAGACAACAATGACCCATTTAACTTTTAGTCGAATGGTTAACCGTTTCAAGTAATTGTAATAAAAGGGCTTTAACATTTGGCACAATGCGTGCAATCACTACATTGTGGCATACGTTCACATGAGGTTATTCGGTGCTGAGTCAAAATATATATGACAGCTATCTATCTATGACAGCTATCCAACACCGAATGATCGAATAAAGGAAGTTAGAAAAATAATTGCTTGTTGCAAGGAGATACAAACATGAAGCAAATACTGAAAGGTTCGATTGCTCTGATACTAGGTGTGAGCTCGATGACGGCATGGGCCGCAGCAGAATCAGCCGACTTAGGTCCTCGTCCCCTCTTTTTAGTGAACAATATGGATGAGAGCCCTTTGAAAACCAAGCTGTTGAGTTGCAGTGAAGGACCTTTTCATCGTAGTGATTTTTCTATTGGACATCGCGGAGCTGCGATGCAGTTTCCTGAACACACCAAGGAATCCTACTTAGCAGCGATTCAAATGGGCGCGGGCGTCGTGGAGTGCGATGTGACTTTCACTAAAGATAAGGCGTTGGTATGTCGTCACTCGCAAAGTGATCTGCACACCACAACCGATGTTTTAGCACATCCCGATCTTGCTAAGAAGTGTTCAACACCGTTCACGCCAGCTAACCCAGCGACAGGCGAAGATGCACAGGTTGAGTGTCGTACTTCTGATTTCACGCTAGCGGAGTTTAAGACCCTGAAAGGGAAAATGGATGGTGCGAACCCAAAAGCAACCACGGTCGAAGAGTACATGAATGGCACACCTGGTTGGAGAACCGACCTTTACAGCCAAAGTGGAACACTGATGACACACGCCGAAAGTGCGGCATTGTTTAAAGAGCACGGCGTGAAGGTGACTCCTGAATTGAAATCAGCGGCGGTAGAAATGCCTTTCAATGGCTTTAGCCAAGAGATGTACGCGCAGAAGCTGGTGGATGAGCTGAAAGAGGCGGGCTTTGAGCCTTCGGAGGCTTACCTGCAGTCATTCAACTTGGATGATGTGAAGTATTGGGTTAAGGAGACGCCTAAGTTCGGCAAGCAAGCCGTTTACCTTGACGACCGTGTCTATGAGCAAGCGGACTTTGTTGCGTCTGTGGAGAACATGAAAGAGCTGCACGATGCGGGTGTGAATATCATCGCGCCACCTCTGTTTGCTTTGGTTGAGCTAGGCGAGAACAACGAATTGGTTGCGTCTAACTACGCGAAACTGGCAAAAGATGCTGATCTTGAGATTATTGCATGGACACTTGAGCGTTCAGGCCCGCTAGCGCAAGGCGGCGGTTGGTATTACCAAAGCGTGAAAGATGGTATCAACAATGATGGCGACATGATGAAAATGCTTGATGTACTGGCGCAAGATGTCGGTGTTATGGGCGTATTCAGCGATTGGCCTGCAACGGTAACTTACTACGCTAACTGCATGGACAGCGACGCTTAGGCTGTTGTGGTCTCGCTTTACATAGCAATTATAGCGTTTGTATAGAGAGCACTTAGCCAAAGAATAATAAGAGAAAAAGCAGTGAACCAAAGAGCCTTCGGGCTCTTTTTTTACCACTGAAATTGGTGGGACAGAAATGACCCAAATAGAGACTTCTCGGTTGGACAGTAATGACACAAAAGTAATTTTCCAATTTAGGGCTTCCTTTAAGCTATTGAAATTAAATAAATTAAAAGGTGGCACAAAGGCTGCAATAGCGAAGGTGACTTTCAACAATAAGTAAAAGTAAGGTTTGAATATGAAAATCAGTGTTAAAGGACTGTTAATCGCTAGCTCATTACTACTTTCTTCAATGGCTATGGCAAGCGACTGCTCTAGTCGTGGTGTGTTAGACGATCGATACTGTGATGAAAACCAAGATTTGGTCGCCGATTCACCAAAGAACCCAGACGAGTGGAATGACCCAAGTACGCTTGTGTTTACTTACACTCCGGTAGAAGACCCTGCGTTATACAAAGATGCGTTTGCAGATTTCCAAGCTCACCTAAGTAAAATCACGGGTAAACGAGTGATTTACTACACAGTTCACTCGAACTCTGCGCAAGTAGAAGCGATGCGTTCTGGTCGACTGCACGTTGCAGGTTTCTCTACGGGCCCAACAGGCTACGCAGTTAATTTAGCAGGTTACGTTCCAATTGCGGTGAAGGGCGATGAGTCTGGTTTTCAAGGCTACAACCTAATCACAATTGTGCGTAAAGACAGCGGCATTAACAAAATGTCTGATCTGAAAGGTAAAAAGGTTGCACACACTTCTGCATCTTCCAACTCTGGCAACCTAGCTCCACGTGCGTTATTCCCAGCGAAAGGCCTAGTGCCAGATGAAGATTACAAAGTGCTTTACTCAGGTAAGCATGACCAATCGATTCTAGGCGTCTTCAATGGAGATTATGACGCAGCACCTGTGGCATCGGACGTTTATGACCGCATGGTCGCAGCAGGTCGTGTTGACGATTCTGAACTGAAGATCATCTACCGTAGCCCACGCTTCCCAACGTCTGCATTTGGGTATGCTTACAACCTAAAACCAGAACTGGTTGAGAAGATCAACGAAGCTTTCTTTAGCTACCGCTTTACACCAGAGATGAGCGCATCATTCAAAGGTGCCGACCGTTTCTCGCCAATCAGCTACAAAGAAGAGTGGGATGTGATTCGTGATATTGCTCATGCGACAGGTACGGCTTACACCAAAACTGGCCTTAAGAAGTTAGCTGAAAAAGATGCGGCTAAACGTGCAAAGAAAAAAGCCGCTGAGCTAGCAAAACAAGCAAACAACGGCTAACTCTTTTTCTATTAGAAGACTAAGTTTTCGAAAGACTTAGTTCTTTAAATACTTACCTTAACTAAAAATCTATGCCCTCGCGGGTAGGGCATAGATCATTCTAAAATTCGCACAAGGAAATGCAGTATGGCCGTAGCAAGCTATGAAGGAATAAAGATAAACAACCTTTTCCACGAATATGTGGCAGGCAAGCCAATCCTTAAAGGCATTAATATTGATATCGATGAGCCAGGCATCATCGCGATCATTGGTCCATCTGGTACCGGTAAAAGTACGCTTCTGCGCTGTATCAACCGCCTCAACGATCCAAGCCAAGGCGAAATCATTTTTGATGGCGCAGACCTGACTCAATTAAAAGGCCAAGCGCTACGTAAACAGCGTCGACACATCGGCATGGTGTTTCAAGAATATAACCTCGTGGAACGTTTAACGGTTATCGAGAACGTGTTGAGTGGCCGTTTAGGCTACATGACGGCTTGGAATGCGTGGCGTCGTAACTATTCTCCACAAGATTTAGCAAAAGCGTTCGAGTTACTTGAATTTGTTGGCCTACAAGACTTTGCTAACCAACGTGCCGACAGTTTGTCAGGTGGCCAAAGACAGCGTGTCGGTATCGCTCGCGCCGTTATGCAAGACCCATATATCTTATTGGCGGATGAACCAACGTCATCACTCGACCCAAAAACCGCGGTTGAGATCATGGAGTTGATGGAGACATTCGCAGAACAGAAAAACATTCCCGTGTTGGTGAATATCCATGATGTGAACTTGGCCAAGCGTTATGCCAAGCGCATCATCGGCATGTGTAATGGCAAGGTGCATTACGATGGCAGCCCTGAAGGTATTTCAGAAGAAGACCTAAAAATCATTTATGGGGGTGAGTCATGGCTGGATTAAATCCAAGCTCGTCGCCAAGCGTTTCATCAAGCACATCGCCAGCGAAGTACGAAAATCCGTTCAAAACCTCATGGACTAACCGTGCCATTATCGCTGCAATCATTGGCTACTTGTTTTACAGCTTTGCGACGTTAGGGCTGACCTTTGATCGTTTGGTCATCGGTTTTGGTGAAAGTGAGCGGTTACTATCAAGAATGTTTCCGCCAGATTTTTCGCGTACTAATTTACTGCTAAGTGGCTTAGCGGAGAGCTTACAGATAGCGATCATTTCGAGTTTCTTCGGCATCGTCATCTCACTGTTTATTGGCTTACTTGCTGCAAGAAACATGATGCCTTCGATTGTATCGACACCAATTCGTGGCTTTATCGCATTGTGTCGTTCTTTCCACCCAGTGATCATCGCAATCCTATTTGTGAAAGCGGTGGGCTTTGGAGCTCTGGCGGGGATCCTGACTTTGGTATTTGCATCCATTGGTTTCATCGCCAAGTTGTTTGCAGAAGCGATTGAAGAGATCTCTTTTAAACCGGTTGAAGCGATTAAAGCGACGGGGGCGAGCTTTGTCAGCGTCATCCTGTACGCGGTGATGCCTCAGGTATTTACTCGTTTCATAGGCTTTGCAAGCTACCAATTGGACTCAAACTTACGTAACTCAACCATGGTTGGCATCGTGGGTGCGGGTGGTCTTGGCGGTACGCTTTTCTCGGCATTCCAACGTTTTGATTACGACTTCGTTGCCGCTATTTTGATCACCATCATCGCACTGATTCTTGTCGGTGAATTTCTTTCCAATATTGTTAGGAGAATCTTCTAATGACAACTGCATCTATCGATAGAGAGTGGCAGCGCTTTACACCCAACGAACGCGTGGCTCGATTTGCTGTTTACCTGAGCTTAGTGTGTGCGATTGTTTGGTCTTGGCAAACCGTTGAAGTGATTCCTGAGTTTCTATACGACGCACCAGCCCAGTTTGCTGACATGTTCGAACGAATGGTACCAATGGACTACGCGTTCTATCCTGAGTCGATTCACGCAGCGATGATTGAGACACTGCACATCGCGACGTTAGGTACCTTGTTTACCTTGGTATTTGCTATCCCTTTGGCGCTGATGAACGCGCCAAATATCACTCCGAATAAAGCCTTGAACTGGATTGCTCAATTCTTTCTCGTGTCTTCACGTTCTGTGAACTCATTGGTTTGGGCATTGCTGTTCATCGCACTTTTTGGCCCCGGTGTTCTCGCAGGCATCATGGCGATTGCCATTCGTAGTATCGGCTTTGTAGGGAAGCTGTTAGCGGAAGCAATTGCCGAAGTGAACATGGGGCCTATTGAAGCTTTACGCGCGACAGGCGCTTCTTGGATGAGCGTTTTACTTAAAGGTTATTGGCCACAAGTGATGCCAGCGTTCTATTCCATCGTGTTATTCCGTTGGGACATCAATGTACGTGAATCTGCGGTACTGGGTTTGGTGGGTGCTGGTGGTATTGGCGTGGTGCTAAACGATGCGCAGAACCTTTTTGAATGGCAAAAAGTTTCGATGGTATTAGTGAGTATCTTCGCAGTGGTTATCGTTGCAGAAGCGGTGGTGATCCAAATCCGTAATAAACTCATATAGACAATATGTTGTGTGAAAGTTCAGAGCTTATCTAGCATTTTGAAGCTCAAACGACCCTAGGTACTTCGGTCTACCTAGCGGTCGTTTTTTTATCTATAAAGACAATTGGTTGGAGTGGTGAGTGCTTTTTTAGAAAATACAATGCTTGGCAAAATCACCGGCTTCATTAGCGGTCCAGTCACCTTTAGGCTTCTCTTTCATATCCGCACACCAAGCTTCACTGCCAACTTCGGTACAAGCCATTAACTGAGTGGCTAGGAAAAGTATCAACGTGACTTTCTTCATAACAAATATTCCGTTTTGGTCTAGATTTCGGATAACTCTACCAAATACTATCCGTGATTGTTATAGCAACCAGATACTTAAGGGATTTAAAGAAGACATGAGTGTGAGCCGAATCTGAGGTTTGATAGCGAGAGGATTGCTCCGTCTAAAGATCGAAAAAGCCAGCAACATGTGCTGGCTTTGCAATTCTTGTGCGCTGCTATTCGTTAGCGCGCTTCTACTGTGGAGTTATACCAACTTCATCTCTTGGATGATATCTGAAGCGATTTCTGGCTTCGTGCTGGTTGGCTTCTCGTGTAGATCCGATTTCAACTGTCCCTTACGGTTACTTAGGCCTGCTTCAAGTTTCTTAAGCGCTGCAGCGATAGCTGGGTACATAACATCGTCTGTAGATTTTGCTGTTACTCGTACACCTTCGTAGTTTGTGAATACTTCAACCTGATGTTGACCGTGTTCTTTAGTAATGATGATGTCGCAGCTAATCAGTGATGGGAAATGGTTAGATATCTTCTCGAATTTACCTTCGATGTCTTTGCGTGACTCGTCGTTAATTGATACATGATGTGTTTGAACATTTATTTTCATAAATCATACCTTTCCAATGACTGTGTCATTTAAACGTAGCAAACATCGCATAGATTAACCAACTGAGAATTAGCACATGTGTGATTCACTTCAGTGTTATCAAATATTCTCTTGTTACTCCCTTGAAAGTCCGATGAACTGATCGCATATTATGTTTCGTGAATTTCAAACGTGTTTAAAAAAACCTCATTCTCGAAATATTGCTCCAGTTGACTTCGCTCACTTAGATTTTATCGCCTTAATCAAGCTGCACCTCAATGACTTATTCTAGTCTTAAATTTATAAATCGCCTGTTATTCCCCACAAATTCCAATCTTTACCTCGTTATCACAATTACTGATATAAAGAACAATGACTGATTGAGATACGGTCTAGTACGGGATACTCTAACAGCTATATTCTATTTGGATCCGTTATCATGAAAATGCCTGTTAAATTCGCTGCAATTGCAGCTTCCCTTTCTTTTGCTTTTAATGCCTTTGCAGCCCCTGTTGAATTTCAGAAGATCCCTGAGATCATGCAGCAATTTGAAACTGCGGAACTGTACGTTAAGAAGTCAGTCACTCTAGGTCGTTTACCAGCAGAGTCTGAGATTGGCATTGATTTCCCTACTTATGTTTCAGACGGTAAGGACGGTTACAGCTTAGAGACAAACAACGTAATGACGGGCGATGTGGTTATCGCAAGCATGCCGAAAGCGATTGTTGATGATGTTTTCAACCAATGGCTAGTACCAAAAGAGACGTGGATCAGCAGCTATGGTTCATTGCCAACCTCGACCACTGAATTTGAGCCGTTTAAGCGCATTAAAACTATCAAAGCCATTAAGATTGATGCAGAAATGCTTGAGCTGTTAGGTAGTGAAGATGGCAACACGGCGATGATCAAAGTGAGCTGGGATGAGAAGGGGATGAAGGTTTATAAGGATGGTTACTTAGCGGATTATGAGTACGGGATTGCCCCACATGAGATGCAAGAAAACTACGAATTAGCACCTAAGTAGTTCGATTCAATTTAGGAAAGCGCCCTGTTTTTATGGGGCGCTTTTTTGTAGGTAAAGGGGTTGTTACTGAAGAATATTGAGTGACCAGTATTAGAGTTAAGACTCATTAAACTCGTAAGAAGACGGCACCACAATCACGCCTTGTTTTGATATGTGGAAGCGTTTCGCATCAGCAAGGCTATCGACACCGATCTGGGTTCCATCTGGCACCTTAACGTTCTTATCGATGATGCAGTTCTGAATATGGCAGTGTCGCCCAATCTCAACGTCCTCAAACAGAATACTATCAATCACAATCGCGGCATTGCTGACTTTTACCTTAGGGAAGAAGATAGAGTTTTGCGCTGAACCACCTTCAATCACCACCCCATTCGCGATCATCGAGTTGATGAATATCCCTTGGTTTCCTTCTACCGAAGCGATGGTTCGTGCTGGCGGAAGTTGCGGATCATAGGTGCGAATCGCCCAATCCGGTTGGTATAAATCAATAGGCGAGGCTGGTTTCAACAAGTCCATATTCGATTGGTAATATGAGTCGATTGTACCCACATCTCTCCAGTAAGCATCTTGTGTTACGCGTCCTTCTTCATCACCAAACTTATGTGCGTAAACGCTGTTGTTGCCGACCAACTTGGGAATAATGTCTTTACCAAAATCGTGGCTTGAGTCTGGATCTTCTGCGTCTGCCAATAATGCCAGTGTCAGTACTTCCTTATCAAAGATGTAAATCCCCATTGAAGCCATGCTTCGAGTGGGCCTACCGGGTACGCACGCAGGGTAACGAGGCTTCTCGGTAAAGTTATTGATCTGCAGAGTTTCGTCTATCTCCATCACACCAAATTCTTTGGCTTCATCAATCGAAACCTCCATGCACGCTACCGTTAAATCGGCTTCATTCTGCTTGTGTTGCTTGAGCATTGGGGCGTAATCCATGCGATAGATATGGTCGCCAGACAACACCACCACATGTTTAGCTTCACTGCGAGACAGTAAATACAAGTTTTGATAAATCGCATCAGCCGTCCCGCTGTACCAGCTATCACCCGTTCGCATTTGTGGGGGAACATTGGTGATGTATTCGCCGAGCTCGGGGTTAAGCACTGACCAACCATCCCTTAAATGTTTTTGCAAAGAGTGCGACTTGTACTGAGTCAGCACCAAAATTTGGCGAAGCCCAGAATGTAGGCAGTTCGCGAGTGTGAAATCGATTATTCGATATTTGCCACCAAAGGGTACCGCAGGTTTTGCACGGTTATCGGTGAGGGGAGAAAGCCGAGAGCCAACACCGCCGGCCAGAACGATTGTTAGAGTGTCTTGCATAGTCAGAACCTCAATGTATTTATGATTATGAACAGAGACTTGCAAGCACTAAGCCAAATGTAACTCATTGAATATTAAACGAGGAGAGGGTGATTATTGTGGGAATGCACCAAATTGATGCGTACGGGATATTGGCTTGCTCTATTTTGATCCAAAGAGATCGGTTCAAAGTGGAGGGGTTGTTCTTAACAAAATGACGCACGGAAAAGTTGCATTACAAAACTGTCAATAAAATGAAGGAATAAAGTGATCAGGTCGATATAAATTTACATAAACAATCACAACTTTTCACAAATTGATTTCCATCAATAAAGTAGGGTTATTCTATGCTACCTTGCACGCAAAATAAGAAATGATTACTCATTCACCAATAAAGAATTAAGCCCTCAAAAGGAAATTATAATGAAAAAAACAGTATGTGGTATTGCGGTTATTGCGGCTCTTATGTCAACCAATGTTCTTGCTCATAAAGAAGGTGATTTCATCATCCGTGCAGGTGCAGCAACGGTATCTCCAAACGAAAGCAGTGGCCCTGTTGCTGGTAGTTCAAGCACTAAGTTCTCTTTAGATTCGAATACACAGCTTGGCTTAACATTTGGTTATATGTTTACAGATAACATCAGCTTTGAAGTATTAGCTGCAACCCCATTTTCTCACAATATTTCTGCGACTGGTCTTGGTGAAATAGCTGATACCAAACATTTACCACCAACGTTTATGGTTCAGTATTACTTTGGCACCGCAGAGAGTGACTTCCGTCCTTATGTAGGCGGCGGCATAAACTACACGGTATTCTTTGACGAAGGTTCGAAGATCGATGGATTGAGCGATGTATCACTTGATGACTCTTGGGGCTTGGCGGCTAACATCGGTATGGATTACATGATCAACGACGATTGGTTCTTGAATGCGTCAGTTTGGTATATAGATATTGATACGACGGCTAAATATAATTTGGGCGGTACTGATTACTCTACAGACGTTGATATTGACCCATGGGTATTCATGATTGGTGGTGGTTACAACTTCTAATCTCCCTATTCAGTTTACTAAAGGCGCTCAAGCACCAGCCAGTTTGGGCGCTTTTTTTTGCTTGCTTGTTAATGAATTACTTAATCTAACTTACTGTTGTTATGGGTAAAGCAAACTGATTGTCGTCATTTATTGTTAATAAAAGAGAAAGATAACTGTCATAACAGCCCTCTATGATCGCGGTTCTAATTATGGAGGATATATGAATCGTAAATTTAATAAGCTGACTTTATTACTGCCTATCGCGGTAAGCTCTGCTCTGGCTGGATGCTCTCAGTCAACTTCAACGACTGCAGCATCATCTCAAACATCGCTTGATGCTTTTAGCCTTCAATGCCAATCCATCCAACAACCGAACAAAACAGATGCTGCTGTGACCGGGATTAGTCTGGTTGGTCGTGCTATTGCTGACGCCCCGTTTGATACTTCTGCAGCCGAAATCGTCAGCTACGATTCATGTACCGATAAGCTTTATGTGGTAAACGCTCAAGCACAGAAAGTTGATGTGCTATCGATGGACGCTGACAGCGCCCCAACATCTGAAGGCTCTATCGATCTTCAATCAGCAGCCGCAGCTTCTGGTATTGATATCGGTGCAGCAAACAGTGTGTCTACTCATCAAGGCCTGGTTGCGGTCGCGATTGAAAACGCCGACAAACAACAAAACGGCATTATTGCGCTGTATCGCTCAGACACACTAGAGCTGATCACCACTTACACTGCTGGTGCATTGCCAGACATGGTGAGCTTTTCGAAAGACGGCCGTTACATAGCATCAGCAAACGAAGGCGAGCCGAATTCGGATTACAGCATTGATCCTGAAGGCTCAGTCACACTGGTTGATTTAACCAACGGTCCTCTGCACGCGAAAGTGACTCAAATTGATTTTAAGGCATTCAATCAAGGGCAGTCTCGCCATGCAGAGCTAACCGACAAGGTTCGAATCTCGGCGCCTAATGCAACCGTTGCTCAAGATCTAGAACCTGAATATCTGACGTTTGCTGATAACGGAAAACTCTACGTAGCCCTTCAAGAGAATAATGCATTAGCAGCGATTGACGTGGCGAGTGCAGAAGTGGATGCGATTCTGGGACTAGGCGGCAAACCTTGGGATACCACTCAGTTGGATGCGTCAAACAAAGACAAAAACATCGGTAACCTACAAAGTTACGCAATGCTAGAAGGCCTTTATATGCCAGATAGCATTACCAGTTACAGTGTTGATGGCAACACTTACATCGTGACGGCGAATGAAGGTGACGGCCGTGAGTATGGCATCAAGACCACACAAGAAATGTGTGACGAGAAAGGTTTTGAGTGGGATGGTGATGACTATAAAGGCACTGAAAACTACACAACAGAAAAAGACTTTTGTATCGCTTATGTCGATGAAGTGCGCGGCAAGAAGTTAGACGTTGATGCTAACCACCCATTGGCAGGCGCACTCAAAGACAATAATCAATTGGCTCGCCTTAAGGTGATTAAGCCACAAGGGACACTTGCCGCCGACCAAAAGGTTCAAGCATTTGGTAGTCGCTCTTTCTCTATCTGGAATGAGTCAGGTGAGCTAGTGTTTGATAGCGGTGATGATTTTGCTCGAATCGTTCTTGAGCAAGATCCTGCAAACTTCAACAGCACCAACGATAACAACCAAAGTGGTGATGATCGCAGTGATGATAAAGGGGTTGAGCCTGAAGCCATTGAAGTGGCTGAGATCAATGGCAAGCAGTATGCCTTTATTGGACTTGAGCGCCAAGGTGGCATCATGGTTTACGACGTAACGCAGCCTAAGAGTGCAAGTTTCATCAGCTATCTAAACAACCGCGATTTTACACAACCAGTGTGCACCAAGGTTGATGAAGATGGTGATTGCGACAACGATACGTACAACTCGAAAGCGGGTGACCTAGGCCCAGAGTCAATCAAGTATTTCACTCGTTCTGGCAACCACTTTATTGCGGTTGGCAACGAAGTGAGTGGCAGCACGTCAGTTTACCGCGTTGAATTTTAATCACGGTTACTGCTTGTAGCTAGACTCAATAAAAACAAAAGCGCCATTACTGAATAAGTAGTGGCGCTTTCTATTTATGCATCACAAAGGTATGCGTGATAATTAACTTCTATGGCTGTTGCTTAGTTGGTGCTAGAGCAATCTCACGGATACATACGTTCTGTGGTTGTTGGTAAGCGAATGATACAGCGCGAGCGATATCGTCAGCTGCCAATACGCCGCCCATGCCTTCTTTCCAAGAGTCGTAACCGTCTTTGATTTCTTGAGATGTTGTGTGAGACAGAAGTTCAGTTTCTACAGCACCCGGTGCGATAGTGGTAACACGAACGTTTGAAGCCGCCACTTCTTCACGAACATTTTCAGAGATAGCGTGTACCGCGAATTTAGTACCACAGTAAGCTGCGTGGCTTGGGAATGTTTTCTTACCCGCGATAGAGCTGATGTTGATGATAGTACCCGTGTTGCGTTCCATCATCGGAGCAAGTACAGACTGCATGCCGTTTAGAAGACCAATCACGTTCACGTCGAACATTGTCTTCCACTCTTGAGCATCTTGAGTATCGATTTGACCAAGAAGCATTGCACCAGCGTTGTTGATAAGCGCATCTACAGGGCCAAATTTCTCTTCACCTTGTGCGATTGCTGCATCAAAAGACGCTTTGTCTGTTACGTCTACTTTCACAGATAGAGAGTTTGGTAGGTTAAGCGCTTCAAGGCGGTCAACACGACGAGCTAAAAGTAACAGAGGGTGGCCTTCATCGCTTAGACGACGAGCGATTGCTTCACCAATACCAGAGCTTGCACCTGTAATTACGATTAGTTTTTTCATTTTATTTCCTCTGTACTTTTATTGCGTCGGTTGGCTACGACGTATTGTTTAAGTGCATTCGAATCAAGTGCTTGTTGCCTTGCTTCGTTGCGATGGAGGTATATTAAGGAAAATAGCATTGTTGATATATAGCGCTTTACTTGAAACACTATTGCTGTGATGCAACAATAAAAGCGTCTATCCCATAACTTCATTAGTAAGCTGGCGACTATGCTCAATCAAATTAACCTGTCTGATATTCGTTCTTTCGTGCTTATCGCTCGTTTAGGTAACTTTACCAAAGCAGCGGAGGAACTTGATGTGTCGCGCTCCCACGTGTCACGTCAAGTGGGTAGCTTAGAAAAACAGATGGGTGTGACTCTGTTTATTCGTACTACTCGAACCTTAAGACTGACGCATGCAGGGCAAGATCTGTACGCGAGATGTGAACAAGCCTTAGATAATATAGACCAAGCTCTGATTGCTGCTGTGGATGATGTCGAAGAAGTACGTGGCGACATAAAAGTAAACTGTGTTGGCGGTTATCTTGGTGAGGTGATCATCGCGGATTTGGTGAATGAGTTTATGCAGCTCTACCCAGACATCAGTATTAGCCTTGATTTTAGTAGTAACCGAGTTGATTTGATTGAAGATGCGTTTGATATTGCCTTTCGAATGGGAAGCTTAGAAGACGCGGGCTTTATCGCAAGAAAGCTTTTAGACATTGAGATGGGAACACTCGCGAGTTCTGAGTATTTCGCTCGTAAAGGGAAGCCAAATCATCCTAAAGATCTAATCCACCATGACTGCTTAACGGGATCGGTGCGCAAGTGGAGTTTTCAAGCGTTGGACGATACCAAGAAAACAGTCGATGTGCATGTGACGGGCAGGCTGCAATGTAAGA
Organism: Vibrio lentus; assembly: GCF_030409755.1. NCBI lineage: Bacteria > Pseudomonadati > Pseudomonadota > Gammaproteobacteria > Vibrionales > Vibrionaceae > Vibrio > Vibrio lentus. The sequence goes on from NZ_JAUFQE010000001.1 coordinate 1,672,924, forward strand.
ATGGACGAGTGTTGGTACAGGGCGCGAAGTCGGGCAACGGGATTATTCGAGTTCCCACCATCTATTGCTTACAAGAACTCAATGACGGACAACTAGTGCAAGTGTTTGATGAGTGGGTGGTGCCGAAAGTGGACTTTTCAGCGATCTACCATCGAGACCGCTATCAACCAAGCCGAATTCGAACCTTCATTGATTTTGTAAAAGGTCGCTTTGAGCAAATGCCAGTGAGCTAAGTGCTGCTTGTTGCCTTCCTTTTTCTGTCTGCTGTTTTTTGGCAATAGTTGGACTGGCTCGAACTTACATCTCGTCGATTTCGTTTTGTAGGTTTTCCAGCTGGTCTAGAATCAACAAGAACTTCTCACCGAACGGTGTCACTTGGTACTCAACTCTTGGTGGCAGTTCGTTGAACATTTGCTTATCTAAAATCCCGAATTCTACATTTCGCTTCAAACATTCATTCAACACCTTGGTCGATAGCCCTTCGACTGAGCGCACCATTTCACCGGGGCGATTAATGCCATTTGCCAATAATTGGTAAACCGTTAGCGACCATTTACAGCCATAGATGGTTTCTACCATGCGAGCTGAGCGCTCTGGTGCTGATTTTCTTGAAAAAAAGTTTTCCTGATTTTTCATAAAGATGTACCAATAAGTACCTACCTAACCGATTTGTACTTACTATTCATAGTGTTAGTTCAAAGCCTAAGATTACCACGTTCACATGACTTAGGAGATAACAAAATGAACTTCACTAAAAATGGTATTGCAGTCGTAATCGGTGGCACAAGTGGTATGGGCTTTGAAACAGCTAAGCAGTTAGTCGCTCAAAACATCCATGTATTGGTTGTCGGCAATAACCCAACTAAGTTAGATAAAGCGGTGTCAGAACTGCAATCGTTAGGTCACGCTTCAGGCTGGCAAGCTAACCTTTATGATGATGCGAGTGTGGCTAATCTCATTGCGCATCTAGAGTCGCTTGAAGAGGGTATTGGTTACCTTGTTAATGCGGCGGGCTACTTCAACCCTAAAGCGTTTATCGAGCATCAAGAATCTGATTACGAGCAATACATGCAGCTCAATAAAGCAACCTTCTTCATTACTCAAGCGATAAGTAAATTGATGATCAAGAACGGCGGTGGCAGTGTGGTTAACGTTGGCTCTATGTGGGGTAAGCAAGCAATCAAAGCGACGCCATCTTCTGCCTATTCAATGGCTAAAGCTGGCTTGCACGCATTAACACAGCATATGGCAATGGAACTGGCTGAACATAACATTCGTGTGAATGCGGTGTCTCCAGCTGTGGTTAAAACGCCGATTTACGAATCTTTCATTAAACCGGAAGAAGTGGATCAAGCGCTAGAAGGCTTTAATGCGTTCCACCCTATTGGTCGAGTAGGTTCGCCGAAAGACATCGCAAATAGTATCTCTTTCTTACTGTCAGACAGTGCTGATTGGGTAACGGGTGCGATCTGGGATGTTGATGGCGGTGTGATCGCTGGCCGCAATTAATTAGGATTCTTTTAGGTGGCTGTCGCGTAGGAAAAATAGCAGCGAGATGGCCTCCTTGATGAGTATTCGCGTAGAATAAAAGCTAGAAAGATAATAAGAATAATTAAAACGATAACAAGAGTAAGGTCGCCATTATGTTCAACATGGACTTTTCAAAAAAGCTGGTTATTGAAACCGAGTCATTAGATTGGATTGCAAGCCCTGCCAAAGGGGTTTGGCGTAAGCCGCTCGAAAGAGAAGAGAAAGAATCGGGCCACACGACCAGTGTTGTGAAGTACGATCCTGAATCTTCGTTTTCTGAGCACCCGCATCCGCAAGGCGAAGAGATATTCGTATTAGAGGGAGTGTTCTCAGATGAAACTGGAGATTTCCCTGCGGGCACTTATATCCGTAATCCCCCGGGCAGTGGGCATTCTCCATCAAGCAAAGATGGCTGCACGATCTTGGTGAAGCTTAATCAGTTTGATGCGAGAGACTTAACTCAAGTTCGTATCAATACTCTAGAAACGGAATGGCTGCCGGGCATCGGTGGCTTACAAGTGATGCCGCTGCATGGTTTTGAGCACGAAAATGTGGCCTTGGTGAAATGGCCCATTGGTGAGCGCTTTCAGCCACACCGTCATTTTGGTGGTGAAGAGATCTTTGTGTTGTCAGGCACTTTTAAAGATGAACATGGCGAGTATCCAAAACATACTTGGATGCGTAGCCCTCATATGAGCGAGCATTTCCCTTATGTGGAAGAAGAGACGGTTATCCTAGTGAAAACGGGTCACTTGCCGTTGGATTAAAGGAATGCTCAATATAAAGATGAGAAAGCCGCATTGTTGTGAACAAGCGGCTTTTTTAGTTTTTACATATGAATTGATTAGTAAGCGACACCAATACGTTGACGTGGGAACTTACCAGCTTCGAGCTCATCAATCATCGCGATAGCGTAGTCGCTGACTGATATTTTGCTGTTGCCATCTTCGTCGGTGAGCAGTTGATCACCACCTGTGCGGTAGGTTGATAGCTTATCGCCCGGGAAAATTTCTGCCGCTGGGCTAATGAACGTCCAGTTAACCTCGCTGTTCGATTGCTTGAACACTTCAAGAGCTTCACCCTGTGCTAGTGCTTCGTTTTTGTAATCTGCTGGGAAGTCCGGAACGGTCACTAACGGTACGTTTGGCGCCACTTCTAATGAACCTGCACCGCCAACCCAAAGTAGGCGCTCGATACCAATGCTTGGCAGTGTCTCAAGCAGCTTAGTTGCTGTGCTTTTTACGATGTCGTGATTACCCAAAGCACGTCCGCCAATCGAAGTGATTACTGCATCAACGCCGGATAGTGCGCTTGCTAGATTTGCGGTTTCATCTTGTAAATCAAATGAACGAACCTCAACATTGTTCATTTCTACACGGCTTGCATCTCTTACGACAGCAACCACGTCGTGACCACGAGATTGAGCTTCTTGAGCAATGTGATTACCAATCCAACCTGATGCGCCTAATACTGCAATTTTCATAATGTCTCTCCAATTATCTAATTTATTGAGTCGTTTTCCCGACAGCCATTGCAGTCTAATAGCTCACTAGGTTGCGATAAATATCGTAAAATGATGTAGATTGTATCTATATGGTGATCTAATAAGATTTGATTAGCTAGCAAGTAGTTCAAGGAGAGCGTGATGGATAGGTTGACGGCAATGCGTAGCTTTGTTGAAGTCGCAAATTGTGCCAGTTTCACTCAAGCAGCTGAGCATTTGGACATGAGCCGATTACAGGTTTCACGTCATGTTCAAGAGATCGAAGGGTGGCTAAAACAAAGGCTACTGCACAGAACCACTCGTAAGGTAAGTTTGACCGCGGCAGGAGAGATTGCGCTGCAACGTTGCGAGAAGATACTCCATGAAACTGCAGAGCTAGAAGTCACTTCACTCAATCAAACTGACGATCTTTCAGGGGTAATTCGAATTGCAGCGCCGATTGGTTTAACTCAAAACATGTTGTTGGATGTGGTTGAACAGTTTACTGAGCGTCATCCTAATATCACGGTCGAGTTGTTTGCCTCAGACCGTTTTGCGCAGCTGGTAGATGAAAGAATCGATATTGCCCTTCGCTATACTGACCAACCTGACGATAGCTTGATTGCTCGAAAGCTAATGGAAATTGATTCAGTGGTGTGTGCCTCTCAAGTCTACCTAGACAAGCACGGAGAACCTGAAACGGTCGAAGCACTTCGACAGCATAACTGCTTTCGCCATTTGAGTGTTTCTAAGTGGGATTTCGTTAAGGATAACCAGCACTATTCGGTTGAGGTGTCTGGCACCATTAAGGCTAACGATGTTGGGGTATTAACTCGCGCCGCGCAGCATGGAAAAGGGATAGTTCGCTTACCTTGTGATTTAGCGAATCCATTGATTGCGGATGGTAAATTGAAACGAGTTTTGGATGATTTTGTTTCACCGAGTAGCGTACTTTGGGCGGTGTATCTATCTCGCAGTTATCAGCTTCCTATTGTTCGTCAGTTCATTGATTTTGCAGCAGAAGCTTGGTCTAGCGATATTAAGTCTGGGGATGTTTGAGGTCATATATCTTAAGTACACAAGTACACAAGACATAAACATATAAATACAAAAATCCGATATCAAAGGTGATATCGGATTTGAACTCAATAATTCAGAGTTCCAGCACGCTCTCCTCTCACGAAGTCTTTAAATGTAATGATGTACGGATAATCGTGTATTTATCACCTTTTCATTGGTGTCTGGTAAAGGCTGATACAAGCTTCTAGTAATGTCGGATAATACTTGGTCATAGACTTGGGACACGACGCTAGAGATATCACTGGTTAACTCGTACATGCTATCTGCCGGTTGGGTCGCTTCGTTGCTTGATGCGATCTCTGTAAGTGCATGCATCGCTCGTGTACAAACCGGTGACCCACTACTGATAGGGCAGATAATCGATAATTGGTTGAGCTTTCTGTGTGTTTGAGAGGCGTAGAATTTGAATCTCAAATACTCCTCTGGCTTCTCCATATCTGCCTTTTCTATTCCAGGGATAGACATTCGTAACTTGGTCAGAATATCCATGCAGTCTAAGATCTGTTGCCAGTTCATGTGGTACTCACGGCTCATGTCTTCTCGTTCAGACTGAATCAACCAAATGATCATTACTTCATCCATTAAGAACATGCTGTGACGAATCGTTTTGCCATGAATTGATTGGTTGCGCACCAAGCTGCGGTTTTGCCAGTCGCTGTGCATGGCGATGAGCTTGAGGTGGTAGATGCGATACATAGGACGGCTATCGAACGACACATGGGATTGAAGTAGTTCAGACACCTCAAGTATGTTGTCGTAAATCTTATTCACTTTACGAATCGAGTCGCTAGACAATTTATAGGCCAGAGCATAATGCGTTGCCGCGCGATGTTTGCGTGATAACAACAATAACTCTCTGAGCAGAACCAAGGTTTCAAACCTATGTGATAGCGCTGTTTGTCTCTTTTTTGAAAAGTGAAACAGTGCAGCAAGCACTGCAATCGATAAACCCACTGAAATAACTACAAACATATCCAACTCCTAATATCTGCGTACCTACTTAGTGGTAGTGCAGACACCGTGCCAAAATTAATAAATGTTATATTTCAATTAGTTATGTTTTTACTGTAATTATGAATGATCAATGGTGGTGCATGACTTCACCATTCGAGTGAATGTTTCTCATATTTTGCAGGATTTTTTGAGAGGTTACGCTTTTCTAAGTGATTAAACTGGGAAGGTTCTGATAAGTAGAGAGATCCATCGTTGACTCGTCTCAAAATACGGAAATGAAAAAGGCCTCACCCTTTATGCTTTTAACTAGAAAAAGCAGTAAGAATGAAGCCTTTCAATATTCATTTCTGAGTTTCGTTATCCTCAGTGCTAAGTGTTTAGCATTGAAGATTAAACGTTAAGCAAGCTTAAGGTCGAACTCAGTGCGGTACATCACCATATCTTCAATGGTCAGTACTGGCATGTTGTGAAGTTTGCCGAAAGCAACGATCTCTGGCGCTTTTGCCATTGTGCCGTCTGGGTTGGTTACTTCACATAGTACGCCTGCTGATTGAAGACCAGCCATTTGCATCAGATCCACAGTGCCTTCTGTGTGACCGCGGCGAGCAAGTACACCACCTTTACGAGCGCGTAGTGGGAATACGTGGCCAGGGCGAGCAAGGTCAGTAGGCTTAGCTGTTGGGTTTGCAGCTGTCTTGATCGTTGTTACACGGTCAGCGGCAGAAACACCTGTCGTTACGCCAACTTTTGCTTCGATAGTGACAGTAAACGCAGTTTGGTTTGCGCTGTTGTTATCAACAACCATAGGTGGAAGTTCAAGTTGGTTCGCTTGCTCGTCAGTTAGACACAGGCACACAATGCCGCTACATTCGCGGATCATAAGCGCCATTTGAGCATTCGTCAGGTGTTCTACTGAGTAGATGATGTCGCCTTCGTTCTCGCGATCTTCATCATCGAGTAAAAGTACGCCACGACCTTCGCGTAGAGCTTGCAGTGCGTTTTCAACGCGAGTGATTGGTTCGCCAAATTCGGCAAGTAGTGAAGACTGATTCATGGTTAAACTCCTAAAATATCACCAGAATCAGGGCTGTATGAGGGATCTCAACCGAGCACAACAAAGCCTACTCATTACAAGAGGCTTTAGCTCATTATGGTTTTATCCAAAACGAAATGCACCCGTCTAAGCTGGAGGCATGAACCCAATAAATGGGCGCGCCTTTCCAACGTAAGCGAGTGTGTTTTCATTCTCTCTCATCCGGACTATGACCGTCGGCTCTGGCATCTCACCAGATCTGCTGACCTCGACGAATCGAGCGCTCGCGGGCTTATCTTTAGATTTTGCTAAGGACATACCGCCGGTGGGGAATTTCGCCCCGCCCTGAGAATAAAAATTAATAATCTGTTTTGCTTTTGAAAGCAGACCAGATGGTAATCCTTTCAATAGTGGATTTAAAGGACTGACAGCAAAGTTTTTAAGATTCTGGCCTGATAATCCGGTAAGTGTTCACTTTATCAGCAGAACGCGTCAGGCAGTCTTCAGTGGGGTGATGCTATTGTCTCATCTGGTTTCAGTGGCCTTTGCTTTCTCTATGAACATAAGTGGATGTTGAATGTTATTGGTGTTGGCGCGCCTGTTCAGCTAATCAATACTCAAGAGGTTCATCAATCGAATATTGTTACACCATGACGGCTGACTGACCGTTTTGACATAAAATTGATATTGGCGATGCTAAGCTGCGATAGCATCCGACCACTTCATCTAAAAGATTTTAGCCATGACTTCTCTGTTCTCTAACAAATCCAAAGGCTTACTACTGCTTGTTCTAAGCTTGTATTCCCTCGTACCATTTTTGATCTTTGGATCCGACTTCGACCTAGGAAGTGCGGTTTTGCCTTTCTATGGCGCCTTTATGACGTTCGTGACTTACTCAGCAGGTAATCAAGGGTTCTTGGTAACGCTAGCTGTTTTGTCTTTAGTTTTACTCACGATGAAATTTTCCAAAGCTAAGCTGGTCAGCCTTTGTCTGCAGCTCGGCTTGTTGTTGGTTCTCAGTTTTGCAGCAAAAACCTTCTTGAAGCATTCTACAGAAAGCCCCCGTCCTTATTCTGAGTATTTGGTGACGCAAGAAGTGGTTGAAATGCCAGAGCTGTTTTACGAACTGCCATTGGTAGAAAAGAACGCAGCGATTGCATCTGTGCAAGACAAGGTGAGTGAGTGGCGAACGCGTCACTGGTTGGGTGAAACTGACTATTCTTTCCCATCTGGGCACATGATTTTCGTTGGCGTGTGTCTGGCGTTCTTTGGCGGCTTGTTCCTAGAAGCGAAACGTTTTTACTTAGTGGGCGGTTTGCTGGTTTGGGCCGGTGGCGTTGCTTATAGCCGAGTTTGGCTTGGCATGCATCGACCTGAAGACTTGGCGGCGTCTATCGCCTTTGCTGGTCTTATCTATCTATTGGTGCCAGTGGTTCCAACGCAAAAAATAGAGCCTTTACTGCCTAAGTTCTTAAGATCGAACTAAGTTTCAAAGAACAGTGTTAGTTTTAATATCAGCCTAGCTCTTAAGCTGCATTTGAATCTGAAGTAAGCGTTTAACAAGCAGAAATTCTGGCTACTGATTGAGCCCGAGTTCTGCTTGTTTCTTTTTGGTTAGCCCTAAAGACACAATTCGGTGTGATTCAGTGAGGTAGTATCTCAGCTCCTCGTCCCTTTTTGGTGTGCTTTCAAAAAGTTGAATCCACTTCATACCACGCGAAGCAAAGTAGGGCGCAGGTTTATAGCCTGGCTCTTCTTTGAGAAAATCGAAATTCTGATCGGACGCCTTGAAGATAAATGCAGGCTCGTCGTTCGGCCCCCAGCCACCAATCGCAAACACCTTCCCACCCACTTTCCAAACGTGCGAGTTATTCCACTGCATCACATAGCTGGTGGCAGGTTGTGACTCGCAGAATGCATTGAATTCGTCGTAAGTCATAGAACGTCCTTTTATCTATTGGGTGTTTGTGTTGGTTTTCTAAGATGTCTTTGTTCTTCTCGTCTTTATCGCCAATAACTAGCCAGCTAAACCCTGCCAGATTGCCGTAAAACCACTGATAGAACATAGCAACAAAGAACCAATGCGTATTTTCTCTTTAGGAATGCTTTGCGTGGTCATTAACGCCACTTTGTAACCCAACCAAGCCGCAGGAAGCAACGGGATTGTGATGATCAAATGGTGCATCGTGAAGAAGCCAATTGGGATCTGTACCAGTAATGAAATGATAGAACTAAACACGAAAAACGCAGAAAGGTTACCACGAAGCTGATTGGCATCTTGGTGTTGCAGCAGGAGTGCCATCGGTGGACCACCAATACCGGAACTGGTGCCAAAGAATCCTGAGAAGAATCCCGCGATCCCCATTTTGGTTGGTGTCGGCTCTAACCTAAACGGAAGTAAGCTGACAATCACCGCAAATACCACCAACAAGCCTAACCACAGAGACAGCACGCTCGTTGAAACCATCACTAATAAAGCACCACCTGCAATCGAACCTGGAATACGGCCAAGCAGTGCGATTTTTAATCCGCCGATAGAAATATTGGCTCGGTGTTTAAACGCATTGAATATAGAAATGAACAGGCCAACGAGACAGATAGGCGCGGGTACATAGTCGGGCGAGACTAAAAACAACAACGGGGCAGCCACAATAGCCAAGCCAAAGCCGATTGCGGTTTGTACAAACGAGCCGACAAAAATGAGTGCCATCGCGATAAGAGCGGTCTGATCTAGGTATTCCATAAGCCTGCGAATTAGTTTTAAAGGAGCGAGTGGATACTATAAATTAAAACGAAAAGAATAGTCTTATTATTCAGTGAGGTTTATGCAAGTTTCGTTCGTTATCATTTCGATAATAACGACCAACAAAAAAGCGAGTGAGCATATCAGGCTACTTCCTTTCAATACTCACTCGCTTATTGGAACGACTTGTTGCTTACGCTAGTGGGGGAGTCAGCATAAAACGTTAAGCCATTGTCAATTTCAGTCGCTCAATCGGCTTGTCATTGATAGGCAAATGGATCAGTGCTGCTGCAAATGCCAGTACCACTGTTGACCACCAGATTGGCTCGTAAGATCCGTAGTAATCGTAAATACGACCACCAACCCAAGCGCCTAAGAAGCTACCCACTTGGTGAGTAAAGAATACCAAGCCGTACAACGTCGACAGGTAACGAGCACCGAAGATCTGACGAACTAAACCAGACGTTAGCGGAACCGTACCCAACCAACAGAAACCAATCGCCGCACCGAAGATAGCCGCGGTTGACTCAGTCACTGGCAAAGTCACAAACGCACCGATAACCACAGTACGTACTAAGTACAGTGCCGACATTACATGACGTTTGCTGAACTTATCGCCCATCACACCCCAGAAGTAAGATCCGAAGATATTGAAGATACCCACATAAGCCAATGCCATCGCTGCACTACTCGCAGGTAAGTTTTTGTCGGCTAAGTAACTTGGTAAGTGCGTCGCAATGAACATCACGTGGAAACCACACACGAAGAAGCCCGCGTGAATCAACCAATAACTTTTGTTCGAAAACGCTTCAGACAGCGCTTCTTTCAGTGTCTGGGTGTCTTCTACTTGTTTATTGGTTGCTGACTTCGGTGCTCGCATAAACAGCGCAAATGAGATCATCAAACAACAAAGCACGCCAAATACTTGCATCGCACTTTGCCAATCAAATTCGTTCAACATGTATTGCGCGCCCGGAATTACCGCGAACATACCAAATGAACCTGCTGCTGTGGTTAAACCAAATGCCTTCGCCGCGTGCTCTGCAGGTACTACTTTTGCTACCGCGCCCAACACGATCACATAGCTCGTCGCACTCAACCCAAGGCCAACTAATGCGCCTAGTGAAACGTAAAGCATGCTTGATTCGGTAGAAATAGAGGTAAGAAGTAAACCCAAACCGTAAGCACATGCGCCTGCAATAATGATGCGTCTTGCTCCCCATTTGTCAGCGGCCATGCCCACAAAAGGTTGGAACACACCGAACAGCAGGTTTTGTAGAGCAATGGCGAAGCTGAAAAACTCACGGCCGGTGCCGAAATGCTCTGAAATTGGCATCATAAAAATGCCGAATGATTGTCTGATCCCTAGACTGATAATAAGTGTGCCGATCCCAAGCCATACCAGTAAAGGAAAACGGAAAATGCTCATTCTAATACTCTTAAATTAATGGTGGTGATGTGAGTGGTCTTGCGCTGACATGTGTTGGTCAGTCATCTCATGGTGATGTTCGTGCCCAGAATGATCATGCCCTGACTGCTGGTGGCAACCACTGCTTACGGCATGCTGAGCCAAGAGATCAATCAATGGCTGACTGTGATGCACAATAACCAAACTAATGACGAGGAATAGCGTCATTCTGGCCAATTGGGCAAAAAGAGATTGTGAAAACATAAGGTGTTTACATGCGCTCAATGTTGTAAGAAGTCGCGCATCATAATGACGAGTAGGGTATGTATCAAATGACCTTTTGTGATTTAGTCTATGCGTTTTATGCATAGATTTAAGCATCGCTAGAGTCAGGGCGAAACGTGACCAATAAATAGGAAAACTCGAAGCTCACTCATTCCGCGATAGAAGTATGTAGTTAATAATAAAAGCCTAACTACAGGTTTTTAACTATCTGTTTAATTGAAGAATTCACAAAACTGTAAAAACTAATATACAAACTAATCACTAAGCAACATTGCTCGTTCACTCGACTTATCTGTCAAACATCGTAAATTTGGGCGTAAATCGTTTCAAAACTACTGAAACGCGATGTTAAAAGATTCAGGGAGAGTCATTCACATGGATAAAGATCATAACCTTCGCGAAAACTTACTGGCGCTGATCTTAGGTAGTGCGCTAGTGTCACTTGGCGTTATCTTTTTCAATCAAGTCGGTTTGCTCACCGGAGGCACGGCTGGTCTAGCGATCTTCATTACCAAAGTGACAGATTTGAGCTTTGGCCAAGTGTTCTTCGCACTTAACTTACCTTTCTATATTTTGTCGGTTGCTCGTATGGGGTGGCGCTTCACCATCAATACGTTTATCGCGGTTTCGATTGTTTCGTTCGCCGTGGATCACTTGTATCACGTGATTCAAATTGCCGAAATTCATGCATTGTATGCAGCTTTACTTGGTGGTGGCTTGATTGGTACCGGCATGTTGGTGATCTTCCGTCATAAGATGAGTTTAGGTGGCTTCAACATTCTGGCGCTGTTCCTACAAGAACGTTTTGGAATTCGTGCGGGCAAGGTTCAGATGGCACTAGATTGTACGATTGTTGTGCTTTCACTGTTTATCGTTGATGTGTCACTGGTTCTTCTGTCTGTACTTGGTGCGATAGTCACCAACTTGATTCTGGCGATGAACCATAAACCGGGACGCTATCAACCGGTCGTAAAAGCGGAAGCGGCGTAGTAAGTGGAAGCAGAGTAGTTAGGTTCACTTAATCAAAGTAATTTACAGATTATGAAAACAACCAAGCCAGCATCAATTGCTGGCTTTGTTCTATTTTAGGGATGGCTATTAGCACTTACTGCAATCGTTGTCTGGTTTGAGCTCGCAGTCAATCACATTGCCTTGTTGATCAAGTGACAGGTTACAGCACTCTTCAAATAAGTTCTTAAGATCCCCGCGACTTTTCTGAACACGAGACTTAACGGTTGAGTAGCTGATGTTTTGAGCCTCTGCGATCTCTTTCTGGCTTTGGCCTTTGATGTCGACAGCAAGCAGTAATGATGAACTTTGTTCTGGTAACGCCTGAATAAAGGGTTCAATACATAATGAAAGCTTCTGCTTGAACTCTGAATTGTGGTCTAAATCGGTAAACCAAAGATCTTCAGCATCAATTTGGCTATCACGTTGTTGTCGAGCGTGCTTACGGTAAAAGTCGATGATCGTGTGATTGGCTAATTGGAATAGCCACGACTTTACGCTGCTCGCATCTTGTACCTTATCTAAGTTCTGATAAGTCTTAATCAAGATCTCTTGCAGCAAGTCGTCTACATCGGCGGTGTTGTTGACCTTAGAATGCAAGAATGACTTTAACGCTTGCTGATACTCAGCCCAAACCTGTTCTAAGTTCAAAGATGCCTTATTCAAAGGAGCCCCGTTCAAGGGTGCATCAGTTACAATGTTCATTTACGCAACACTCGTCTTGTAAGAAATCAATCACACCTTCTAGGCACTCATACTCTGCTACACAGAATAGGGTTCTTCCTTCTCGTCTTTGGCTGATGAGGCCTGCAGACGCTAGGCTTGAAATGTGGTGAGACAAGGTGGAACCAGGGATACCTAGCTCTTCTTGTAGGCCGCCAACTGCAATGCCTTGGTAGCCAGCTTTAACGACACTCTTATAAATAGTTAGGCGAATAGGGTGTCCTAACTCTTTAAGTGCTTTCGCTACGACTTCTAAGTTCATATTAACTCCTCAAGATTTAATTTCGATATTAGTCGAAATGTGATCTAAATACAAATGTAAAGACCGTAATTTATTAAGTCATTGAAAAATAAACCCTTTGAAATTTATTTCGATTTTTATCGAAATAAAACTTGATCTGTTACGAGATATTTCTATAATTCGAGAATATTCGAAATTAAGGGTTGGTTACTTTTCTCATAGAGTCCGGCCTTCAATCCAGTTTGGAGTTAATTATGAGCAATGAAATGTTAACAATGCTAAAAGACGCACTTGATATGTTCGCCTTCTTAGCAGTAGAGCTAATCATCCTTTTCTTGGCGATCAGCTACATTGTTGGGATTTTGCAAGAGTTTCTTACGCCAGAAAAGATTCAATCGATTCTGAGCTCGCGTAACGGCAAGGGTTATGTGGTTGCAGCGCTACTAGGTGCGATTACGCCTTTCTGTTCATGTTCGACTATTCCTTTCCTTAAAGGGTTGCTGCGTGCACGAGCGGGTTTTGGACCAATGATGGTGTTCCTATTCGGTAGCCCACTATTGAACCCAGTGATCATTGGTTTGTTCGTGATTACGTTTGGTTGGCAAGTGGCTGTGTTCTACTTCTTAGTCGCAATGACAGTATCGGTAGTGGCAGGTTATGCACTTGAGAAGCTTGGTTTTGAGCGTTACGTAAAACCTGAAGCGTATGAATCGACAGGTTCTGCTTCAAACTGTGGCACTAGCTGTGGTGATTCTGCTCCTAAGAAAGCAGCGTCAGCGAAGGCAGAGTCTTCATGTGGTACAAGTGCATGTGGTGAACCTGCACCAGTAATGGCAAAAGAAACATCTTGCTGTGATTCGAAAAAAGAAGAGCCACAAGTGACTGTTTCATGCTGTTCAGCGGATGGAAGCGCAACGGTTGAAATCGTAGAGAAGAAAGAGCCTAGCCGTTGGATGAGAATTTGGTTCTCAACTTGGAAAGACTTCAAACAAGTTTTCCCTTACCTGATGATGGGTATTGCGATTGGTTCATTTATCTACGGCTTCATTCCTACAGACCTAATTGCACAGTATGCTGGCGAAGGTATGTGGTATGCGATTCCAGTAGCAGCGGTGATTGGTATTCCACTGTACATTCGTGCTGAAGCGGTAATCCCATTAAGTGCAGCTCTGGTACAAAAAGGTATGGCGCTAGGTTCGGTAATGGCATTGATCATTGGTAGTGCAGGTGCAAGTTTGACAGAAGTTATCCTGCTTAAATCAATCTTCAAGAACCAAATGATTGCCGCATTCCTATTCGTTATCCTAAGCATGGCGATGGGTGCAGGCTTCCTATACAGCTTTATCTTTGGTTAATCAGGTCTGATTCCTAGATAACTCCATTGATAGCAAGATATAGATAATAAAAAAGAGCTCACTTAGTTGAGCTCTTTTTGTGTTTAACAAACCATGCATATCAGACTGGGTTTGGCAGCGCAGCCGAAGTTCCGTATGCAGCGAAAGCATTGGTGGCTAACACATCACAGTGATGACGATTAATGGCATCGCCGTAGTTGTTAGTGATTCCGGGGAACTGAAAGCGATACATCGGAATCCCATAACGACGCTCCCTCTGTTGACCGATTCGATCTTTACTTGTCCATAACAGTCGGTTCTTTGCCGTGTAAGTCATGCCGTGCATTTTATTGAAGTGCTCTTCATTACTGCGCATTTGCTCGTATAACTCGATGATGCGCTGCCTAGAAAAGTTCAACGTCGAGTTCGCCTTAAGTTGCGTTCCCCAACCCATTAATACCTTTTCCATGAAATCACGGGTAACGAGCCCGGGGCCAGTAAGTAAACCTGCACCTTTACTTCCGCCTGAGGTATTGGCATTACCCACCAAAGTGCCGTGTCGGCCTGGCATGTAGGTAGTGTAATATTTAGTGGAAGGGGACAAGCGTGGCATTCTCGCTTTGAAAGCTAATGAGCGTTCGTCTTCAGCAAAAACACATACGATCTGTTTGACGTTTTTGCCCAGTAATTTGTAATCCTTGAATGCGTTCATCCCACCAGGAACGGGGTCACATGCAAAAATGTTGACTGGAATATGGCTTAGCTTGGGGTCTTTGAGCATTCGGTTCGCCAGTTCAAAGCAACTGACACCACCTCGGCTCCAACCGACGATGTTAACTTGGCTAATCGGTTTAGTTTGGCGTTCAATCGCGATGTTTTGCTGGCGAGCGGCGATTCCTTGTTTTAAATCTGCAGCGAGTGCTTGTGAATCTTTCAACCAATCTTGATATTTTTGGTTAGTCGCAAAAGGCCAAGCTGATTTTGCTGGACGCGATTCACTAAGCAGTCCTTTGGCTCGCTTCATGTAGTCATTCTTATCTTGTTGGCTTCCGCGCAAGATATTCAGTACATGACGCATATTGCTGTCGATGCCTTTGCCTAGCAATGTTCCCTTAACTCCAGAATAGGTGTCGTCCTTACCTTGCTTCAACCATTCATTCTGATTCCCACTACCAACCCCATCCACTTGAATGTAGTCAATCATGTCTCTGCCCGTTGCATTCTTCGCTAGCGTCGAGATCAATTCGCCAGAAACATAGTTTTTGTGGTTGTTGTCTTCTGAGTTTGAGCCTGTACCACAGAAGAATACGGTTAATACGCTCATCCTTTGCCTTTAACACGATTAATTAAGATTGGAATCAGTATAGAAGTGATATGAGAAATTTATAAGATTGAATGAGTTAGAGAGAGGCATTGCTCCGAGGTTTAATGCAACAAAGCTGAAAATAGCGAAATGATTACAGGTCACTATGTAGTAAAGAAGAAGTAACGAAAGGGCTGGCATGCGGAGGGTAAAGCAATAAAAAACCCAACGGAAGGCTGGGTTTTAAGGGATGTCACCTAATAAGTCGGTGTCAGAGAATCAGAAATCTCTTAAATCAAGCTCATTGTTGATCAACACAACACACTGAGAAGCAAACAACATGTTTGGACCTAAGCTGATTTTCTCTGTCCCTAAACGCTTCAAGCTGTTGTAGCTTTTCTTCGGCATAGGGATATGGTCAGTGAGAAGGAAACATGGGTTTTCCGCAATCACAGCGTCACGGATAAAGTCGCCTTTCTTATCCATCATGTACAGCTGGTGGTCTTCAGCCAGTTCTTTAACCAACTTTTCAAAACTAATAGTACGAACACTGATGCCCGGTTCAACCTGACGTGTCTGTTCTTTTGTCATACCTTGAGATGCATCAACCGCTCTTACTACCGCAGATAACAATGCAGACTCATGGAAGCCACCAATGTTAGTGATCTCGTTTGAATCGAATGTAATGGTACGTGAAAAGTCTTTAGTACTTTCTAACACAAGGTGCACGGTGACATTCTCACGGTGAGATTGAGCAACGAAGATCGTGTTCATCAGAGTATGAGCCAGAATCTCAGTATGAGCGTCTTGCCCAACACCTTCTAAGATAAGTTTGCTCTCTGTAGGGGCTGCGCGAGCGCGTAATACAAATGAACGCATGGAATGTACCTTGTCAGTATGTGATAAAGCGAAACAGACTTTATCAACATGAATTGATGAATAACCAAAATTATGGCGGTATGTAACTCTTTTCTATTAATGAAGTCAAATGGAGTTATGTATAGTACTGATCAGAAGAACTCTACGTATTAAATAGAGAGTGACCACATTACAAGATGGTAAAGGTTGAAGCTAACCAAGGTTTACATAGATAGTATGCGCAAATTATTAGGTGACTTACATAAGGAAGTAGTCGATGAAGTTACAGAAGATAAATAAAGAAGAATATAGAAAGAAGATGAACCTACTGTTGGTTTCATTGGTTGGGTCACTCGCATTGTTTGCCATTGTATTCGGTAGCATTCTGATTGAACTTTTTGGTTCAGCTGGCTCTGTTACTGGGGAAACGACGGGTAATTTCCATTTGAATGTACTCGGGGTGATTTTATCAGTCGCCTTGAATGCGTTTATTGCGAGCCGTGTGAAAGGTCATGATTACTTTAAAGAAGCGCTTTATGTGTGGAACCTGAAACAAATTCACAATCAAATCTATCGTAAGCTTAAGCGTATTCAACCAAAAGCTGAGCAAGGTGATCGAGAAGCATTAACTATCCTTTACTTCTATTACACTACGCAAAAACAGGTATATGACCTAGATAACAATACATTGACGATAAAAACGGTTCAGAAATCGCTAGATAACATAGTGGATCTGAGTGAAAAGTGGAGTATAGAACTGGATATAGAGGTATTTTCGAAAGATCTAGTCGAGAAATTCTAAGTTATATGCTCTTGATTGTATGAGCTTTGGCCTGTGAAAGCGGGTTTTGACGTAAAAGTAGACGCTTAAGCAATTTTTTTGAATTTTTATCAAAAAAGGGGTTGCCATGTTTTCGATGATCTCTATAATGCCGCCTCACTGACACGGCAGACGCTACAAGGCTTCAGCGGTAATCAGTAAGACGGAAAGTTCGAAAGGAATTAATTTTAAAAAGTGTTTGACACTTAAAATTAAATCGCTAGAATTCACGTCCGCTTTCAAAGGTTTCTTTGTAAAAAGAAAGTTTCGGCAAGCAAAGCTCTTTAACAATTTAAACCTATCAATCTGTGTGGGCACTCGTTGATGAATATCAAAACGTTTTATCTTCCCTTTTTATTAAGAGAAGTAAAACAGATTCCTCGGAATCAACTTTGGTTTCAATGAACTGAGTGACCAATACGAATAACTACTTTCTCTTGTAGAAAGAAGATATTTGGCACAGTCAATTCATTATCTTTCTGTTGGAAAGATAATAGCTTTAGAATTACTTTTTGTAGTTTTGAAGTCAGTATTCATTGAGCCGACAAAATCTTAAATTGAAGAGTTTGATCATGGCTCAGATTGAACGCTGGCGGCAGGCCTAACACATGCAAGTCGAGCGGAAACGACAACATTGACTCTTCGGAGGATTTGTTGGGCGTCGAGCGGCGGACGGGTGAGTAATGCCTAGGAAATTGCCTTGATGTGGGGGATAACCATTGGAAACGATGGCTAATACCGCATAATGCCTACGGGCCAAAGAGGGGGATCTTCGGACCTCTCGCGTCAAGATATGCCTAGGTGGGATTAGCTAGTTGGTGAGGTAATGGCTCACCAAGGCGACGATCCCTAGCTGGTCTGAGAGGATGATCAGCCACACTGGAACTGAGACACGGTCCAGACTCCTACGGGAGGCAGCAGTGGGGAATATTGCACAATGGGCGAAAGCCTGATGCAGCCATGCCGCGTGTATGAAGAAGGCCTTCGGGTTGTAAAGTACTTTCAGTTGTGAGGAAGGGTGTGTAGTTAATAGCTGCGCATCTTGACGTTAGCAACAGAAGAAGCACCGGCTAACTCCGTGCCAGCAGCCGCGGTAATACGGAGGGTGCGAGCGTTAATCGGAATTACTGGGCGTAAAGCGCATGCAGGTGGTTCATTAAGTCAGATGTGAAAGCCCGGGGCTCAACCTCGGAACTGCATTTGAAACTGGTGAACTAGAGTGCTGTAGAGGGGGGTAGAATTTCAGGTGTAGCGGTGAAATGCGTAGAGATCTGAAGGAATACCAGTGGCGAAGGCGGCCCCCTGGAGAGACACTGACACTCAGATGCGAAAGCGTGGGGAGCAAACAGGATTAGATACCCTGGTAGTCCACGCCGTAAACGATGTCTACTTGGAGGTTGTGGCCTTGAGCCGTGGCTTTCGGAGCTAACGCGTTAAGTAGACCGCCTGGGGAGTACGGTCGCAAGATTAAAACTCAAATGAATTGACGGGGGCCCGCACAAGCGGTGGAGCATGTGGTTTAATTCGATGCAACGCGAAGAACCTTACCTACTCTTGACATCCAGAGAAGCCAGCGGAGACGCAGGTGTGCCTTCGGGAACTCTGAGACAGGTGCTGCATGGCTGTCGTCAGCTCGTGTTGTGAAATGTTGGGTTAAGTCCCGCAACGAGCGCAACCCTTATCCTTGTTTGCCAGCGAGTAATGTCGGGAACTCCAGGGAGACTGCCGGTGATAAACCGGAGGAAGGTGGGGACGACGTCAAGTCATCATGGCCCTTACGAGTAGGGCTACACACGTGCTACAATGGCGCATACAGAGGGCAGCAAGCTAGCGATAGTGAGCGAATCCCAAAAAGTGCGTCGTAGTCCGGATTGGAGTCTGCAACTCGACTCCATGAAGTCGGAATCGCTAGTAATCGTGAATCAGAATGTCACGGTGAATACGTTCCCGGGCCTTGTACACACCGCCCGTCACACCATGGGAGTGGGCTGCAAAAGAAGTGGGTAGTTTAACCTTTCGGGGAGGACGCTCACCACTTTGTGGTTCATGACTGGGGTGAAGTCGTAACAAGGTAGCCCTAGGGGAACCTGGGGCTGGATCACCTCCTTATACGAAGATACCACGATGAGTGTCCACACAGATTGATTAGGTTTAGAAAAGCAAAGAGAAGAAGAACTCCCAAGGTTCTTCGAAGTTTGTTTCTACCTTTAAAGTGGAGATAAATTAGCAGTGTCCCGTTCGTCTAGAGGCCTAGGACACCGCCCTTTCACGGCGGTAACAGGGGTTCGACTCCCCTACGGGATACCATTGGGTCGTTAGCTCAGTTGGTAGAGCAGTTGACTTTTAATCAATTGGTCGCAGGTTCGAATCCTGCACGACCCACCATTTCCTCCCAAGGAAATAAAATTTGGGGCGATTAGCTCAGTTGGGAGAGCACCTGTCTTACAAGCAGGGGGTCACTGGTTCGAGCCCGGTATCGCCCACCATTTCCTCCCAAGGAAATAAAAATATGGGGCTATAGCTCAGCTGGGAGAGCGCCTGCCTTGCACGCAGGAGGTCTGCGGTTCGATCCCGCATAGCTCCACCATTCCTTCCATAAGGAATTAAAACTTTTATGGGCGATTAGCTCAGTTGGGAGAGCACCTGCCTTACAAGCAGGGGGTCACTGGTTCGAGCCCGGTATCGCCCACCATCTTTAAGCACACTTTTCTTAGTAATGAAAGCTGAGTGTATTTAAAAATGGTTTTGAAAGTTTAACACTTTAAAAACTCTTGCTCTTTAACAATTTGGAAAGCTGACTGATTTGATTACTTACGAGTAATTCAATCAAATTTAAAAGTTCTCAATGTTTATCTGCTCTTATTTAATAAGAACGGTATAAACACAACAAACACATTCAAGTGTCTTGTATTCGAATGATCAGAAATGATTGTTCATTTTTTGATTCTACTTTTTGTTAAAAAGTGGAAACAAAAAGTAAATTGAGTCCGGCAAACAGTTATCAAGAATTAACCCTTCTTGATGACAACCAAAAACCTTGGTTAGTTGCCATACATTAAGACCCTTTCGGGTTGTATGGTTAAGTGACTAAGCGTACACGGTGGATGCCTTGGCAGTCAGAGGCGATGAAAGACGTAATAACTTGCGATAAGCCCAGATTAGGTAGTAATAACCTTTTGAGTCTGGGATTTCTGAATGGGGAAACCCACGTGCATAAGCACGTATCCTGTTGTGAATACATAGCAACAGGAGGCAAACCGGGGGAACTGAAACATCTAAGTACCCCGAGGAAGAGAAATCAACCGAGATTCCGAAAGTAGCGGCGAGCGAAATTGGATTAGCCCTTAAGCTTTTAATGATGCAGGTGAAGAGTCTGGAAAGTCTCGCAATAAAGGGTGATAGCCCCGTAACCGACACATCATAATCAGTGAAATCGAGTAGGGCGGGACACGTGATATCCTGTCTGAATATGGGGGGACCATCCTCCAAGGCTAAATACTACTGACTGACCGATAGTGAACCAGTACCGTGAGGGAAAGGCGAAAAGAACCCCTGTGAGGGGAGTGAAATAGAACCTGAAACCGTGTACGTACAAGCAGTAGGAGCACCTTCGTGGTGTGACTGCGTACCTTTTGTATAATGGGTCAGCGACTTAATTTTAGTAGCAAGGTTAACCGTTTAGGGGAGCCGTAGGGAAACCGAGTCTTAACTGGGCGTACAGTTGCTAGGATTAGACCCGAAACCAGGTGATCTAGCCATGGGCAGGTTGAAGGTTGAGTAACATCAACTGGAGGACCGAACCGACTAATGTTGAAAAATTAGCGGATGACTTGTGGCTAGGGGTGAAAGGCCAATCAAACCTGGAGATAGCTGGTTCTCCCCGAAAGCTATTTAGGTAGCGCCTCGGACGAATACTACTGGGGGTAGAGCACTGTTAAGGCTAGGGGGTCATCCCGACTTACCAACCCTTTGCAAACTCCGAATACCAGTAAGTACTATCCGGGAGACACACGGCGGGTGCTAACGTCCGTCGTGGAGAGGGAAACAACCCAGACCGCCAGCTAAGGTCCCAAAGTATAGCTAAGTGGGAAACGATGTGGGAAGGCTCAGACAGCCAGGATGTTGGCTTAGAAGCAGCCATCATTTAAAGAAAGCGTAATAGCTCACTGGTCGAGTCGGCCTGCGCGGAAGATGTAACGGGGCTAAGCTATACACCGAAGCTGCGGCTACGTACCTTAGGGTATGTGGGGTAGGGGAGCGTTCTGTAAGCCGTTGAAGGTGTGCTGTAAGGCATGCTGGAGGTATCAGAAGTGCGAATGCTGACATGAGTAACGATAAAGGGAGTGAAAAACTCCCTCGCCGGAAGACCAAGGGTTCCTGTCCAACGTTAATCGGGGCAGGGTAAGTCGACTCCTAAGGCGAGGCCGAAAGGCGTAGTCGATGGGAAACGGGTTAATATTCCCGTACTTCTTACAATTGCGATGGGGGGACGGAGAAGGCTAGGTGGGCCTGGCGACGGTTGTCCAGGTTCAAGTATGTAGGCGGAAAGTTTAGGTAAATCCGGACTTTCTTAACGCTGAGATACGATGTCGAGCTACTACGGTAGTGAAGTCATTGATGCCATGCTTCCAGGAAAAGCCTCTAAGCTTCAGATTGTAAGGAATCGTACCCCAAACCGACACAGGTGGTCGGGTAGAGAATACCAAGGCGCTTGAGAGAACTCGGGTGAAGGAACTAGGCAAAATGGTACCGTAACTTCGGGAGAAGGTACGCTCTTATCAGTGAAGTCCCTTGCGGATGGAGCAGACGAGAGTCGCAGATACCAGGTGGCTGCAACTGTTTATTAAAAACACAGCACTGTGCAAAATCGTAAGATGACGTATACGGTGTGACGCCTGCCCGGTGCCGGAAGGTTAATTGATGGGGTTAGACTTCGGTCGAAGCTCTTGATCGAAGCCCCGGTAAACGGCGGCCGTAACTATAACGGTCCTAAGGTAGCGAAATTCCTTGTCGGGTAAGTTCCGACCTGCACGAATGGCGTAATGATGGCCACGCTGTCTCCACCCGAGACTCAGTGAAATTGAAATCGCTGTGAAGATGCAGTGTACCCGCGGCTAGACGGAAAGACCCCGTGAACCTTTACTACAGCTTGGCACTGAACATTGAACCTACATGTGTAGGATAGGTGGGAGACTATGAAACCGCGTCGCTAGATGTGGTGGAGTCGTCCTTGAAATACCACCCTTGTAGTTTTGATGTTCTAACGTTGGTCCCTGAATCGGGATTACGGACAGTGCCTGGTGGGTAGTTTGACTGGGGCGGTCTCCTCCCAAAGAGTAACGGAGGAGCACGAAGGTGGGCTAAACACGGTTGGACATCGTGTGGTTAGTGCAATGGCATAAGCCCGCTTGACTGCGAGAATGACAATTCGAGCAGGTGCGAAAGCAGGTCATAGTGATCCGGTGGTTCTGAATGGAAGGGCCATCGCTCAACGGATAAAAGGTACTCCGGGGATAACAGGCTGATACCGCCCAAGAGTTCATATCGACGGCGGTGTTTGGCACCTCGATGTCGGCTCATCACATCCTGGGGCTGAAGTCGGTCCCAAGGGTATGGCTGTTCGCCATTTAAAGTGGTACGCGAGCTGGGTTTAGAACGTCGTGAGACAGTTCGGTCCCTATCTGCCGTGGGCGTTGGAAAATTGAAAGGGGCTGCTCCTAGTACGAGAGGACCGGAGTGGACGAACCTCTGGTGTTCGGGTTGTCATGCCAATGGCATTGCCCGGTAGCTAAGTTCGGAATCGATAACCGCTGAAAGCATCTAAGCGGGAAGCGAGCCTTGAGATGAGTTTTCCCTGGCGCTATAAGCGTCCTAAAGGGTTGTCGTAGACTACGACGTTGATAGGCAGGGTGTGTAAGTGCTGCGAGGCATTGAGCTAACCTGTACTAATTGCCCGTGAGGCTTAACCATACAACACCCAAGGGGTTTTGTGGACTCAAAGAAAGACCAGACCTTGAATGAGTTTGAAGAGATACTTTTAAATCCAGTTTTCCGAATTTTAAAATTTGCTTGGCGACCATAGCATTGTGGACCCACCTGATTCCATGCCGAACTCAGAAGTGAAACACAATAGCGCCGATGGTAGTGTGGGGTTTCCCCATGTGAGAGTAGGACATCGCCAGGCTTTAAATATCGTTACTTGCATTAGCAATTAACAACATCATTAGTGTACTAATCTATTGATGACAATTTGTTGGAGGGATGGCTGAGTGGTCGAAAGCACCGGTCTTGAAAACCGGCAACCGTTAATAGCGGTTCTAGGGTTCAAATCCCTATCCCTCCACCACCATTGAAAAGCCCGCTGAGAAATCAGCGGGCTTTTTTTTGTCTTGAATTTGGAAAAAGAAAACCTAAATACATTAGATAAGTCGTTATCTTATTCTTCTATTGAGCGTGTAGAGTTAAGGCATTAAAAAAGCAGAGCGTTTATGCTCTGCTTTGGTGTCGAACTGAATATCCTTGGGAACTTGTGTGCTGTTTATTTAGCGACGTTACCAGCAACGTTCAATGCATCCCAAGTTCTTGCGAATGGCGGGGCATAACAGAAATCCATGTAACCAAGCTGTTGAGTGGTCATCTTCGCGGTGATAGCGACAGCGAGCGCGTTAATGCGACCAACGGCTCCTTTCTTACCTACAATCTCACCACCAAGTAGAACGTTTGTCTCTGGGTGATAAACCAATTTAACTTTGATGTCTTCTTGACCTGGGTAGTAATCGGTTTGGTTCTTATCTGAAATGGTTGATACTTTCACCTCTAAGCTATGTTCTTTAGCAAGAAGTTCAGATAAGCCAGTACACGCCAATTCGTAATCGAGTACTTTCAAACAAGACGACCCCAAGAAACCCGACATGTAGGTATCTTTACCTGCTAGCTTGTCTGCCATCATACGCGCTTGCTTATTGGCTGTGGTTGCTAGAGGAACATAAACAGGTTTGCCTAGTGCCATATGATGGACAACGGCACAGTCACCTACAGCATGGATGTAAGCGTCTTCAGTGGCACCATATTCATTCACCAACAACGCGCCATTTTGAGCTTTTGGTAATTCGAATGCTTCCGTGTTTGATTTGAAACCGAGTGATAAGATAACGACATCCGCTTCTATATTGCCGTTATCGGTTTCTACGATGTAACCGCCTTGCTCCGCATCGCGAATTGCAGACACGCTGCACCCTTTTTTAGCTCTGCACCTGATTCACGAATCGCACCTTCGACTACTTCAATGATTTCTGGGCTGAACTGACGGCTCATGATGTGTTGTTCACGTTCGATGATCGTCACGTGTTTGTCTAAGCCGTGCGCCGCATCGAATACTTCCAGGCCGATAAAACCAGCCCCAATAACACACACACGCTGCTTGTTAACATCTTTTAGCGCTTCTTTAACCGCCAAGCCGTCTTCCATGCTTGTTAGTGTGTATACGTGTTCTGGATTGAATTCACCGAATGGTGGAACGATTGGTCGCGCACCTGTTGCAATGACCAACATATCGTAATCAATGACGCTTTCTTCATTTTGGTGACGTACCGTAATTTGCTTTTCAGTGCGGTCGAATGACACCATTTCTGTTTCTACACGTACATCTAAGCCTGATTTTATGGCTTGACCTGGTGTTCGGGAGATCATCCGTTCGGTGTCATCAAACATGCCGCCTGCAAAGTAGGGTAGACCACATGCACCAAAAGAGATGTAGCTACGCTTATCTAAAACGATGACTTCGTCTGATGGTTGATTACGTTTGTACTTTGCTGCGAAACTCATACCAGCGGCGCTACCGCCTATAACAACAACTTTCATATTTACTACCTAAATAACCTGAACTCAGGAAAAACAGAAGAGCACTCATGTGGAGTGCTCTTAATTAAGTTTGAGAATTATACTGCTGCTTCTTTTGATACTGTCGCTGTAACGTCAGCGTCGTACTGTTCAGTATTCAATGAGCCATTCTTCTTCGCTGTAAGAACACCAGACAACATAGAGCCTGAGATGTTCAGCGCTGTACGAGCCATGTCAATTAGCGCTTCGATAGACACTAAAATCGCGACTACTGTGATGTCTAGACCCATGATAGTCAGTACAGCTACCGCTGCGAACGTTGCACCGCCACCAACACCTGCGATACCGAATGAAGCAATCGCGATAACAGCTATCAGTTGTATGATGAAGCCTAGGTCAACTGGCATGCCCATCACTTGTGCCGCCATGATTGCTAGCATTGCAGGGTAGATGCCCGCACAACCGTTCTGACCGATACTGGTACCGAATGTCGCTGACATGTTTGCTGTTTCTTCGTCGACACCTAGGCGTTGAGTTTGTGTTTCAACGTTTAGTGGGATAGCCGCCATGCTCGAACGAGAACCGAAGCCAAATACTAATACTGGCCAGATTTTCTTCATGAACTTAGCAGGGGATAGACCGAACATTGACACCATCACGAAGTGGATGCCGAACATCACGCCAATTGCTACGTAGCTTGCTAGAAGGAAGCGGCCCATTTCAGTCAGTGCGAATAGGTCATTCGTCATCATGAACGTGGTCATTAGAGCGAATACACCGTAAGGCGTTAGCTTCAGGATTTCACGAACCATTGAAAGCACCACTTCTTTTGCAGAGTTGATGAAATCAACGAAGTTTTGCACTTTCTCAGGCTTACGATTCTTAACTTGAAGGATACAGTAGCCTAGGAACATACCGAACAGTACAGTTGATAGTGTAGAAGTACGCTCTGAGCCCGTTAGCATGTCGAAGATGTTGGTTGGAATGATAGACAGAGCCATACCAGACAGACCACTGCTCGCCATTGCATCTTGTGTTGCTACCAGTGAATCACCACGAGCTTCAATAGCACTGTTTGTGCCGATTGTACTTACTAGTGCGTTCGCATCGATACCAAATAGGTAAATACTTGCGATACCAACGGCTGCTGAGATTGCACAAGTGAAAAGTAGAATACCGATGATTTTTGGTGCGATACGAGATAACGCGCCGCCGCCTTCAACGTTCATGATCGAAGAGATCATCGCCACGAATACGAGCGGGATAACGATCATTTGTAGAAGTTTGATGTAGCCTTTACCGAACACTGAAATCAGTTCAGCAAAGCCAGATGTCGCAACGTTACCGACACCGAAAACAAGTTGAATAGCGCCACCGAACAGTAAGCCAGCAGCAAGCGCACTCAGTACGCGGAAGTTAAAACTTTTCTTTTGCTTTTTGAAGTTCGACAGCAGTGCGTAGAACCCAAAGAACAGTATGCTTAATCCAATAAATGAAACGCTCATGAGAATCTCCTATGATACCCATTAATAACTAAGTCGGTTATTTTTTGTATGCGATGGCTTCAACTTCAACCAACGCGTCTTTTGGTAATCTTGCTGCTTCAACACAAGAGCGAGCAGGTGTGTTCTCTGTACCAAACACTTCTGTGTACACTTCGTTAAAGGCTACGAAGTTCTCCATGTCTGATAGGAAGCAGGTTGTCTTAAGCACAGTGTCCAGTCCCGCATTACTCGCTTCTAATACAGCTTTTAAGTTTTCTAGAGACTGACGTGCCTGCTCTTTGATGTCGCCCTCAACAAACTGCATGGTTTCTGGTACGAGAGGTAATTGGCCTGATGTATAAACCATGTCGCCGTAAGACGTACCTTGTGAGTAAGGGCCGATAGCTGCAGGTGCTTGTTCAGTGGCAATGATCTGTTTCACGATGTAACTCCTAAATTATTGGTTTTATTCTGATTTAAATTCGCGGATAAACTTGTAAACCGCCTGACGGCTGATCCCAAGTTGTTCTGATACTTGTGTCGTCGTCTCTTTTAGCTCAAATACGCCGTTATCAAACAAACAACGAATGATGGCTTTGTTACGACTTTTGCAGGAAATCGTTTCGTCTTGTTCCACTTCTTTTATTGCAGCGGTCAGTGCTTGTTGAATCACGTCGTTGGCACTTTTGCTGAAAGTCTCACTGACTAGTGTTTGAGACACATTGCACGTTGGCATCAATGTCTTAACGATTTCTGGGAATGGGAAGGATAAGTTCATGTTGATACACAACATGCCAATCGGCTTTTGCTGTGGTCCGGCTAGTACACAGGTTGTTGATTTAAGTAGGGAGCCGTCTGCTGCATTGGTAAAATAACTCTTTGGAGAAACTTCGCCGGTTTTCTCGAATTTACTCCACATACGTAAACCTAAGTCTGTGATAGGAGAGCCGATTTCACGACCTGTGTGATGACCATTGACGATCTTCACGACAGAGTTTTCTAAGCTCTCAAAGGAGTGAATGACCACCTCACAGTAAGGGCCAATCAAGTCAGCAATTGTGTCCGCTAAACGGAAGTAATTGCTTAAACATTCTCTGTCTTCATCGGTGAATCGAACTTGTTTTACATTCATGATTTCGGTTTACATTTTTGAACTCAATGACTGAAATCTACTCCTTTGGTGGTATTTGAATAAGATGCAGTAAACTTCTGTAAACCGTAAAAAACGTTCAAAACATCAACAAATGACGAAAATTTAACTTAAATTAAGAGCGTAATTTGAACAAGATCACCAAACCATCTTCGATATGGTTTAATTTCTTAAACTCCATCAAAGTTTACATATTTAAAACCACAGGTTACGTTTTCGAATACTTTAATGATCTAGGATAAGTTCTAAATTCAGTTGCAAACGAACTTCGTCGACTCTTCACCTTAACGTCTTAAATTTGTCATTTTTAAACGATAGGGTGGCTATATGAGGTGGTCCCTTACTATAACTGTATTTAAATTATTCGAATTTTCTAGAAGTGAGGATTTATGAACAAAGCGGTTTGGGGTTTAGCCCTCGGTCAGACATTGCTCTGGTGTTGTCTCTATTACGTTTTTCCGGCGATGTTTCTGCATTGGGAGCAAAATACACGACTGGAGTCGTTCTGAATTATGCTGGGGCTGACATTGCAGGTGTGCTGTTGTTTCTAGTCAGTTTGGTTGAACAACTGGTTTGGTTTTATGTGCTTTGGGGATTGAAGGGAATCGCAATAGCAGGTTGTCTTTATGAACCTTGCTTTGCCTTTTTGATCCATAACTTGCGAACTAAAGCCAAACGAGTGATCACTATGATCATCTTGGTCGCAGACTTTGCGAGTACCATTGGCTTTATCTCGATAGTTATCGTATCAAGGTTACATCTAGCTCGCTCTCAATCGTGTTTATCGCAGACATAGATTGTGCTAGGCGGTATTCACATCGCTTTGAAATTAACACTTAAACACTTTGAGCACTCCTTTATGGGGTGCTTTTTTGTATGTGAATTTAGCAGCTATTGGAGGTGTGTATCTATTGAGCAGAGAACACTGAGGAGTTGCCATTTTAATTGAGCTTTTTATTGTCAAATTACTGTGAATTACGTCCGTATATAAGTTGATATTCCCCATCAAATCTATCCTGATTTTGGTATTTAAAACAGCCGGTTAAGCTTGTCTAGATAAGTCGGCTGACCGTTTGAAATATTTCATTTCTGTAAATAAACCGACACGTAACTTTAATAATCAGACGTCAAAGTGGCCTTAAATCAAACAGGGACATTGACGATGAATAACATCATTGAAGTTAAGAAGGTCAACAAAACATTCGGTTCGAACAAGGCACTGAATGGCATCAATTTGACGATTACTAGTCGTAAGATGACGGCGCTACTAGGCCCATCCGGTTCAGGTAAATCTACGCTGCTTCGTCATTTAAGTGGCCTGATCATTGGAGATAAAAGTGCGGACTCTCAAATCAACGTGCTTGGTCAAACGGTGCAGGCGAACGGTAAGGCAGACAGCAATGTCCGCAATATCCGTTCGCAAGCGGGTTACATCTTTCAACAATTCAATCTCGTTAACCGCTTATCCGTGATGACCAATGTATTGATTGGCGCACTGAGTTCTACTCCGAAGTGGCGCACTCTGACGGGGATGTTTACGGTTGAGCAACAACAAGAAGCGCTTGAAGCTCTGCGTCGAGTTGGCATGGAAGATTTCGCTGGTCAGCGGGTTGGCAATCTATCTGGCGGTCAACAACAACGTGTCGCTATCGCACGCGCACTGATGCAGAAAGCCAAAATCATTTTTGCCGATGAGCCTATCGCTTCGCTTGATCCTGAATCAGCACGCATCGTGATGGAGCTGCTTACGGACATCAATGAGAAGGAAGGCATTCCTGTCATCGTCACGCTTCACCAAGTCGACCACGCCCTTAAGTATTGCGAAAACATCATCGCGCTAAAAGACGGCCAAGTGTTCTACGAAGGTAAGAGCGCGGAACTGACTCAGCCTCAACTCGAAGACCTATACCGTTCTAAAAAATCGACAAACACGCCACATATTCAACCTAACGACGTGCTCGCTGCGTCTTTTTAAATATCAGGGAAATCAAGATGTTTCATTCAATGAAATCAGGGATTAAGAAGGCTGTCACCTTAGCAACCGTGTTGATGACGACACTCACCGCTGGTCACGCTGTTGCAAAAGATTCGATCAACTTCGGCATTATCGCGACCGATGCACAACAAAACTTGCGTAGCCGTTGGGGGCCTCTTCTGGATGACCTAGGTAAAGCGTTAGGCATGCCAGTGAAGGCTTATTTCGCACCAGATTACGCTGGCATCATTCAAGCTCAGCGTTTTGGCAAGGTCGATTTTGCTTACTACGGAAATAAGGCTGCGATGGAAGCTGTTGATCGTGCTGACGCAGAAGTCTTCGCTCGATACATAGATGAAGAGGGCTTACAGGGTTATTACAGCTTACTCATTGTGAATGCCAAAAACGACAACATCAACACGCTTGAAGATGTGATCGAGCAGCGCGAAACACTCAAATTAGGTAATGGCGATCCTAATTCGACTTCGGGTTTCCTTGTACCAAATTTCGAAGCGTTCGCTAGCAATGGTATTTCCGCCAATGACTTTCACCGCAACGTAAGCGCAAGCCATGGTGCCAACGTGATGGCTGTCGCGAACAACCAAGTGGACGTCGCAACCAATCACACCATGAGCCTTATCCGCATCGAAGAGCAAAACCCTGAGTTGTTTAGCAAGCTGAAAGTAGTTTGGAAGTCAGAACTTATCCCATCAGACGTGATTACCTATCGTAAAGATTTAGATGAAGACTTGAAGCATAAGGCGCGTGATTTCTTCGTCAGTTACGGCGAAGAGCCTGAACAGCTTGAAAACCTACATCAACTGGCTTGGTCTGGCTTTGCTGCTACTGATAACAACCAACTACTGCCTATTCGCCAAATGGAAGCGTTCAAAAAGCTGGTTGACGCTGAAAACAACAGCAACCTAAGCGAGAAAGACAGAACCAAACGCATGGCGCAATACCAAGCAGAAATCGACCAGCTGCAAACAGAAATTGATGCGCTGAAAGGCTAATCCCATTCCCTGCGCCGCTTTGGGCGGCGCAAAAAAGAGTAGAGAACAATGACTGCAACAACTCAAAGTTACGAGCCTTCATCGAAGCTGTCGATTAGAAACGGCGTGATCGCTGTGATAGCACTACTGGTCCTTAGCTGGGCGTGGCAAGGCGCAGAGATGGCACCAATGATGTTCTTTGAAAACCCAGAGAACATGGTTCAGCTAGGCAAAGATTTCTTCCCCGCGGATTTCAGTGAAAGCAACGTGTACCTCAGCGAAATGCTAGTGACAATTCAAGTGGGCATTTGGGGAACCGTGCTATCGATTCTATTAGCGATTCCATTTGGCATTCTGAGTGCTGAGAACCTGATGCCGAGCTGGGTGACATTTCCAATCCGTCGATTGATGGACTGTCTGCGCGCTATCAATGAAATGGTGTTTGCGATGCTGTTTGTGGTGGTTGTCGGATTAGGGCCGTTTGCTGGTGTGATGGCGCTGTTCATTCACACGACAGGCGTGCTTGCCAAGCTATTTGCTGAAGCCATTGAAGCGATTGAACCCGGCCCGATGGAAGGCGTGAAAGCGACAGGCGCAAACCCTATCGAAGTGATTCTTTACGGCGTGATTCCACAGGTGATGCCGCTTTGGATTTCCTATTCACTGTACCGCTTAGAGTCGAATATTCGTTCGGCAACGGTTGTGGGTATGGTTGGTGCGGGCGGTATTGGTGTGTTGCTTTGGCAATCCATCTCAGGTTTCCAGCTACAACAAACCGCAGCAATCATGTCGATTGTTATCGTGACGGTGAGCGTTATCGATTTCGTTTCTCAAATCATCCGTAAGAAGTTTATCTAGGCATCTTAGATGTCTATTTGTCTGAACTTATCTAGATAAGTGATTGAACTTTAGAAAAGGAAACTCTTATGCCTGTTTACTTAGATATTGCCTCAGAGCTTGAAAAGGAAGTGAAAGATCGCTTTGTTCCGGGTGACTACTTACCACCGGAATCCAAGTTGGCTGAGCGCTTTGCCGTGAATCGTCACACGCTTCGTCGCGCGGTCGATGAACTGGTGTCAACGGGCTTGATTCAACGTCATCAAGGGAAAGGCAACATGGTAATTCGTCAGCCAAGTGACTATCGACTTCACTCCGGAGCGCATTTTACCAAGAACTTTATTGAGCAAGGTGCGATGCCAAGGTGTGAGGTACTTCAATCTCGTCTTATCAACGTATCCCCCAAGATTGCGGGCTACTTGAAAATGGAAGAGGGAAACAAGGTCATCCACATCCGTACCCTGCGAAAAACAGGAGATACACCGAGAACTATTATCGACCACTACCTGCCGAATCTGGAGTGGTGGCCGATTCTCAAGAACTTCACCAACGGTTCTTTACACCAATTTATTCAGCGTGGTTTGGATACTGATTTAGAGCGAAAAGAGACTCGGGTGGGCGCGAAAATTCCAACCAATGAAGAGTGTCGTTTATTGCAAATCAGTACCAGTACACCGCTACTCAAAATTAAAACCACCAACGTAATTAAAGGCACTCAAGTAATAGCGGAATTCTCAAGTTCCAATACTCGTGCCGACGCAACCGAAATAGTAATGGAGCACTAAATGACAGCTTTGAAAGAGCGACAAAAGTGGATGTCAGTACTCGCGCAGAGCCAGTTCTCAGAATTGAAAACGCGCTGGGAAGCACTAGGGCTGAACGCGGAATACGCCATGGTTCGCCAACCAGAGATTGGATTAGCTCAAGTGCGTGCGCGTATGGGCTCAACAGGCCGCCAGTTCAACATGGGGGATGTCACGATTACTCGCGCAGTAATCAAGCTAACAAGCGGAGAACTTGGTTACTGCTACCTACAGGGGCGAAGCAAGCCTCATGCAGAGCTAGCAGCAATAGTCGACGCCCTGATGCAAAACGAACAACAAGCCGAGGTGATCAACACGCGACTTATTGAGCCTTTGGCTGCGATGAAGCATGAACGAGACAGCCAACGCCGCCAAGAAGTGGCTTCAAGCAAAGTGGACTTTTTTACCATGGTCCGTGGTGAAGATTAGATTCGCGGAGAAGACTAGGTTCGTGGTGAAGCTTGCTTTATAGAGAAGAACAGCTTCGAAGGCAAACCGAAAAGTCCCGTGTCATTCAAGAATAAGATTAACGAATTAAACAGGTTAGAACGAATTCAATGAGTATGATTTCTCCTGCATTTCAAGATGCAGTTCATGACAGCCAGCAGTGCTTTCGATTGCTGCTCAAGGCGATGTCTGAACCCGGCACCGTCGTAAGACTAAACCGTTGTGAAGGCTTTGGTTCAATGATGAGTGCAGCCGCTCAAACGCTGCTTTCAATGGCCGACAACGCGACGCCAATTTGGCTATCTGAGACATTAAAGGCCGATCACGCAGTGACTGAAAACATCAAGTTTCACGTTGGCGCACCGATTGTAGAACAAGCTCAACAAGCCGCTTTTGCAGTTATATCAGCGCAAGATTTACTGGCTATTGATTGGTCTGAACTGACATTCAATCTCGGCAACGAAGAATATCCAGACACCTCAACAACGATTGTGATTGAGGTGGATAGCTTAACGTCAGGTACTCAACTGTCATTGAGTGGCCCTGGTATTCAAAGTGAACAAGCTGCGTTCTTTAGTGGGTTACCGGCGGGCTTTGTCGCTTACCTCAAAGAGCGTCACTCATTGATGAAATTCCCATTAGGTGTCGACTTTATCTTTGTGGCGAACCAGCAAGTGTTGTGTCTGCCTCGTACAACCAAAGTGGAGGCGACAACATGTACGTTGCTGTAAAGGGTGGAGAAAAGGCCATTAGTCTGGCGCATCAACTGCAAGCGAAGAAGCGTCGCGGTAATCCTGATTTACCAGAATTGAGTGTTGAGCAGATTCAAGAGCAGCTGTCGGGGTCGGTAGACCGAGTGATGACGGAAGGCGGCATTTATGACAAACAACTTGCGGCATTGGCAATAAAACAAGCGGCGGGTGATTTAGTTGAAGCGATTTTCTTGTTACGCGCTTATCGCACCACGTTACCTCGCCTGATCACTGCTCAGCCCGTTGATACCAATTCAATGCGAATAGAGCGTCGTATTTCGGCAACTTACAAAGATCTGCCAGGAGGCCAGATCTTAGGTCCAACCTACGATTACACGCATCGCTTGTTAGATTTCAGTCTGCTTGCCGAAGGTGAAACACCGCACATCCCAACTCAAGATGTGGCTGACTCTGAACCTTGCCCACAGGTATTGGGCATTCTTGAAAACCTCGACATGATGTTGACGGAAGAAGATGACCAACAAGTACCAGAAGACATCACTATGAATCCGGTGAACTACCCATGTGACCGCAGTGCACGTTTGCAGAACTTGGTGCGCGGCGATGAAGGTTTCTTATTGGCACTGAGTTATTCGACCCAACGTGGCTATGGGCGTAACCACCCGTTCGCAGGAGAGATTCGTACTGGCTTTTCGACGTTGTCGATTGAGCCTGAAGAGTTAGGTTTTAGCATCGACATCGGTGAAATTGAACTGACAGAGTGTCAGATGATCAATGGCTTTGTTGGCAACAAACAGCAGAAAGCCAAACTGACACGTGGTTACGGCTTAACGTTTGGTGCGACTGAGCGTAAAGCGATGTCGATGGCGTTGGTCGATCGTTCTTTGCAAGGCGCAGAATACGATGAGCCCGTGGACGGTCCAGCTCAAGATGAGGAGTTTGTGCTTTCTCACTCAGACAATGTCGAAGCCGCTGGCTTTGTGTCTCACCTCAAACTTCCTCACTACGTCGATTTCCAAGCAGAATTAGAGCTGCTTAGAAAAATGCATAAAGAGCACGATGAATTGATTGCTCAGCCAGGTAATGACGAACAAGGTAATGACGTACAAGGAGGTCAGTCATGAACACAGCAACACTTAATGCGCCGATAGGAAACGCTTCACTGACATTCAACTCTGAGGAGGCTGCATCTCACAGCCTAGTAGGTGCAACGGGTTACAACTATGGCTACCTTGACGAGCAAACTAAGCGAATGATTCGCCGTGCCTTGCTTAAAGCGGTGTCGATTCCGGGTTACCAAGTACCGTTTGGTGGCCGTGAAATGCCCATGCCTTATGGATGGGGAACCGGTGGTGTGCAGATCACTGCTGCAATTATCGGCCAACCCGACACGCTAAAAGTGATCGACCAAGGTGCTGATGACACTACCAATGCGGTGTCGATTCGTGAGTTCTTCAAATCTATAGCTAGTGCAAATACGACTGAGAAAACCACGGAAGCGAGCATCATTCAGACCCGACACCGTATCCCAGAAGTCGATCTTCAAGAAGACCAGATCTTGGTGTATCAAGTACCAATCCCAGAACCACTGCGCTTCATTGAGCCTCGTGAAACCGAAACTCGAAAAATGCATGCGCTGCAAGAGTACGGAATCATGCACGTCAAATTGTATGAAGACATCGCTCGTTCTGGTGACATATCAACGGCTTACGCTTACCCAGTGCGAGTGAATGATCGTTACATCATGGATCCATCGCCAATCCCTAAGTTCGATAACCCAAAAATGGACAACATGGCCGCATTACAACTGTTTGGCGCAGGGCGTGAAAAGCGTATCTATGCCGTTCCTCCTTACACCAAGGTTCAGAGCCTAGATTTTGAAGATCACCCGTTTGAGATTCAGAAGTGGGACGAGCCGTGTGCGATTTGTGGTTCAACGGATACCTTCCTTGATGAGGTCGTTATGGATGACCAAGGCTCACATATGTTTGTTTGTTCAGATACGGATTACTGCCGTGAGCAACAAGATCGCAGTCAACAACTTGATGGCAATCAGTTCGTTCATAACGAGATAGGCCTCAAAGAGGAGAACAACGCATGAACGCTGTGACGAACATGAAACACGAATGGAACCAGTCAGAGCAGCCTCTGTTGTCTGTCTCTAATCTCACCAAGCTTTATGCGCCGGGT
Source organism: Vibrio lentus (assembly GCF_030409755.1). NCBI lineage: Bacteria > Pseudomonadati > Pseudomonadota > Gammaproteobacteria > Vibrionales > Vibrionaceae > Vibrio > Vibrio lentus. The sequence continues at coordinate 1,708,157 of NZ_JAUFQE010000001.1, forward strand.
AAGGGCTTTCAGAACGTATCTTTCGACCTTTTCCCTGGAGAAGTGTTGGGCATTGTGGGTGAGTCGGGCTCGGGTAAAAGCACCTTATTGAAGTCGCTTTCTGGCCGTCAAACACCAGACAGCGGTGAAGTGATTTACTTGCGTGGTGATGCGGATAAGCAAATCTCACAACTGGAAGACTTGTACCAAATGGCGGAAAGTCAGCGTCGTCACCTATTGCGCACGGAGTGGGGCGTTGTGCATCAACACCCAATGGATGGTCTGCGTGGCAGAGTGTCAGCGGGCGGCAACATTGGTGAACGCTTGATGGCTGTGGGTGAGCGTAATTATGGCGAAATTCGTGAAAAGTCAGCGAAATGGCTAGGTGATGTCGAGATCCCAACGGATCGAATGGACGACATGCCGACGACTTTTTCTGGTGGTATGCAACAAAGATTGCAGATCGCACGCAACCTCGTTACTCACCCTAAGTTGATCTTCATGGATGAGCCTACAGGCGGTTTGGATGTGTCTGTTCAAGCCAAGTTGCTTGATCTTCTTCGTCGCTTAGTCACAGAGCTTGAACTAGCTGTGGTGATCGTCACTCACGATCTTGCTGTGGCTCGCTTGCTTGCACATCGACTCATGGTGATGCGCCGCAGTGAAGTGGTCGAAAGCGGCCTTACCGATCAAGTGCTTGATGATCCTCAACACCCATACACACAACTGCTGGTTTCTTCTGTATTGCAGAATTAAGGACGATGACATGAATACCAAACTAACCGTAAACAACGTCAGCAAAACCTTTGTGCTGCACAACCAAAATGGCGTTGAACTGCCGGTGTTAACAGGCGCGAACTTCTCGGTAGACAGTGGCGAGTGTGTGGTTCTGCACGGTCACTCTGGCTCAGGTAAATCAACGCTATTACGTGCGCTGTATGCCAACTACTTGGTGGATTCTGGCTCGATTAATATTGTGCATCAAGGGAGCAAGCTAGATCTTGCGAAGGCTACGCCACGAGAAATCATCAACGTGCGTAAACACACCATAGGTTGGGTAAGCCAGTTCTTGCGTGTGATTCCACGTATTAGTGCGCTGGAAGTGGTGATGCAGCCTATGTTGGAAATGGGTGGCTGCGCGCAAGAAGCTGAAGAGAGAGCCAAGTTACTGCTGACTCGATTAAACGTGCCAGAGCATTTATGGCTCTTAGCACCAGCAACTTTTTCTGGTGGTGAACAGCAACGTGTGAACATCGCGCGTGGTTTTATTGTTGATTACCCAATCTTACTGCTTGATGAACCTACCGCTTCGCTCGATGCGACCAACAGTGCGGTGGTCGTAAGTTTGATTGAAGAAGCAAAAGCGGGCGGCGCTGCAATCATCGGTATCTTCCATGATGAAGCAACACGAGACTTGGTCGCTGATCGTCTGTATGACGTGAAGCTGCAACAAGACATTTCGCCAAAACAACTCACTACAGCGTGTGCGTAAAGGGAGCTGACGCAAATGATTATTACCAACGTAAATCTAGTGCTTGAAAATGAAGTGGTGCGCGGTTCGGTTGAACTGCGAGACGGCCTGATTGCCAATATGTCTGACTCGACCAGTCAACTTCCGGGTGCCTTTGATGGTGAAAATGGCTTCTTGATGCCGGGTTTAATTGAGCTGCATACCGATAACCTTGAGAAGTATTTCACGCCAAGACCCAAGGTAAATTGGCCACCGCTTTCTGCAATGAGCGCACACGACACTCAGCTGATAGGCTCTGGCATCACCACGGTGCTTGATGCAGTTGCACTAGGGGATTACCGAGATGGTAATCGCCAAGAGAACCTCGATCAGTTTATTAATACCGTGGCCGAGAGCCAGAAACGTGGTCTAACCCGAGCCGAGCACCGCATCCACTTGCGCTGTGAAGTACCGCACTCAACTACCGTTGGTTTGTTTGAGCGTTACGTGAACATGCCAGAAGTGCAGTTAGTCTCCGTAATGGATCACGCTCCAGGTCAGCGTCAGTTTGTGAACCTAGATAAGTATCGTACCTACTATCAGGGTAAGTACAACATGACGGATGCTGAAATGGCGGTGTATGAAAAAGACCAAGTGGCTCAGTCAGAACGTTGGTCGAAACAGAATCGCGATGAGATTACTCGTCAGTGCCGTGACTTGAACATTCCAACCGCAAGTCACGATGATGCAACCAGCGCCCATGTGACCGAATCTAAAGAGTTGGGCATGGTCATCGCAGAGTTCCCAACCACGGTTGAAGCAGCGAAGCGCTCTCACGAATTAGGCTTAAAGGTGATGATGGGGGCACCAAACGTGATTCGTGGCGGTTCGCACTCCGGCAACGTTGCTGCGCATGAATTAGCGTCTTTGGGCGTGTTGGATATCTTATCTTCGGATTATTATCCAGTGAGCTTGTTAGATGCGGTGTTTACGCTGTTCAACGATGAACGCAACAACCTCGATGTAGCGCAAGCGGTGCAATTGGCGACGCTGAACCCAGCACAAGCACTTGGCTTACATGACCGTGGTGTGATTGCAGAAGGTAAACGTGCGGATTTGGTGCTCGCGCATCGTGTTGACGGTCATCAGCTGGTGTCCCGTGTATGGCGCGAAGGCAAGAAGGTATTCTAATCCATGTCTAAAGGTTACTCATTTGATGTGAATGGGGTGGTGAGCGCTGCCCCAAAAGCTGACAAACCGGGTCAGCTTTATTACGTAATTGGCCCTTCTGGTGCTGGTAAAGATTCGATTATCTCGGCGTTACGAGAGCAGTTCGTTAAAGATTTGGTGGTTGCCCATCGTTACATCACACGTGCAGCCGATGCTGGTGGCGAAAACCATGTCGAGCTTAGTGATGATGAATTCTTTATTCGCTATTCGCGCAATATGTTTGCGATGAGTTGGCAGGCACACGGTATGAGCTACGGCATCGGTCAAGAAGTTCACCAATGGATGGATGCGGGTTTGAGTGTTGTGGTCAATGGATCGCGTGCGTATTTAGATGCAGCCAGAGACTTGTTTGGCGATCGGTTAGTGCCTGTCGTAGTGAGCGTTAAGCCTGAGGTGTTAGAAGCACGCTTAAGAGCCCGCGGTCGTGAAAATGAAGCTGAGATTGCCCTTAGATTGCAACGTGCGGCGGACTATTGTGTGGATTCAGCATCAGGCTCATCGGCTTTAAATAACACGCTGTGTATTGATAACAGTGGCACGCTTGAACAGAGCATTGCGCAGTTTGCTCGGTTAAAAGAGCAAGCTGAAATACTCGCAGAACCAGCAGGCGGTGTTGCATGAAGTTGACCATGTTAGGCACAGCCAACAGCGCGATGGTGCCAGTTTACGGGTGTGATTGTTCGGTGTGTGTTTCTGCCCTTGAAAACCCCAGTTTAAGACGAGAAAAGTCATCAGCGTTCCTTGAACATAATGGCAAGTTTCTGCTGTTGGATGCTAATGCGCCTGACCTGATGCGCCTGTTTCCTGCAGGATCGATTGACCAGATCTTACTGACTCATTACCACATGGATCATGTTCAGAGTTTGTTTGATCTCCGATGGGGGGCTGGCGATAAGATCTCGGTAATTTCTCCTGATGATCCGCTGGGTTGTGATGATCTCTATAAACATCCGGGCATCTTGGATTTTTCAGCGCCTGCTCAAGCGTTTAAGTCGTTTGATTGGCAGGGAATAACCGTAACGCCATTGCCGCTCATTCACTCTAAACTTTGCCTTGGTTATTGCTTTGAATTTGATGGAAAGCGATTAGCGTATTTAACCGATACAGTAGGGCTGTCGAAGCAAACCGAGCGTTGGTTGAAAAAGTTTCCTGTAGATTGGTTGATTACCGATTGTAACTACCCGCCAATTGAAGACCCTCAAGTTCGATCGAACTCAAACCATAACGATTTCCACCACATATTAGACATCGACGAAACCTGTCGTCCGAAGAACCTTGGTTTGATTCATGTCAGTCACCATATGCTCGGCTGGGCAACACAACACCCGCACGCTTTTTCACAACGTTTACGAATTCTCAACGATGGCGAGGAGATAACCCTATGAGCCAACCTCTTTCCCCTACCTTAAACAGCGAACCTAGTGTTGCTGAAAGCAGTAAGTTACACAATGTTGAACTTGGGCGTTGGACTGAAATCGCAGACCGTTGCGTGTTAAATAACGTGTTGCTTGGAGATTACAGTTATATCCAAAACGACTGTAATCTGATGTTTACCGAAATAGGTAAATTCACATCAATTGCAGCGGCTGTGCGCTTGAATCCGAGTAATCATCCGTGGTGGCGGCCAACGCTGCATCACTTTACTTATCGCCCTGGAAAGTATCAGCTAGGTGAAGATCCTACGTCATTGGATGATGAGGTGTTCTCGTGGCGCGAAGAAGACAAAGTTCAGGTTGGACACGATGTGTGGATTGGTCACGGAGTGATTGTGCTGCCGGGTATCACGATTGGTAATGGTTCGATAGTCGGTGCGGGGAGTGTGGTGACTAAAGACGTGCCGCCATACTCTATTGCGGTTGGTAACCCCGCCAAGGTATTACGACCTCGATTTGATGACCCTAGCTATGGTGAGAGACTGGAAAGCCTTGAATGGTGGCATTGGGGTGATGAAAAGCTGGCTGAAGCATTGCCATTGTTTCAGAAAGATTGTGGCGAATTTCTGAGTCACTTTGAGCAAGCTTAAATCCAATGCTCGTTAAGCATCGTATACAGAAAAAGCGGCCTAAGTGGCTGCTTTTTCTGTATAAGATGGAAAGTAAGAATTTCGATTGGTTCAAGTAATCAGTTCTTTGATGATCAATGTTTCGCCAATAAGAAATCTTTAAAATGAATAGCAACGGCGGATGCGGTTGTGGCTGGTTGGTAGTACATATTTAGGCTCCAAATACTGGTGTCATAGTATTCAAAAATAGGCACTAGTGTTTTGTCATTGATATGCTTTTCTACCAAAAATTGCGGTAGATAAGCGATACCAGTTCCGTTCAGTGCGGCTTGCAGTAATAGGTCACTATCATTAACTTCCAGCGATTTAGGGATTTTAATAATCTGGCATTCATTATCCTGAGTAAACACCCAATCATTACTTCCGGTGAGCGTCGTTGCAAACAGGCATAAATGAGCTTTTAGTTCAGAAGGGCGTTGTGGAGTATTGTTTCTAGCAAGATAGCCCGGAGAAGCGACGACGACAAAGGGGCTTTGCATTATCTCACGACGTACTAGGTGTAAGTCTTTTTCTCGATAGCCTTGATAGGATGCGTTCGCGCTGATCGTAATATCACTGTCGGCAGCATGATCAAGTGCCCAAGGGGTAATGTTGAGGTTAAACGTGATCTCGGGGTTGGTGAGTAAGTACTCGCTGATGTGGTTCATTAAAAAATGGTTGGCGTAAACTGGTGTGCAGATTACATCAATATGGCCTTTATCGTGTTTTTGGTAATCTTGCATGGTGCGCATGACAGTTTCAGATTGATCGACGAGTACCGAAAACTGATCAAATAAAGTTTGGCCTGCTGGTGTAGGTTTTAACAAACGATTATTGCGTCGATATAATGGCATTCCAAATCTTTGCTCAAGTTCTTGAAGCCAACGGCTACCTGCTGATACTGAAATGTTGAGCTTGCGCGCTGCGGCAGAAATTGATCCTGTGCGTACAACGTAAATAAAAAATGCCATTTTATCTAACATCAAAGGCTCCTGAAATTGTGAATGAAAAGACAGGCTATCCTTAGATAAGGACCTGTCTTCAATTTGAATTAGGCAGCAGCTTCCGTTTTTCTGTTTGGAGCTTGTTTCCCGAGTTTTTTAGCCATGACTTTTTCCATGTCTTCGAGGGCAACCCCTTTGGTCTCAGGGACATACTTAACAACGACAACCATACAGATGAGGGACAACGCGGCGAACACCCAAAAAGCGAAAGCGCCGTTGAAGTTTTCTTTTAGATATGGATTTTCGTTAAGCATAGGGAAGCTTTGAGTCACAATAAATCCAGTAAACCATTGTGCACCCACAGCGATAGCCATTGCTCTTGAACGAATGCTGTTAGGGAAGATTTCTGAGATCATCGTCCAACATGCACAACCCCAAGATGTAGCGTAAGCGACAACATACAAACACAGCGCAAACAATGCTGCATAACCTTCCGTTCCGGTATAGAGCACATATCCAACAATAGTCATCCCAAGTGCACAGCCCAGAGTTCCGTATTTCATGAGCGGCAGGCGACCAACTTTGTCGATTAAGTACATACCTAACCCGTTACCAAGAATGAATACCACTCCTACAAATGTCGTTTGGAACAACGCGTTTTCAGTACCACCAGCTATAGGTTTTAAGATTTCTGGGGTGTAATACATGATGACGTTGATACCAGTAAGTTGCTGTGCCGCCGCGACAAATGTACCAATGACAAGGATTGAAAAAAGAAGAGGGGAACGTAAGCTGATTTTGCTGTTTTTAGATGCGTTCACTGGAACTAAAGATTTTTGTATCTCTAGGATCACTCTGTCTGCATGTTCTGGGTTGGAAATTCGCGAGAGTGTCTCTTTTGCTTTACCTATTTGCCCCTTGAGTACTAACCAGCGTGGGGATTCAGGAATCATGATTAATAGGCAACCGAACAGTGTCGCTGGCAATACTTCAGAAGCGAGCATCCAACGCCATCCAACATCAACCAACCAGGCTTCAGACATCCCTTTCGCTATTAGGTAGTTAACGTAGAACACACCAGTTTGACCTATAACAGCGGATTGTTGAAACATACTGACTGCTCGACCGCGAAAATCTTTTGGGGCAACCTCTGACATGTACATTGGGGAAACTACACAAGCGATACCAACTGCCACACCACCGACGATTCTGAGTAACACATAGATGGTAAATGTAGGTGCGATAGCGGAACCGATGGCGGATATGATAAACAACACAGCAGATAGGAATAGTGCACTTCGACGACCATATTTTAGGGCAACGGTTCCTGCAGAAACAGCACCGATAATACTTCCCAAGACTACACTGGATACTGCCCAGCCTGTTTGAGCGGGCGTTAAACCAAAATGCTCTCTTATTGGGCCAATTGCCCCTGATATTACCGCGGTATCATAACCGAGTAAGATTCCCCCAAGTGCTGCGATACAACAAATTCTAACTATGTAAGCGATATTATGTTTGTGAGACTGTGTCCCATTATTAGGTGACATTACATACTCCTTTGTATTGTCCAAACACTCTCTTAACCATCAAATAAGGTCGTGCTGGGCGATGATTCGATACCCAATGAATGTAGGGTTAGAGTATCGAATTAATAACTCGCCAATGAATTTAGTAATAATAATAAATAGATTTGATAAATATTTTTCATTTTAGCGACGTTGAGAATCATAATAGCTCAGAATGACTACGGCTATTAAATTAGTGTCTCTTTGGTCAATAATGTTAACCTGATCAAGGTGTGGAAAATATTTTTCAAATGGCTTATTTTTATTAAGTTGTTGTTTTTAAATGATTTAAATTAATTGTGATCTGTGCCATTCTTTTCTTGAACCCCCCGTAAACACTCGCTTTTTTCATATTATTTAAAAAATAAAAAACAAATCGGTCAAAATGAAAAATATTTTTCATTTGGTTTGGTTTGGATTATATTGAATCTCAGTGAAGCAAACCTGTTTGGCCAAAATATCGATCAGATGCAATGAACCGATCTAATTGAAATTTTACTGGCCTAAGTACAATTAAATATAAAAATTTTGGAGTACGACCATGAGCAAAGTTCAATACGGAATTAGCCCTTTAACTTGGACAAATGATGACATGCCAGAACTGGGTGGTGAGATCCCGTTGGAGACGTGTTTGAGTGAAATGTCTGAGTCTGGCTTTACTGGTACCGAGCTAGGCACTAAATACCCGAGAGATCCAGAAACTCTTATTCCATTGTTGAAAAATCACAACCTAGTATTGGCATCTGGTTGGTTCAGCGGCAATTTGATGACATTAACTGCAGAAGAAGAAATTGCGGAAATGCAAGGTCATATTTTGTTGCTTAAAGCCGCTGGTTGTAAGGCGATGGTTTATGGTGAGGTCAGTAATACTGTGCATGGCGACATCAGCAAGCCGTTGTCATCTCGTGTGATTTTGACTGAAGAAGAGTGGAAAACTTACGCTGAAAAATTAACAACTGTTGCTGATTACCTGTTGAACAAGCATGACATCAAGCTTTCTTTCCATCATCACGTGGGAACGATTGTTGAAACGGAAGAAGATATCAATCGTTTGATGGAAGCGACCGGTGATTCAGTTTATCTGACACTAGATACGGGCCACATCACTTATGGGGGTGGTAACCCTGTGAATGTTATTGAACGTTGGGGCCACCGTATCGGTCATATGCATTTTAAAGACCTTCGTATTGAAGTGATGAACGCAGCTCGTGATGCTGACAAATCATTCTTAAACGCCGTGCTTGATGGAGTATTCACGGTTCCAGGTACGGGTGATGTGAATTACGACGATGTGTTTGCCGCACTTAAAGCGCGTAATTACGAAGGTTGGCTATTGGTAGAAGCGGAACAAGATCCAGCGAAAGCACATCCGCTTACGTTTGCAAAAACGGCTTACGAGAACATTACGGGTTACGCAAACAAATACGGCTTGTAATTAAAAATGGCTTATTGAAGGGCAATCCCAACAATAAGCTAGAGTCGACACATGGACAATACGTAATTGGCAAGGTAACGCGCCAATTACGTATAAGAAAGATCGAGGAAGAAGATGAAAACTGTACGCCTAACCGTTGCTGAAGCCTTAGCTAAATATCTTGCAGCGCAGAAAATTGTAGTCGATGGGAAAGAAGAGCAATTATTTGGTGCCGCTTTCGCCATTTTTGGTCACGGCAATGTGACATGTTTTGGCCAACAGCTGAAAAACATCGAAGAAAAAATCCCAACGTGGCGTGGTCAAAACGAGCAATCAATGGCTACGGCTGCAATCGCTTATGCAAAAGCGAATAAGCGTCAACGTATAGGTATTGCGACCAGCTCAATTGGTCCTGGTGCCACCAATATGGTCACTGCAGCCGGTATTGCACATACTAACCGTCTGCCACTATTACTTATCTCTGGCGATGCTTATGTAAGCCGTCTTCCAGATCCTGTATTGCAACAGCCAGAAAATTTTGAAGATCCATCGGTGACCTCTAACGACGCATTCAAACCATTGACTCGTTACTGGGATCGCGTGTTGTCGCCTGCTCAATTGATGCATACGCTTCCACAAGCTCTAGATACTATGCTTGACCCTGCGACATGCGGGCCAGTTTTTCTTGGATTACCGCAAGATGTTCAAGGCATTGCTTACGACTTCCCTGAGATATTTTTTGAAGAGAAATGTCATCGTATCCGTCGCCCTGAGCCGGAAATGGTCGTACTAGAGGAAGCGAAAGAGATCTTAATTAAAGCGAAGAAGCCTTTGATTATTTCAGGTGGTGGCGTGCATTACTCGCTTGCAACTGATGAACTAGCCGCGTTCGCAGCTAAGCACAACATCCCTGTTGTAGAAACTATTGCTGGTCGAGCAACCATGCTGCAAGACAATCCACTCAACGCTGGGCCTATCGGCGTTACGGGCTCTAACTCTGCTAACCATATGGCTAATGAAGCTGATGTCGTACTTGCGATTGGTACACGTTTACAAGATTTCACTACGGGATCTTGGAGCGTATTTAAAAATCCAGAAATGCAGCTAATTAGTATTAACGTGGCCAAATTTGATGCGATTAAGCACCGCTCTCATCCAGTTATTGGTGATGCGAAAACCAGTATGACGAAACTATCTGGTCTTTTGGCTGACTGGCGATCAGGTGATGAGTGGTCTTCAAAAGCGAAAGTAGAAGCTGATGAGTGGAAGGCGTTAGTCCAACGTCGTACTCACCCACAAGCCGGTGAATTGCTTGAAGGTACTTCTTCTTATGCTGAAGTGATTGGCAAGCTGAACCGTAGTATGGAAGAGGGAGATACAGTCTTGACTGCCGCCGGCGGATTGCCTGCTGAACTGTCTATGAACTGGCAAAATTACCAAATTGGTAAATTTGATATCGACTTTGGCTATTCGTGCATGGGTTATGAGATCGCGGGTGGCTGGGGGGCGAAAATTGCCAACCCAGACAGTGATGTTGTGGTTCTTGTTGGTGATGGTTCGTACCTCATTCAAAATTCAGATATCTACTCGTCTGTTTTGACTGGACACAAAATGATCGTTGTCGTTTGTGACAATGGCGGCTTCGCTGTTATCAACAAGCTTCAGAATAATACAGGTAACGAATCATTTAATAACCTCCTAGAAGATTGTCGTCGCCCTGACGGAGAGTTAGCCCGTGTTGATTTTGCAAAACATGCAGAAGCACAAGGTGCAATCAGCGAGAAATTGACCTCAATTACCGACTTTGATGCTGCATTCGCAAGAGCGAAAGAAGCTGACCGTACCTACGTTATCGTGGTGGACATTGACCCAGTATCTCCGGCGGCATGGTCGAAATGTGATTGCTGGTGGGAAGTAGGACTTCCTGAGGTTACACGTAACGAAGAGACCGCCAAAAAAGTCGCTGATTGGGAAGAGGGCCGTGCGGCTCAGCGTCGCGGTGTTTAATCAAGAATATTCAAAATTAAAATCACAATAACTTTAACCACTGATACATCACTCAATCAGTTGATGTATCAGGTAACGGAGCAAGATTATGTTTAATGAAGAACGTCGTTTTGAACAACCTCTACGCTGGGCAATGATCGGTGGTGGACGTGGTAGTCAGATTGGTTACTCACACCGTAACGCAGCACAACGAGATGGGCTTTTTAAGCTTGTTGCTGGCGCTTTTGATTTAGATGCTGAGCGCTGCAGAGATTTTGGAGCCAACTTGGGATTAGACCCTGATCGTTGTTATGCGAACTACAAAGAGATGTTTGCAGCAGAAGCACAGCGTGAAGATGGTATTCAAGCCGTGTCTATTGCGACGCCAAATTCTACACACTATGAAATCTGTAAGGCGGCACTCGAAGCAAACCTGCATGTTGTTTGTGAAAAACCTATCACATTTACATCAGAAGAAGCGGAAGAGTTAAAAGTTATCGCTGAGCAAAACAATCGAGTGATTGGCGTGATGTATGGCTACAGCGGTTTCCCTATGGTTCAGCAAGCTCGTGAAATGGTAAAGCGTGGTGACTTAGGTGACATCCGCGTTATCAATATGCAGTTTGCTCATGGTTTTCATAACGAAGAGTACGAACTTAACGATCCAGGCTTGAAATGGCGCGTGAGCCCTGAAGTTTCAGGTCCAACGTATGTGCTGGGTGATATCGGTACGCACGCATTTTACTTATGTGAAGTGATGACTGGCCTTGAAGTCGATCGTTTAGCGTGTATGCGTCAGAGCTTTATTAAGTCACGTACACCGTTAGAAGATAATGCACACGTAATGATGGAATTCAAAGGTGGCGCAGTAGGCACACTTTGGGCTTCTGCGGTGAATGCTGGCTCTATGCACCAACAAAAAATCAGAATCGTAGGCTCTAAAGCATCAATTGAATGGTGGGATGAGCAACCAAACCAACTGCGCTTAGAAGTGCAAGGTGAGCCATCGCGTATTCTTGAGCGTGGTATGGGCTACTTGCACCAAGATGCGCCTGGCGTTGCTGTGAATCGCGTGGGTGGTGGTCATGCGGAAGGCTACTTCGAGTCTTGGGCAAACCTTTATCATCGTTTCGCGCTTGCGTTTGACGCGGCAGACCGTGACGACCAGCAAGCGTTATCTGATATTTGGTTCCCTGGTATTGATGCGGGCATCGAAGGTGTTCGTTTATGTGAGAAGTGCGTGGAGTCTGCGGACCAAAACGCTGCTTGGGTTGAATACAGCAGATAGGAACTGACTATGACAAAGATTGCACTTCCAAAAGATCGCAAGCTGGATGCCATCGTATTAGGCCGAGCTGGCGTTGATCTCTATGCTCGCGAATTCAATACGGACATGGCTGATATTTCGGGCTTTAACAAATTCGTTGGCGGTTCTGCCGCAAATATCGCAGTAGCAGTTAGTCGTTTGGGTGGTAGAACCGGCTTTATTGGTTGCGTGGCAAATGACGCGTTCGGTGACTACGTAAAAGGTTACATGCAAGAGCAGGGTATCAACCTTGACGGAATGATGACTGATGACACAGGTTCTCGAACTTCTGTTGCATTTACCGAGATGAAGCCAAGCGACTGTACCGTTCTGATTTATAGAAACAACGCATCAGACTTAACCATAAAACCAGAACAGGTGAGCGCAGATTACATCGCGAGTTCCAAGACTTTGGTTGTAACGGGTACTGCACTTTCAGAGAGCCCAAGCCGTGAAGCTACGCTCATTGCAATGGAACATGCTCGTAGAGCGGGCACTATCGTGATTCTTGATGTGGATTACCGTCCATATTCTTGGCGCACAGATGTCGATGCGTCCATTTATTACGGAATCGCTGCGGGGCTATCTGACATTGTTATCGGCAATCGTGAAGAGTTCGACATGATGGAGACGGTTCTGGCACCTGGCAATCAAGATGATGACCAAACGGCAGAACGATTTCTACGTGAAAACACTCAAGTGGTTGTGATTAAGGCTGGAGAGCTTGGTTCTAAAGTGTATTGCAAAGATGGCTATAAGTTTGAACAAGGTATTTTCCGAGTCAGAGTGAACAAGCCATTTGGTTCTGGCGATTCGTTTGCTGGCGGTCTTATCTGGACGCTTATCAATGATGGTGAACTAGAGGATGGTGTTCGTCATGGATCCGCTGCAGCGGCAATCAATGTGAGTGGTGAAAGCTGTACTGAAGCAATGCCAACGAAAGAAGAACTACTCGATTTCATTGAGAGTCGAGCGTAACGCTTTTGACTTGAACCTTCTTTGCAAATCAAGGAATGAGTCAGTCGGATCGGTAATTTGCTCAGTCATTAATACGTTCAGTCATTAATACGCTTTGGATTACGAACCATCTCGGTCCGACATTTTTATTCGTTTTGAATTAAATAATAAGAACTATGTTGAGTTGCAACGACGACTCGACGAACGAGGAGAAAGGATTATGGGTAAGCATATACCCCCATTTAATAATCAAAACCAGCCAATCGTTGATGTTAACGATGAAGTTACACCACTTTGTTATTTCAACCAGGTTCACTTGAGCCAAAGTGAGCAACATACTCACACTGTTGAAGGGTATGAGTCTGTAGTTGTACTTGCTGGTGGAACGTGTTGTATCACAGTGAGTAACGGTGTCGATGAGCCTCAAGTCTTTGACAATATAGGTCAGCGTCGCACGGTATGGGACGGTGAACCAGAATCTGTTTATGTACCGCTTGGCTATACAGCGACCATTGATTGTGTAAGTGAAAGCGCAGATGTAATGATTGCTGGTGGTAAATTTGATGCATCATTAGAACCGTTCTGCGTTCGTGCTGATGAAGTTGAAATGGTTCAATACGGCTCAGATGATACAAAAACACATCGTAAAATCAAACATGTGCTTGGGCAAAGTAACGCAGACAAACGTGGTCGTTTACTTGTCAGCGAGCTATTTACGGTTGGTGCGGGCGGTTGGTCTGGTTTTCCTCCGCATAAACATGATGAAGACCGCATCAAAGAAGATGGCAGCAAAGAGACATTGTACGAAGAGGTGTATCAATTCCGTTTCAATCCTGACTTTGGTTTCGGCGCCCAGTTTTTATACGAGCATGAAGACGATTTTGGCCCTGTTTATCACGTTCGCACTGGTTCAGTAATTGCGATTGATAAAGGTTACCACCCAAGTGTTGCTGCGCCGGGCTATGAAATGTATTACTTCACTATCATTGTAGGGAAAACGTCTAAGTCTTTGATTCAGCACTTTGACCCTCATCATGAGTATCAGGTTGAAACCATTCCTGGCATCAAGGATATGATCGCCAAGTTTAAGTAAAAGAGGGAAACGTTATGTTGGTTAATTTAAACGATTTATTACCTGATGCTGCGGCGTCAAATTATTCAGTTCCCTGTTTTAATGTCTTTGGCTTTGAAGATGCTCGCGCCGTTGTAGAGGCTGCGGAAGAAGTGAACAAAGCGGTTATCTTAGCGTGTAACAAAGATGTCGTTGATTTTTATGGGGTCGAAACGGCCGCGGCGATGTTTTTAGGTCTAGCGACTAAAAGTACAGTGCCAGTTTGTCTGCACCTCGATCACACCTATGAAGAAGACATTGTATATCGAGCATTAAAAGCGGGCTTTAGTTCGGTAATGTTCGATGGTTCTCAGCTTAGTCTAGAAGAGAACATAGCTCGAACTCGTAAAGTCGCTGATGTCGCTCATGCATTGGGTGCTTCAGTCGAAGGTGAGATTGGCTCTGTGCCGTACGATGAAGGTCGTGACCATATTAAAACGATTGATACCAGCCCAGCTGATGCAGCAAGATTTGCTCGCGAAAGTGGTGCTGATTGTGTTGCGATTTCTGTCGGGAATGTCCACCGTCTAACCGAACCAACATGCACGATTGATTTTGGCTTACTTGACCGTATTGCTGCCGAAGTGACGATACCATTGGTGATACATGGAGCCAGTGGCATTCGAGACGAGGATATGGCGAGACTCAAGCAAAGTCGTGTCTCTAAGTTCAATATTGGCACCTGCTTACGTCAGGCCTTAGGTAACAACCTACGTGGCTATATGAATGATGAACCAGAGAAGTTTGATAGAATTTACTTCATGCAAAAAGCAATGCCGTACGTAAAAGATGAAGCTATTCGAAACTTCGAACTTTTATCTTAGAATTAATACCCCAAGTGTTAAAGCTTGGGGTATTATTGATTTATAAACCAATATTTAACGGGAAAGAAGTTAGGTATGGAAGTTGAAACTAACGAGATTGTACATGTGCCTAGTGATTTAGACTCTCTGAAAGAGTTAATCGTCAAACGCTATGACAACTTGAGTCAACGCTTACAGCAAGTCGCGGACTATGTGTTAGCCCAGCCTATGCTAGTTGCCGTTGAGACTATGGCGACCATTGCGGAACAAGCTAATGTACCATTGTCGACATTAAGTCGATTTTCAAATGCGATGGGCTTTAGTGGGTTTAGCCAAATGCAGGCTCTGTTTAGAGACCAATATCTAAATAGACCTCGGGATTATAAAGACCGAGTGCGCAAAGCAAGAGACCAAGAAACATATCAACCAGAATCGCCAACTGCTATTTTTAATGATTACGGTGTCGCTAACGTTGAAGCGATAGAAAAATTACAAGTATCAGTTTCACCACAGAAGCTTGAAAGAGCCGTGAGCTTGATGGATCAAGCCGAAACGATATATATACAAGGGATGCGCCGAGCTTATCCGGTTGCCTTTTACCTTTGGTATGCTCTCATGAAGTCAGATAACAATGTTGTCTTACTTGATGACCATGGAGGGATGCTGACCCCTATGATCCGTAATATGAACGATAAAGACGTATTGCTTACTGTGACTTTTGCCCCTTATGCAATGGAAACCAGTAATGTCATAGAGTGTGCTCATGACCGAGGTGTTCCTATCATCGCGATCGCAGATAACCAGATGATGGCGCATGGCAGTAAGATGGACGTGTGTTTTGAAGTGGAAGAAGGGGAAGTTATGGGTTTTCGCTCGTTGAGTTCTTCGATGTACCTAGCTCAAACATTAGCCGTGAGTTTGATGTGTCGTGAGATTAAGTAGCGTATACATTCAGAATGTTCTAAATAACACTAAAAAGCCGATAGTTATCGGCTTTTTTAATGCTTGCGAAAAACCTAAAGTAAGTAACTGCCGAGCATAGAAAAAGCTACCGTATTGGTAGCTTTTTTTTGGCTCAGGGTTGTTGGAGTGTTCTGGTTATGAAAACAAACGCTTCATTCCTGAAAGCATGCTGGTGGCGGTCTCGTAATGATCACTTTCCCAAAGTTGATCATTGAGAAACTCTCCTGAATAGAACCCATCATACCCCGTACTTTGAATAGCTGACGTCCACTCTTGTAATGGAATGTCTCCTTGGCCTAGTAAGCAGTCTCTAAGTTCTTTTTCATCGACCCAAGGCGCACCAACTTCAGGACGGTGTCCATCGGAAAGGTGAACATTGTAGATGAGCGATTTATCGATCTTTGCCATGTCTTCTGGTGTTGCTCCGCGACATGCCCAGAAGTGCCAAGTATCGAGCACAAAACCAAAGTTATCTCGGTTGACGGCATCGTGTAATTGATAATATTGCTCTAAGGTAGCAATGGGGGTCCATGCAGCACCTTCGTATTGGAAGCGGATTCCATGCTCTTTTCCAATATCGGTTATATTGCGGATGTTTTGAGCAGTAATGCGAATGTTATCTTCAACTGATAGGCCCGTCAGCGCCTCAAAAGCGTTTAATTGAATGGTTGGTGCACCAATGTCTTTGGCAAACTGACACAGAATCTCTGTGTCTTTAAACAACTGGTTTTGGGCTTCTTTGGTCGTACTCTCCACACTACCGATAATATCGATCGCAGAAGGCGTAATGTTGGCGTCATTCAACCTTGTTTTTAGGGCTTGGCTTGTTAAACCAGCATTGATGTATCGCCACAATTTTTCTGTATGAATTTCTAACCCGTCATAGCCTGTTTCTTTGGCCAAACGTATATCGCTGACAATATTATTGTGTAGTGAACACATCCCGTGTAGTGCATAGCGCATAAAGTAATCCTTTGTCAGTTGCCTAAAAGCTTGTGTTGTTGGCGTAGATGATCGCGTCAACACTATTGTTTCTCTTGTGATAAATATTTTCCATTGTTACGTGTTCTATCTGTGATGTTAACTGGGTTAATTTAAGTTTGGCTACTTTTTGGTCTTTAATACGTAGATTTGCGGTTTATAGTCATGTAAATTTAATGATAATATTTTTTCATTTTGTTGCTTTGGTTAGTAATTTTCGTGTTCGGGAGTGACTAATTCAGGTAACAATAAATGGAATCTAAATTGGAAATAAGAGGGTCACGAATACGTGACTGTATTTAGCTACCGCTGTTTATTCATTTAGGCAGTAACTCTACGTCATGAGGGAAAATATGTTTAACATCGCTTTATTTGGTGCGGGACGCATTGGCAATGTTCACGCGGTTAATATTAATAATCATCCGAGAACAACCTTATATTCTATTGTCGATCCATATGTGGAGGGAGCGAGTCAACTTGCAAGGCAGTACAACGCAAAGATTCAAACAATTGAAGAGGCTATGGCAGATCCTAATGTTTATGGGGTATGTATTGGTTCTGCAACCGATACTCACGCTGATTTCATTGAGTTAGCTGCAAAGAATGGTAAGACGATTTTATGTGAAAAACCTATCGATTTAGCATTGAGCCGTGTTCGTGATTGCCTGGGCGTGATTGAACAATATCCGGTGCCAATGCTTGTTGGCTTCAATCGCCGTTTTGACCCTCAGTTTCGCAAACTAAAAACTCAGCTAGGAGCTGGTGTGATCGGTAAGGCAGAATCGTTGCTGATAACGTCTCGTGATCCTTCGCCACCACCGGCACATTACGCTAAAGCTTCTGGTGGTATGTTTCGCGACATGAGCATCCACGATCTTGATATGGCGCGCTTTATTCTTGGAGAGGATCCAATTTCAATTACGGCACACGGTAGTTGTATGGTTGACCAAGCCATTGGTGAAGCCGGAGATATTGATACTGCTGTAATTGTCATGAACTTTCCATCCGGCGCGATTGCCACTATTTCAAACAGTCGTCGTTCTGGCTATGGCTATGATCAGCGAATTGAGCTGCATGGCGAAAAAGGCCTACTGCAAGCGGGTAATATAAAAGAGGACCTCGTGCAGCACTGGGGGGATAGTGGTTGTGTGAGCGCGAAACCGCAACATTTCTTTTTAGAGCGTTACGAACAAGCATACATCAATGAATGGGATCACTTTGTTGAGATTCTAGCGGGTGAAGCATCACCGCTTTGCAGCGGTAAAGATGGTGAGTTTGCTCTCGTGCTTGCTGAGGCCGCTCTGGAGTCCATGAAAACGGGGGCGGCGGTCAAACTTTAGTCAATAGGTTTGTTGCTTTATCCGTTTGCTAGCTTCTTGCTAGTTTATCAAGGCAGAACTTGGAATTAATCGAGTGTTCTGCCTTTTTTAAACGCAAGTGATACTGCCAAGGATTGCGCCAGGCACAATGAAGCCGACTGTGATCGAAATGCATCGACGCTGGCCTCTTTAACGGTAAAGAAGACGTCGCTGAATACGGACAGTGGGCTGACCTGGTTGTCGGTAATCACTATTTGCTTGGCACCTGCTTTGGACGCTATTTCACACAACTTGATCGTTTCTTCTGCATATGGGTTAAAGCTAATTGAGACAACCACGTCGTTCGGCCCAACCATACTGACCTGCTCTTCAAACATCCCGCCTAAACCATCGATGAGGAATGCTCTACATTCGATGTGACGTAGTGCATACGTGAGGTATGACGCCACACTAAATGAGCGTCTAAGGCCAATCAGATAAATGTTATCGGCACGGTCCAGAACATCGACTGCTTGCTTTAGCTTCTCTGGAGAGGTCAACTTCGCTAACTGCATCATTGCTTGTGAGTTGGCTTGAGCAAATTCGTACAAAATGTCTTCAGGTTCTTCTCGCAAGTTTTTATTGTTAAGCGCCTTAACTAGACGCGTGCGTTGAGTGTAGCTGGTGGTTTCTTCTACAAGATTTTGTCGAAATATTTGTTTTACTTCGTTGAAACCCTTAAATCCAAAGGCATTTGCAAAGCGAATGAGTGTCGAAGGTGGAACATCGGCTGCTTTAGCAATCACGGCAACGGTATCAAAGGCAATGCTGTTTGAGTTTTCGAGTACGTAATGTGCGACTTGTTGTAGCCTTTTGCTTAACGTACTGTGTTTTAAACGAATTTGGTTTTCTAGTTCGTTGAAATTCGTTGCAACATGCATAACACAACATCCTAAATTTAATGGAGAAAGAGGAGCGAATGTTTCCTATATTACAGAGTAAATAGGTGATGTGAAGTTGAGTGGGTCTAAATGGAACATTTATTTCATTTGCTATGATACTGACGAAAACGATACGACAGTCGTGCTATAAACAAAAAAATGCCACGAGAGTGATGAACTTACGTGGCATGGAAAACCTCACTTGAGGACCCTACATTCAACTTTTTGTGAGCTATCTGTCGACGGCTTACATTATTTCTAAGTGCTTCTATTTATCAAATATGCGTTCTTAAGCATGATGACCGTAAATTATCTTATGACTACTTACTTTTCTTCTGGCGTTTCATATCAAAAATGACGGCAACAACAATCACTAAGCCTTTTACTACTTGCTGCCAATAGGCTGATACATTGAGTAGGTCGAGTCCGTTTTGTAGGACGCCCATAATCATGGTACCTACGATCGTGCCTTGGATTGTTCCTATTCCGCCGGCGTGCGATACCCCACCAACAGTGGCAGCAGCGATAGCATCAAGCTCATACATGTTACCTAAGCCAGGTTGACCTGAGTTGATTCGAGCCGTCAAGATAAGCGCGGCAATACCAGCTAGTAGGCCAGCGTAAACGTAGACGAGAATTTTGTACTTGGTGACGTTGATCCCCGATACGTAAGCCGCTGTTTCGTTGCCGCCGATAGCGTAAGCATATTTGCCAAATCTGGTGTAGTTGAGTAGCACATAGGTGAACAATGCCATAACGAGGAATATCACCACGGGCACGGGGATCCCCGCAATGTTTCCTTGTCCTATCCATTGGTATGAATCGATTAGGCTACTGATAGGGCGACCGTCGGAATAGAGTAATGCAGCCCCGCGAGCGATGATCATCATGCCCAGTGTAGCAATGAACGGAGGGATTCCTGTATAGGCGATGAGTGCGCCGTTAATCAGCCCACAGAGTGCACCAACTCCTAATGCAACCAAAATCGGAACAATAACAGGCAGCTCAGGTAGGTTGGGGTACATTCTCATCCCCCAATCGAGGGTTTGAGCTGTGCTGGCAGAGACTACGGCAGCTACCGCAAGCACTGAACCGGAAGACAGATCGATTCCGCGAGTGATGATGATGATCGTTACACCTAAGGCGAGTAGACCAATACTGGCCATCTGAGTCATTACATTAAGTAAATTGGCAACGGTAAGGAATACCGGAGACAAAATGCTCATGACAATACACATAGCGACAAAGACGACATAGATTGCGTATTTGGATAAAAAACGTGTTTTTTTGCCAGTTTCCGGCTGTTCCGAAGTGGCTTGAAGAAGTTTAGCTATCATAACTACTTTCCTTGATATGTTGGACTAGCTTATTGTTTCTAGTTGAATGCTAATGACATGACTTGTTGCTGTGAGGCTTCGTGACCGTCGAGTTCACCTTTGAATTGCCCATCGTGCATGACGAGAATGCGGTCACTCATTCCAATCACTTCAGGTAACTCAGATGAAATCATGACAAGGCTTTTGCCCATACCGGTGAGAAGACGCATCAATTTGTAGATCTCAGATTTGGCACCCACATCAATGCCTCGAGTTGGTTCATCGAGAAAGAGAATGTCTGGTTTCGTTAACATCCAACGCGCGAGTAATACTTTTTGTTGGTTGCCACCACTTAAATTATCAATGGCTTCAGACATACCTGGCGTTTTTACTTTGAGAGTCGAACATTGCGTTGAGCAGTCTTTTTGCATTTTTCTTACATCAAGCAGGCTAACGACTTTATTGCGATAAGCATCAAGATGGGCGATGGAGGTGTTAGCGAAAATATCCAACATCAAGTAAAGCCCTGAGTGGCGTCGGTCTTCTGTTAGAAAGGCCATTTTGTGATTGATGGCATCGGTTGGCGTTTTTATTTCTACTTGATCGCCGTTGATCCAAATTTCACCAACATCTTTTTGTCTTACACCAAACAGAGTTTCAATCAATTCGGTGCGACCAGAGCCAACAAGACCTGCAATACCAAGAATTTCACCTTCATGCAGTTTGAAGCTGATGTCACTGAATTGCCCCTCAACAGTGAGGTTTCGGACGTCTAATCTGACTTTTCCAGGTTTGGCGGTGATCGGAGGATAAACATCGCCTAGGTTACGTCCTACCATCATGTGAACGAGTTCATCGTTATTAGTGGAAGACGCTTCTCTTTCGCCGATAAAGTTACCATCTCGAAAGATAGTAATGTCGTCACAGATACGAAAGATCTCATCCATTTTGTGGCTGATATATACCACGGCCACACCCTGAGATTTCAGTAGTTCAATGATCTCAAATAGGTGGTCTACTTCTTTACCGGTAAGGGCTGAAGTCGGTTCATCCATGATGATGACCTTAGAGTGGTAAGAGATGGCTTTCGAAATCTCGATCATCTGCATTGTGGCTACCGTAAGCTCACTCATGGGCGTTCGAGGGTCGAGTTGCAGGTCCAGTTTTTCTAATAGTTTGGTGGTGTCGCTATACATTTTACCGTGATCGATAAGGTTGAATGGTCCTTTGGTCGGCTCTCTACCTAGCCAAATGTTTTCTGCAATACTTCGGTGAAGTATTGGGGACAATTCTTGATGGATCATCGATATTCCGGCTTCAAGGGCATCTTTAGCACCACTGAAGTTCACAGGCTGACCTTGATAACGAATAGTGCCGTCATCTCTTTGATAAATACCAAAAAGAACTTTCATTAGAGTGGACTTTCCTGCGCCATTTTCACCCATTAAGGCCATGACACGACCCTCTTTTAATGTGAGTTGCACATTATCAAGGGCTTTCACTCCAGGGAATGACTTTGAGATTCCACGCATTTCTAGTAAGGCTTGACTCATATTTACTGCTCCGATTGAAATGTTCTATGTACTCAACCTTGTTAGTGGATTGGTACATAGAACATATGAGTGAAGAGGGCGTTAGCCTTGCTTAGCTTTGAATTCTTCTAGGTTGTCTTTGGTTACAAGCTCTGCAGGGATCCAAGTGATTTTCTCGCGAGGTTGATTCGTGATGCCACTGATTGCCGCATCAATTGCGCCACGTGCTTGGCCACCCCCATCTTGGAATACAGTGGCATCAAGCGCCCCATTTTCAATTGCCATTAACCCATCAGGAGTTGCATCAACGCCTACAACAATCGTGTCATCTAGTTTTCCTGCAGCACGCAGAGCTTGAATTGCACCTAGCGCCATATCATCATTGTTGGCAATAATTACGTCGAGTTTGTCTCCTGAATTGATCCAGTTCTCCATTACTACCATTGCCTGCGAGCGTTGCCATAATGCGGTTTGCTTGCGGATGATGTTGAAATCAGACTTGTCTTGGAAGTAATCTTCGACGCCTTCAGTACGGAGAATTGCAGCTTCAATTGTCATCATGCCCATCAAAATACCAATGTTGCCGCCTTCGCTTTTATCTGCGACGTACTTAGCTTGTTCTTTGCCAAATTGCAGCTCTTCAGAACCGACATACGCCACACCTTCTGGTAAGTATGAAGGACGACGGTTGAGGTAAACGAGTTCAATCCCAGCGTCTAGAATTTTGTCCGTCATTGGCTGGGTCGCGTCAGTATTAACTGGAACTAAAATGATGCCGTCGACTTGTTGGATAATGAAGTTTTGAACCTGTCCAAGCTGTTTGACTGTGTCTTCTTTGGCATCGACAAAAATGAGTTCAACGTTGTCTTGTTTTTCAGCATATGCAGTCATGGAATCTTTCATATTTACAAGGAATGTATCGTCAAAGTTGGGAATTGCGACACCTATTGTGACGACATCACTTTTTGTCTCTTCACCACCACAGGCAACGAGACTAAGTAAGCCTATTGCAATGAATCCTGTTTTTACTCGTCTTGCTGTTGAGCTTTGGAAGAGAGTGGTTTTATGAGCAAAACGGCGTATGAATTTTGAAAATGTGTTGGTTATCGATGACATGTTATGTCTCCTTGTTGTTATCACTGCTTCTGCCAATCACAAGATATTTTGTGATTGAACCTCTAAGAACGTTTCAATTTTTCTTAGAAATTTGGCAAGTTCCATACCTTTAAATAGGCGTTTTAAGCTTACTTCTTTAATGAAAAATATTTTTCATATTTATTGTGGGTAACTATATATTTAGAATTTTTGTTTAGCTATTAGATATACTGCGCAATTGTTATAATTGTTACATAGATCTTGTGGTTGTTAAGTTTCATGTTGTATTGGGGTTTGTTTAACTAATTGATTTTAATCGCGTTAAAAATTAAATGCTCATTCTTAAAGTCGCTAAGTTATTGATTTTAATTGTTAAAAAAATATAGGCTTTAAAATTGTTGATATGAAAAATTTGATGAAAAAAATTTTCTGAAATTTCCTTGATTTCTGAGGTTAAAGTCTAGTTTCAACATTAAATGTAAACTGGATCACTTTAATGAATTGTATGTTTCGTTTTTGTTTGATTTTGGAATTTTTATTTCATATAAAGGGCAGGTGCAGTCTATAAGTGGGATTTATTTCTCTTAGCTGAGTTTTAGTTTGCAGAGGCGACAGAGTTTTCTCTCTGTATGCGATGAAAGCTGAATTAATTAGCGAACCAATTTGTCTACAAGGGATGGGATATGCAATTAGAAGAAAAAAAACTGGATTTGATTTGTCTGGGGAGAGTGGCGGTTGACCTATATGGGCAACAAATTGGCTCGCGATTAGAATCTATGGGGTCGTTCTCTAAGTATCTAGGGGGATCATCAGGCAATGTTGCTTACGGGACAGCAAGGCTTGGATTAAAATCCTCAATGCTTGCTCGAGTTGGTGATGAGCATATGGGGCGGTTTGTTCGTGAGGAGCTGCAATCTGTGGGGGTTGATACTCGCCATCTTATTACCGATCGTGATCGTTTAACGGCTTTAGTATTGTTAGGCATCAAAGATGAAGAGACGTTTCCATTAATTTTCTACCGTGATAATTGTGCAGACATGGCACTCAGCGTAGACGATATTTCAGAATCTTACATAGCTTCTGCACGATGCTTAGCGATTACAGGTACTCACCTTTCAAACCCGCAGACCCGAGATGTGGTATTACTCGCCTTAAAATACGCTCGTAAGCATGGTGTGAAGACGGCATTAGATATCGATTATCGCCCCGTCCTTTGGGGATTAACTAGCCTTGGCGATGGCGAAACTCGCTATATCGATTCTGCTGAAGTGACGCATCAACTTCAGAAAGTGTTACCCCTTTTCGATCTTATTGTTGGTACCGAAGAGGAGTTTCATATTGCGGGCGGCTCCACAAATACAGTTGTCGCTCTAAAGTCGGTTCGATCTGTGTGCCAGGCTGAACTCGTGTGTAAGCGAGGTGCGTTGGGTAGTTCTGTTTTTTCTGGTGATGTGCCTGATTCGCTGGACGAGGGCATAACTGTTGAAGGCGTTAAAGTGGATGTTCTTAACGTACTTGGTGCGGGTGATGCCTTTATGTCTGGCCTGCTACGAGGCTACCTCAATGATGAAGGTTGGGAGAAGGCTTGCGCTTATGCCAACGCGTGTGGTGCATTAGTGGTATCACGCCATGGTTGTGCGCCAGCTATGCCTACTAAAGAAGAGTTAGATAACTATTTAAATCGTGCCCAAGATGTATTACGACCAGATCAAGACAGTCAATTAAACCATTTACACCGAGTTACGACGCGTCAAACTCAGTGGGATGAGTTATGTGTTTTGGCATTCGATCACCGTAGTCAGTTTGAACAAATGGCCAAAGATGCAGGCGCTGATTTTAACCGTATTTCCATATTGAAACAGTTAATTTATAAGGCGTCGTTAGATGTCAGCCAAAAAGAGAGTCTGGCTGGAAAGTTTGGTCTGCTCTGTGATGGTACTTTTGGTCAGCATGTCCTTAATGCTGCTACCGGGACAGGTACTTGGATTGGTCGACCGATCGAAAAACCAGGATCCAGACCTTTGCAATTAGAGCATGGCGACATCGGCAGCCAGTTGCGTACTTGGCCATTAGAACATGTGGTGAAGTGTTTAGTATTTTGCCACCCAGACGATGGCATTGCCTTGCGTCTATCACAAGAAAAGACAGTTAAAGAAGTCTATGACGCGTGTTGCCAATCGGGTCACGAATTGCTGCTAGAGGTTATTTTACCTAAGGGAATGACGTTGGGTGATAAGCAGTATCTCACGCTGATGAATCAATTCTATTCCATTGGTGTTAAACCTGACTGGTGGAAATTACCGCCGCTTTCTGAATTGTCCTGGAAACAAGTGGAGTTGTTGATACAAGACAATGACCCACATTGTCGAGGTATTTTGATTCTTGGGCTTGATGCGCCATTAAATGAGGTACAAGCCGGCTTTAATGCTGCAGCAAATTGTCCGCTGGTAAAAGGTTTTGCGGTTGGGCGAACAATATTTGGATTGCCATCAAGTTTGTGGCTTGCGAATGATATTAATGATGAGGAGCTAATTAGCCAAATCAAGTCAAACTATTCGATCTTGGTTAGATCGTGGCAGCAACGCAATTTATCTACATCTTGTCAGTCATCTTCACAATCTCGTCTTAAATCAGAAGCCGCACCTTCATTCATTTCCAACTAAAGGACTCAGTTATGAAAACTGTATTTAATTTTATCAATGGTGAAATAAGCGAATATCAAACGGAACGTGTCGCTCCGACTTTCGACCCCGCAACAGGCCAACAAACAAAGCAAGTTGCTTTAAGTAATAAAGAACAAACTGCACAAGCGATCGAATCTGCTCAACAGGCCCATCTGGGCTGGGCCAAAACATCACCATTGAAACGAGCCCGTGTGCTATTTGCATTTAAAGCCTTAGTGGAGGCTAATCTTGACCGTTTAGCGCGCCTGATCTCCAGTGAGCACGGGAAAGTCTATTCAGATGCAATAGGGGAGTTAGCTCGAGGGCTAGAAGTGGTTGAGTTTGCTTGTGGTATCCCACACCTACAAAAGGGGGAGCACTCTTCGAATGTTGGTACTGGCATAGATAGTCATTCATTAATGCAACCATTGGGCGTATGCGTTGGCATCACTCCATTTAATTTTCCTGCAATGGTTCCTATGTGGATGTTCCCTGTAGCACTGGCTACGGGTAATACATTTGTCTTGAAACCTTCTGAAAAAGATCCTTCACTGGCGCTCGAACTGGCGTTGTTACTTAAAGAAGCAGGGTTACCAAATGGTGTCTTCAATGTGGTGAATGGCGATAAACAAGCGGTGGATGTATTGCTTACCGATGAACGTGTACAAGCGGTAAGCTTTGTTGGTTCTACACCGATTGCCGAGTACATCTATACGACGGCTTCTGCTCATGGTAAGCGTTGCCAAGCATTAGGTGGTGCAAAAAATCACTGCTTAGTGATGCCTGATGCCGAGCTAGATATGACGTCTCAAGCAATCATGGGAGCCGCTTACGGTGCTGCGGGTGAACGCTGTATGGCACTATCTGTAGTGGTTGCTGTCGGGGATGAAACAGCCGACCGTTTAACCGATAAATTACAAACGCAGATACAGTCCATGCGAGTTGGCCCTGGGATCGTGGAAGGACAAGAAAACGATATGGGCCCTGTTATTTCAGCGGCTCATAAACAAAAAATCTGTGACTATATTTCAGAGGGAGAGTTGCAAGGTGCTGCACTTCTGGTTGATGGACGCTCGTTTGAAGTTGAAGGCCACAAAGATGGGTATTTTGTAGGGCCGACTTTGTTTGACCATGTTTCTCCTGAGATGACAATTTATAAAGAGGAAATCTTTGGTCCAGTGTTGGTGATTGTGCGAGTGCCTAATTACGCAACGGGTTTAGACCTCATTAATCGACACGAGTATGGCAATGGTACGGCTATTTTTACTCGAGATGGAGAGGCTGCGCGTCAGTTTCAAGAAGATGTATTGGCTGGGATGGTAGGTATCAATGTTCCTCTTCCTGTACCAATGGCATTTCACAGTTTTGGTGGGTGGAAGCGTTCGATATTTGGGCCTTTAAATATGCACGGTAATGATGGGGTTCGTTTTTATACAAGAATGAAAACTGTCACGAGTCGCTGGCCTGCCAGCGTGCGATTGGAAGAGCATACTAGCAGCTTTAACTTTCCGACGATGTAATCGGAGCTATTGTTTTAGGTAGTTTTACAACAAGCAGTAGCCATTTAGGTTACTGCTTTTTTGTACTAAAAGAGGAAGATACGCGGTTCCTGCATTAGATGATGCGTTTAATTAATCGAAAGGGTCGGTGCTTTTTAATCGGCAACCTTGGTGCAGCCGTTAACACAATAAAAAAGCCCATGCTGTTACAGCATGGGCGAATATGACGTGGAGCAGCCATAACAAATAAAAACGCAGTAACACGATTTACTATTTAGAAAACTTAATGCTTTGGAAGTGGCATAATGTTGAGAGGTGTCGGGATTATCAAGGTTGCTTCTGTTGCTTGTTGCACTTCTTCTGGTGTGTAGCCTGGAGCTATCTCCGTTAATATCATTTGGGAGTCATGAATGGATATCACCCCCATCTCTGTGATGACCATGTCGACTTGATTCAGTGCGGTTAATGGCAGAGAGCAGGTTTTAAGAAGCTTGTGTTTACCTTTCGCTGTATGCTCCATTGAGACGATGACTTTTTTCGCGCCTATGACTAGATCCATAGCGCCTCCCATACCTGGAACCATTTTCCCAGGGATAATCCAGTTAGCAAGATTACCTTGCTCATCGACTTGCAGTGCTCCGAGAACCGTTACGTCGACATGACCACCGCGAATAATGGTGAAGGAATCGGCGCTGTTAAAATAGCTTGCGCCTTTGGTTGCGGTAATCGGTTGTCCGCCGGCATTGACTAAATCGGCGTCCGTATTACTGTCGTCAGCAATCGCATCAATACCGAGTAACCCATTTTCAGATTGCAGTATGAGCTCGACTTCTGAGTCAATTTCATTTGCAACCAAAGAGGGCATGCCGATCCCCAAATTCACGACGTCGCCATCATGCAGTTCTTGAGCTACTCTCCAAGCAATATTTCGACGTATAACTGCCTTATCGGTAATCTTGCTCGCCAAAGGCGTATTGCCATAAGTAGGTTGAGGTTTACAGATAATATCCGTCATTATTTCGCTTCCTTTTGATAGACGTAATCTACAAATAGACCAGGGGTATGAACCGACTCTGGTTCGATGTCTCCAAGTGGAACAATTGTTTCAGCTTCAACAATCACGAGGTCGGCAGCGGTCGCCATTAATGGATTGAAGTTTTGAGTGGTTTTTTTGTAAAACACATTCCCTTTGGTATCGACAACTGAACCGCGTATAAAAGCAAGGTCAGCGCGAAGAGGTTTTTCTAACAAATAGTCTTTCTCATCAATGGTAATCACTTGTTTACCCTCTGCCACCAAAGTGCCAAGGCCTGTTGGGGTAAGAATGCCACCAAGTCCAGCCCCTCCTGCACGAATACGCTCGGCTAATGTGCCTTGTGGAACCAGTTCAACATCTAGCTCTTGATTATTCATCTGGTTTCCCGTTTCTGGGTTGGTACCAATGTGCGAGGCGTAGAGTTTTTTTACGAGTTTTGCGGCAATCAGTCGACCGGAACCTGTGACTTGAGTTCCTGTATCGGTCGAAATTAGTGTGATGTTTTTGATGTTGTGTTCAAGCAGTAGGTCGATAAGGCCCTCAGGGGCACCATTTGCCATAAAACCGCCAATCATGATGGTCATCCCATCATGCAATTTTTCTGCAATCTCGTTGGCTGTGATTTTCTTTCTCATAATTTGCCCTTATACAGAGTTGGCTTATCGCCTTGTCTAACTTAATTTTTGGTATGACTGCTGATGATAATTTTTACGCAGTCATGTTAGTCGTTGTTTACTTGGTCGTTTTCTACTTTGTCGTTTAGTACTTGGTTACGAACAACGTTTGATGATCACGGCAGTACCCATGCCTCCACCAATACATAAAGATGCTAAGCCATAGTCTTGCTGTTTTCGCTCTAGTTGATACGTCAAGCTAACAAGAATACGGATACCGGATGCTCCAAGTGGATGACCTAAAGCAATAGCACCACCATTATGGTTTGTGCGATCTAAGATCCAACGTTGCTCAACATTGTGTTGTTCAGCGAGCTGCTTTGTTACGCCGATAGCTTGAGCTGCAAAGGCTTCATTAAGCTCAAAATACTCGATGTCTTGCAGTGAGAGGTCAGATTTTTCTAGTGCATTCGCGATAGCTGGAACAGGTCCTAACCCCATAATTTCCGGAGACAAACCAGCTTGAGCGTAACTAATGATTTCAGCCATTGGTTTTAGTTGATACCGTTCCACAGCTGATTTTGATGCCAAGATGATCGCGGCTGCACCATCGTTAATACCCGAGGCATTTCCAGCGGTAACAGTGCCATCTTTTTTAAAAGCTGGACGTAAACGGGCAAGGCTTTCTGATGTGCTATCGGCTTTTGGGTACTCATCAAATTCGACGGTATATTGCTTGCGACGTAACGATACTTCTATTGGTTCTATTTCACTTCTAAAGCCGTGGGTCTCCAGTGCACTTGCCGCGCTTAACTGACTTTTGAGTGCAAACGCATCTTGTTCTTCACGCGAAATAGACAGTGATTCTGCAATGTTTTCTGCGGTGATTCCCATGTGATATTGATTAAACGCATCGGTTAAACCATCGGTAATGATGCTGTCTTCTAACGAAATATTTCCCATGCGAACGCCACTTCTAACTTTATGCGTTTGTACAAATGGGGCTTGAGACATGCTCTCCATTCCACAGGCAACTACTATCTCAGCATCTCCCGCTTTGATATGACTTGCCGCATCCATGACCGTTTTCATTCCACTTCCACAGATCATATTGAGTGTGTATGCCGGGACCGTTTCTGGAACCCCTGCCTGAATAGCGGCTTGGCGCCCCGGTCCCATGCCAATACCAGCACTGAGCACATTACCGACTATAACTTCATCAATAAGAGTCGGGTCGATATGACATTGACTGATTGCACCTTTAATCGCTGCAGCGCCGAGCGTGGGCGCAGAAACTGAAGATAGTGCGCCGTTGAAGCTGCCGATTGGTGTGCGTTTCGCTGCAACAATGTAGATAGGTTCCATCGTAATATCCTGTATCAAGGTAAAGCTGAATTAACAGTTCAATGAGGCGCTGTGAGTTCGTAAATACACAAAACGCAGCGTGCAGTTATTTTCTGTTGATGAATTCATTCTAAAGGCACTGATAAAGAGGTGTTATAGCCATTGGTAGAAACGCGGTTTGCATAAATGCAAGATGAAGCTGCAAGTAATTGGCGTATATTACTTGAGCGTTATTGCTGCGTATTAACGCCGAATTGAATGGAGAATAGTCATGAATAGCTTAATTGCATGCGCACCTTGTTGTTGGGGCGTGGAATCTGCCACTAACATCCACAATCCATCATGGAATACCGTAATCTTGGAAAGCAAAGCTGCTGGATATCAAGGTATAGAGCTAGGCCCGTTTGGCTACATGCCTCTAGAAGGAGAGTTTGTTAACACGGCGACCAAAGAGAATGGTTTGGTGATTTGTGCAGGGACACTTTTTGAGCCACTTTCCTCCTTAGAACATAAAGAAGATATATTGAGCCGAACACATGATTTATGTTCGATGCTTCAGCGTATCGGCAGCAAAAAATTGGTTGTGATCGATTGTGTTAATGATGCGCGAAGTGCATGCGCTGGATTGAGTGATGAAGCTCCAAGATTAGATAACCAGCTTTGGGACACAATGATGCAAACGATTCGTGATATTGCTGTCATCGCGAAACACTATGGAATTCGTCCTGTCGTTCATCCCCATGCGGGAGGCTATATAGAATATCGCGATGAGATTGATCGAATGTTGGCAGATTTGACGAGTGAAGAGGTCGGGCTCTGTTTGGATACGGGTCATCTGTATTACGCTGGAATGGATCCAGCGGGCAGCTTAATCGCATACGCATCTCGCTT
The DNA here is from genome assembly GCF_030409755.1 of Vibrio lentus. Classification (NCBI taxonomy): domain Bacteria; kingdom Pseudomonadati; phylum Pseudomonadota; class Gammaproteobacteria; order Vibrionales; family Vibrionaceae; genus Vibrio; species Vibrio lentus. The sequence goes on from NZ_JAUFQE010000001.1 coordinate 1,739,119, forward strand.
AGAATATGTTCATTTTAAAGATATCAACCATGCAATTTTTTCTGGTGTCATTAAAGCAAAGGTTGGTTTTTGGAAGGCTTGTGCACAAGGTGTAATGTGTCCGATCGGTGAAGGCGTTATCAATTATGCTGAAGTACAGTTGGCTTTAAATCAAATCGGTTATTCAGACTGGATTACCATTGAGCAAGAGCGTGATCCTAGAAATTCTGATGGTACTTTAATCGATATTAAACGCAGTCGACTCTTTTTGAATCAAAAAGGGTTTGGTTGATGGTAAGAAATGGCGTTGCTAAAAAAACCTTTGCAAACAAATGGTACCGCTTATGCTTATTGTGACTGAACCTTGGTTTTATGTTACTGCAATCCCTGCTGTTTTGATCTATGGAATTGGAAAAGGGGGCTTAGGTGGTGCATTAGGTATTATCGCGGTACCTCTTATGGCTATGACCATCGCACCTACTCAAGCTGCTGCTATCTTACTACCAATATTGTGTGTAATGGATGTGTTTGCGGTGAAACATCATTATCGCAATGCTGATTACTCCGTAATTAAAAACATGCTTCCGGGGGCGGTTGTTGGAGTTGTATTAGCAGGGTTGTTTTTGAGTATCACACCAGAATCAGGCCTGAAGTTACTCATTGGTATTCTCTCCCTACTATTTTGCGGTCAGTATTTGTTATTAGGTATGGAAGAACAAAAAGCTGGTGGAAAAATAAGTGCGTGGTTTTGGAGTACGTTAAGTGGATTTTCTAGCACTGCGATTCACGCGGGTGGCGGGCCAGCCAGCATTTATATGTTGCCATTGAAACTAGACAAAGTTGTTTTGGTAGCGACGATGGCCGTATTGTTTGGTTTAGTCAATTTAGCCAAACTGGTTCCTTACGCTGCCTTAGGTGAGTTTGACACGATGAATGTGATGACAGCCTTGATTCTGATGCCTCTCGCTCCTGTTGGCGTTGAGCTCGGAGTGTGGTTATTACACCGTGTAAATCAAATATGGGTGTATCGATTGTGCTACCTGTTTCTCTTTATCTCTGGAGTGAAATTGACCATTGATGGGTTGAATATTTGATGGTCTAGAGTGTTACTGAGAACCCGACTTATGAAAAAAGCAGCCCAAGTGGCTGCTTTTTTGTATTTAATAACTTTCTCGCTAGTTAATTGGCAAGCTTAGCCTCAACTTGCCCCAGTGCGCGTTGGTACATAAACCATGCACAGGTTCCGGCAAGCACATTACCTACCATTGCGCCCCAGAATATGCCTTCAATACCTGCAAGCTGCGAACCTACCCACAAGCAAGGCAAGAAGAAGGCGAACAGGCGCAGCGCTGAAATCGTCAAGGCGGTGTAAGATTTGCCCAATGCGTTAGAGACAGAAACCATTAGCATACAGATTCCCAGTGGCCCTAAGCTGATAGGCACGATCAGTAGGTGATAGTTTAAAATCGTTGAGACTTCGCTTTCACTGGTCATTAGGTTTGCTAGTCCGCCAGAGAATAACCAAGTCACCAGTGCAATCACCAACTGGAAACCCAATACGAACATCACCGCAATCTTAACGAGCTTACGTATGTTTTCGAGGTTGTTCTCTCCCAACATGCGACCAATCATTGGAGGCATCGACATCGTTAATGCCAGTACAGCGACAATCGAGAAGAATTCAAAACGTGAACCCAGCGCCCAAGCTGCAACGGCAGCAGTGCCATAGCCAGCAAGCAGCTTAGTGGCGAACATGGATGAAACAGGTGGCAGCAGCTGACTGATCATCGCAGGCCCCATAATGTTACCAATGGAGCGAACACTCTTACCAATGTCGAGATCGTGCCAGTCGAACGTCATCCAATGCTTCTTAGTCACCTTAGGAGCAACGAAAAATATACCCGCACCGAACGCTAAGATGGTCGCAATGGCGGCTCCATTGATACCCATGTCGAGCGTAAAGATGAAAATCGGGTCCAATATCAAGTTGATGATACTGGTCGCGATCATCATTGAACCGGGTAGCATGGTATTACCATTGGCACGACACACACTGTAGAAGAAGTAGAGCAGCGCACCTGTCCAAGAGCTGACTAGCCAATAGATCCAATAAGAATCAATGATTGGCAATACCGTCGGTGGCGCATCCAACAACTGTAAAATTGGCCCACGCAATAGGTAGATGATGACGGAGAAAAGCGCAACACTCACGCTGCCCATCGCAATCACTAATCCACCTAGTTGCTTGGCGTAGCGCGTTTCATTCGCGCCAATGGCTCTAGCGATTACCGCGGTTGTCGCGATACCTAACCCGACCTGAATACCAATGATGATCATCTGTATTGGAAGCGTGAAACCTTGAACAGCGAGCGGCAGCACGCCCAGTTGGCCAATAAAAGCACTGTCTACAAGCTGGAAGCTCATTAGGGAAAGCACCCCAAACAGCATTGGCCATGTCATTGTATAGAGTTGTCGGCCAAGAGAAGGCGAGGGAGTTGCGGTAGTAGAATTCATAACGCTCTTATCGGTCTTGAAGTTAGGTTTGTATTAGTGACAAACCTCTCAATGAAGAATTGCGTAAAGGATAACGTAAGGTCAGCCCGATACCAATAACTGTTAACAGATCTCGGCATATTCCCTAACTTTGAGTTCAGAGTAGTTGTTGCACTCTGTCCTGTGGCTTTATGGAAGTACCTCTCAAACCTTATTTATTTTATAGGGTTATCGTTGTTGGCTAATGTAATTATCAAATCCATAAACTAATATCGTCAAAGGGAAAGGAATTGCGAGTCAGCAAGCACCGTTTTAACTGCATATTGGAGAGGGAACCTAAATATGCCGACGACAGAAGAAATTCAGATCAGCCAAGAACAGGTTAGAAAGAACAAGGCGAAGGTACTCGCTAAGATAAACCAACAAGGCATCATGTCTCAGGGCTTTCGTTTGGTTAACGTCAAAGATTACCAACAGAAGTTGCAAGCATTGAAACAAAAGGTCGAAAATTTCGATTACATGAATGCCGCTAACAAGCAGCAAGATCAGGTCATTCTCGACATCATGACTCAGAAAGAAAAGATTCATAACTATCTGGATGAATCATCAAGTCAGAAGTTGGCGAATAGCAATCTAGATTTTGGTTCTCGAAATCAGGTCGCGAATGCCACGCTAAAGAAAAAGCAGCTGTTCATGATGTTTATGGAGACGGTCGAGGCTCAAGAGGCGCTTAGAGAGTTCGCTGTGCAAGTCGCTTCAGTGTGTAACGGAACGCTCAAACAGCCTCCCGGTGCTTATTTGGGCGTAAAAGATTTTCATGGTGCGTTGGATAAAATCACCAATCGAAAACGTCATTATGATATTGGCGACCTTAAAGATGCAGCCCGCATGACCATCGTGTTTGAGAGTATGGACGATATGATCGTGGCCAAAGCGATGATCATTTTGACTAAAGAGTTTGTCGAGCTGAAACACCATCAATCTGCGATGAAAGATCGCTATGGCACCAGCCAAGGCGACAACGCCAAATTCAACTGTGGCGCAACAGACGCTGGCTACAAAGACATTAAGTTCTTCTTAAAAATGGCTAATGGACATATTGGTGAATTGCAGCTCAATACCAAGAACATGATGGTGGCGAAAAAGAACGGTCACATCATTTATGACATCCTCCGAGACGGAGGCAATCTTGATAAGGCATTTACCATTACCAATACCGAAGTACTTGCCAAGATAAGCCGTAACATGAGTGAAAAGTGGTTCACCTTTATGAATACTCGTGTTCCTAAAGCGAGAGATGATTTGCAGGCAGTTCAACAGCTAGTCGATCGCTTGAGAGCTAATCTAGGAAGAGGGCAAAACTCGCTCCAAGTCAGCTTAGAAGAGATAACCATACTGTCTCGTGTCAGCCTCTATATTTACGAGCAGGGTGATAACGCGAGAGCTTTATTAGAGTAGTGAACTGATATCAACATCTTCGATTAAGTCCGGTTATTTGACCGGACTTTTTATTTTGATAACTACCTTTTTGTTTCTTTGCTCGTATTTCGATAACTTGGCGCTGTAGTGCCAGTCCAACCCTTAAAGGCGCGGTTAAAGTTACTCAAATCACTGTAACCCACTTGCCAGCTGATCTCTTGCACTGAAAGATCGGTCTCATCGAGTAACTGCTTGGCTTTACTCTTCCTAACTTGTTCTTTGGCCTGCTTAAAGAGGATCCCGTTACTCTTCAGATTTCGTTGCAGCGTTCGCTTTGTCATGCCGAGCATGGTAGCGAACCATTCAATATTGAACCAAGGCAAGGTCGAGTAAGTGCTTATGAGTACCTCAACAGCTTGATGCCAATCTTGGGTTGTGTCTTGTTCGGAGATTGCGCGATAGTCACCCGGCAAGGGAATGGCGATCGCGCCATATTGTTGCTCAAACTGAATATCAGAATTGAAGAAGTGTTTGGGTAACTTACGCTCACGGTTGTTTGCCGAGATTAGCTTAGCGTGTGATGGTTGCCATGTGCTTTCTATGAATTTACGACACAAGCTAATTACGGTCAGTGTGCGAAACCACTCAGATTGCTCAAAACCCGATGTCGATGGGTGATAGCAGCTGCGATGACATAGCCACCACATTCCATCGCGTTTTTCTGTCCACATGGTGACGTGATTGCTCAAGGTTGATATCTCAACAGTTAAACAACGGATTGCTTGCTCAAGTGATGTGCATTGGTCGATCTTTCGACTTAGCTCTGGCGACAGTTGTTCTAGAGATGCTTTTCGTCCAACCTCAATCCCAATTGAATAACCAAATTTACGCTCCAAGCTATGAATAAAGCGAACCAAATCCTGAGTAGGAAGCCACTGGTTAGAGTGTGTCAGCTCAATTGGCAACCCACATTCGATGGCCACCGAACGCCAGTCTAAAGAACGTGTTTGGCAATATTGAATATACGGTGCAATGTTACTGGTAGAGCTGAGCAGTATGTTGGTGGTGTTCGATGATGCTTTCATAGTTCTATGAGTCTGCCTTTAAATGTCACCAAATGACCTAATTAAGTGTAGCGCAACTTCATATACTTCTTCCAACCCAAATGAGGAGAAGAACATGAAACTTAAACCCCTTGCTCTAATTATTTCATCACTCACGATTTCATCACTTACCATTTCATCGATGGCTTTTGCAGAAAACCCAGTAGAGGCTGCACTTCAAGTAGAAGGCGCTCAGGTAACACTGACCGTGAAAGATGCTCAACAATCTTTTACTCCCTCGTTTGTTGCTTCAGCGCGAGAAAACTTCAATAACTTCCATTGGCAAATGGGTGGTGACCACAGCGTTTACTACAACCTGCATATGAGTGAGTTTATGCCAACGGCTTTTGCTGCACCGAATGAGGACTACAAGCCACTGGTTAAAAACCTTGATCCACGCCTTACGAAGTTGAAGGTTGAGACGGAAAGCAAGGGTGAAATGACAATGGCAGCGTACCTTGCTGATGAACAATTTAGAACTCAAGGCTTTATGCTGATTCATAAAGGCGAGATTGTTTACGAAGCGTATCCAGGCATGAGCCCGACAGACAGTCATGTATGGGCTTCAACGGCCAAAACTACCGTCGGTACAGTTGTGGCAATGCTGGTCGAAGAGGGCAAAGTCGACCCAGAGAAAGGCATTACTCACTATGTTCCAGAACTCAAAGGAACCAACTGGGAAGGCATTACTGTGCATCAGGTGCTCAATATGTCTACGGCGTTAGATAACGAAGAGACGCTTAAATCGATCCTGAACCCAGACTCTGACGTTGTACGTTTCTTTGCTGCATCATTTAACTCGCCAAGAGCCAAAACCGGTGAAATGGAAACATGGATGAATGTGGCTAAAGGCGCTCAGAAGCTAGATGGCGAGAAAGCGGGCGACCATTTCCGTTATGCCTCTATCAACACTATGGTACTAACCAAAATGGTTGAGAACATCGAAAACAAAACATGGACTCAAGTGTTTGAAGATCGTGTTTGGTCGAAAGTACACGCTCGCCAATCGATGGAATTTAACTTAACGCCTGATGGCATGGCGATCGCCGTTGGTTTGGTGTCTACAACAGTCGAAGACATGGCCCGCTGGGGTACTCTGTTTACGCCAAGCTGGAAAGCGGTAGCTGATGAACCTGTTATCTCTCAAGCCGTGATTGATCGTATTCGCAATGGCGGCGATCCAAAAGCCTTTGTCGGCACGAGCAAGGAGAGCAGTTCATTGCATGCATACAATGAAAAAGCGGATTACAACGCATATCAATTCGACTTCATCTTCAATGACGGTGCAATGTCGAAAAGTGGCAACCTTGGTCAATTCATTTACATCGACCCAGAGCGTGATTTTGTTGGCGTGATGTTCTCAAACAACCCTTACCACTCTGGTTTTGGTGAAAACAAAGGCCCTGCGTTGATGCGTTCAGCTGCAAAATTACTTGCTGATAAATAACAGCCCGTTTGAGACAGAAGGACTTTCTTGCTTCAAGGAAGAAGCAAACTACTTTCGAGAGATACAATGAAAAAGTTTGCCCTTATTATTCCATTGAGCTTGGGTTTGTCGATCCCTGTGCATGCCGAATCAGAACGTGTTATCGATCCTGCAGACGTAACCAAGGTGTACACACAATCCGCACTGATGTTCAGCGGTAGCTCCGATATTCAATTTCAGGGACAGGTTTCTGGTGGGATGGACAATGGTCAGCAGTTTGCGTTGCTCGCAGAGGCGACCTTTGTTGATGATAATGATGTGACACAACGTGACCCAAATAAATTTGGTTCGGATTACAGTAACTCCCGACTCCAGTATTTTCATGTTTTTGAGCCGGGGCTAGAGGTGACTCCAAAAATTGGCGTGTCGCTAGATTATATTAATACTCGCACCAACATTAAAAATGATTTGCTCTCGGTCGGTGGTGTTGTTGCCATCAATCCGGCTTACACAGCAGGATTCCTAGTCTTTCCAAGAGCTGGGCTGATGACAGGAAGCATGGAAATATCAGGTGTCAGCTCGTCTAAAGACGACTTAACGGGATATTCACTTGGGCTTATCACGGCAAAACACTTAGGTAATTCTGGCGCTTATGTTTCTTTGGTTCCTGAGTGGCAAGATTTATCTGGTAGCGATATCAACATGCAAAACTTCTCATTGAAAACATCTTTGAATGTACCAATGAACAGTGCGCGTACTTGGTGGTTGAATACTCGTTACGACATCACCAAAGGCGATATCGATGTGAACGGTTTGTCTATACCAAGTGAGTGGCAGACCGAAGCTTGGGTAGGCGTTAGATACTACTTCTAAAGTGTTCGATGTCTCGTCCTAAAATGCAGTAAATAAAAAGCCAGTCGCAGTGACTGGCTTTGTAGTATTTACTTTTTTGTTAAATCGACTTTTGGGCGCTAAGCGTTACTTGTTCGCAACGTTACCAAGCTTCAACCACGTGTCGATAACCGTATCTGGGTTTAGTGAAACAGAGCTGATGCCTTGCTCCATTAACCACTCCGCTAGGTCGTCATGGTCAGATGGGCCTTGACCACAAATACCCACGTACTTACCCGCTTTAGCTGCTGCATCGATGGCCATTTTCAGCATCGCTTTCACCGCTGGGTTACGCTCATCGAATAAGTGAGCAACGTCACCTGAATCTCGGTCTAGGCCAAGTGTCAGCTGTGTCATGTCGTTTGAACCGATAGAGAAGCCATCGAAGTACTTCAAGAATTCCTCAGCCAAAATCGCATTCGATGGAAGCTCACACATCATGATGACTTTCAGACCTTGGTCACCGCGACGTAGGTTAAACTTAGCCAGAATGTCGATAACCGATGCCGCTTCACTTGGAGTGCGCACGAATGGGATCATGATTTCAACGTTCTTCAGTCCCATCTCGTTACGAACACGTTTTAGCGCTTGAGTTTCAAGCTCGAAACAGTCTTCAAATACTGGAGAGATGTAACGAGATGCGCCACGGAAGCCCAGCATTGGGTTCTCTTCATGTGGTTCAAACGTTTTACCGCCAACAAGGTTGCTGTACTCGTTCGACTTGAAGTCAGACATACGTACGATCACACGCTTAGGCCAGAATGCAGACGCGATAGTCGCGATGCCTTCCGTTAGCTTGCTTACGTAGAAATCGATAGGATCTTTGTAGCCACGAATGCGCTGGTTGATTTCTGCTTTGATCTCATCCGTTTGCTCATCGAAGTTCAACAGAGCTTTAGGGTGAATACCGATCATCTTGTTGATGATGAATTCAAGACGAGCAAGGCCAACACCTTCGTTCGGGATTTGAGCGAAGTCGAAGGCACGATCTGGGTTACCCACGTTCATCATTACTTTGGTTGGCAGCATTGGTAGCTCATCAACCTCAGAACGTTTGATCTCAAAGTCGAGTTCGCCATTGTAAACGTAGCCTGTTTCGCCTTCTGAACATGACACTGTTACGGTGTCGCCGTCATTCAGGCTGCTTGTTGCAGTACCACAACCAACAATGGCAGGAATGCCTAGCTCACGAGCAATGATTGCTGCGTGACAAGTACGGCCACCACGGTTAGTCACAATCGCAGAGGCTTTCTTCATCACAGGTTCCCAGTCCGGGTCTGTCATGTCAGTTACCAGCACGTCGCCTTCTTGAACCAGTGACATTTGGTCTAGAGAATCAACCAAGCGAACAGGGCCTGAACCGATACGTTGACCGATAGCACGGCCTTCAACTAAGACATCTGCCTTGTTGTTTAGCTCGTAACGCTCGATAACGTTTTGGTCGCTTTGAGAACATACTGTTTCAGGACGAGCTTGAACGATGTAAAGCTTGCCGTCGATGCCATCTTTTGCCCACTCAATATCCATCGGACGTTGGTAGTGCTTCTCGATGATCATCGCTTGTTTTGCTAATTCTTTGATCTCTTCATCGTTCAATGAGAACTCGTTACGCTCTTGAGTATCTGTGTCGATGATATCAACTTGCTTGCCGATCTCTTGGTTGGTTGAGTAGATCATCTTGATCAACTTAGAACCAAACGTCTTTTTAACAACTGGGTAGTGGCCTGCTTCTAGCATTGGCTTATGAACGTAGAACTCATCTGGGTTCACCGCGCCTTGCACGACCATTTCACCTAGGCCCCAAGAAGAGGTGATGAATACCACTTGGTCGAAGCCTGATTCAGTATCAAGAGTGAACATTACACCTGAAGAAGCTTTGTCTGATCGAACCATGCGCTGGATGCCCGCAGACAGTGAAATGCCACGGTGATCAAAGCCTTGGTGTACTCGGTAAGAGATAGCGCGATCGTTAAACAGTGAAGCGAACACGTGTTTCGTTGCTTCGATAACCGCATCGATACCTTTCACGTTAAGGAAGGTTTCTTGTTGGCCTGCAAAAGAAGCATCTGGAAGGTCTTCAGCTGTTGCCGATGAGCGAACCGCAACAGACAATTCTTCGTTGCCTTCAATCAGTTCGCGGTAGTTATCACGGATATCTTGCTCTAGTGATTCTGGGAAGGGTGCGTCTAGAACCCATTGTCGAATCGTTGCACCTGTCTTACGCAGTGCGTCAACGTCTTCAACATCAAGTTCATCAAGGAGTTGGTGAATACGCTCATCAAGACCTTTGTAGTCAAGAAAGTTATTAAACGCATAAGATGTGGTAGCAAAACCATTAGGTACTGATACGCCAGCGTTAGCTAGGTTAGAAACCATCTCGCCAAGTGAAGCATTCTTACCGCCGACTTTGTCGACATCTTCCATGGAAAGGCCATTGAACCATAGGGTGTTATTTTGCATTTATTTCTCCAGAAACATAGCAAGCATTGTAGGGATTTAAAGGCAAACGATTACGTATCAGTTTAAAAAAATGTAAATTATTTTCTAAAGCTGTGGGGGACGTAATAGTCAGCAGGGTTTCGTTATATATATTATGGTTCCCATCCTACTCAAAATAATTTTAAACATTAAATAAAAAATGCAAATTGATATCCAAAGTCGTGATGTATTCTATGTTTCTGATGGAACGGCCATAACATGTGAGACTTTAGGGCATGTTGTTCTAGGTCAATTCCCATTCGAAGCTAATGAAAAAACCTTCCCGTTTGTCGAAAGTGAAGACAAACTTTCTGATTTATTGAAAGAGATCGAGATTTCATATCGAGCAACAGGCCATGAACCTTTGGTCTTTTTCTCGATTGTGATTCCGGAGATAAAACTCAAGCTGTTAGATGCGCCTGCGCATTGTTATGACGTGTTAGAGAGTATCGTGCAGAAAGTGCAAGATGATACGAAAATGGCGCCTAAGCCGAAGCTGCAGCGTTCTCGTAGCGTCAATAAAGACTCGGACAAATACTTCGACCGTATTGCTGCTATCGAATACACGTTAGCGCACGACGACGGCATTACTTTAAAAGGCTTGGAAGAGGCAGACATTATCTTGTTGGGAGTCTCTCGCAGCGGTAAAACGCCAACGAGCTTGTACATGGCAATGCAGTTTGGTTTGCGCGTCGCAAACTATCCGTTTATCCATGATGATATTGCTCGCTTAAGGTTGCTACCGGAATTTGAGATATATCGTCATAAGCTGTTTGGTTTGACGATTGATGCGGAAAGGCTGACCGAGATCCGTGAAAATCGATTAGCAGGCAGTGAGTACGCAAGTGACTCTCAATGTTTGTATGAGCTGCAAACGGTAGAAGGTTTGTTCAGACGTGAAGCCATTCCATACATCAATACCTCGTCACTGTCTGTTGAAGAGATTTCGACACGAATCTTGGAACGTACAGGGTTGCGACGCCGCTTGCTTTGATTCTAACTGCCGAGAAGTACTCGTTGTTGGTTTACCACTTGTGACCAACAACGATCCTTGTTGCTTGGCGTCTTATCATCTCATAACAAAGTTTTCATTGTGCCAATGACTAGGCTTTAATCCTTTACTTACCAGTTGCTTTTTTAATGAGCTGAGCATTGGAGTCGGCCCACAACCGAACACTTGATACATCGACAGTGGCAAAGATAGTTTCTCACTAATACCATCAGCAGACAGGCGATCTTGTTCACTATCTTGTATGTGTAATTGAATGTTCTTAGTTCCAATTATCTCCGTCACCTTTTGAACCATTAGGCGGTAAAACTTTCCTCGGCCAACAAAAAATAGGTGAATCTCTTGCTCCGGAGTAGCCGTTGCCTTTATCCAAGAAATAAAAGGTGTGATGCCTATACCTCCGGCTAACCATACTTGTGGCTGACTTGCCTTCTTTTTACGTATGAGTTGTCCATAACCACCATCAACGGTTACCTTTTGGCCTACGACTAGTTGCGTTTGTAGCGCCTGAGTATGCTTGCCTAAGTTTCTAATAATAAAGCTCAATTGTTGCTCACTGGGATGAGACGTAATAGTAAAAGGATGGAAGTGGGATACTTTATCCAAATTAAAGTCGAGGTAAGCAAATTGTCCTACTTGGTAATCAATTGTTTTGGATTCAGCTTCGAGGGTAATCTCAACAGCGTTGTCTATCGGTTTAATATCGCTAACCGTGTAAGCGCAGAAATATCGCTTCTTAAAGATGATCTTGTAGACCCAACTTACAATGCCGATAGCGGAAACCATTAGCAGAGTGATACCAGTTACGCTGGTCAGGCTAAACGGCACGTCTGAGAAGAAAGTATGATAAACCGAGATGATAAAAATCGGCCCCATTAGCATGTGGGTGTAATACCAAATTCGGTATGGGATCTGACGGACCATGCTAATAGCTCCTAATAAAATGAGGCCATACATCGCCCACTGTCCCACTTCTTCTCCAAAATCAGCAAAGGTTGGATCTATACCATTACCTGCGGGGCCAGGAACCAATAACCAGTGGAAGCTAGCACCAAGTACACCTGAAATGCCTAGCCACTTGTGCCAAACATAAGCCTTATCTATCCCACCAATCAGGCGGTCTAGCCATTTAGTTCGACAGCTAATGAGCATTGCCATCGCCATACTTAACATTGAGATTGCGGCAAAAAATGCAGGGACTTTTCGTGCTAGTTCGAGCTCAACAGGCAATATGAACCAGATAGATAGTGATACGAATAGGATTAGTAGTGTGGTTTTTAATGTGCTCATACAAGGCTCTAACAATACAGGAATACATATATCGTACGGGTGTCAGTATGAATGAATTGTGAATGGTATTGTTGGAATTGATTAAGATAGAAAATAGAACGAAATAGAAGCTAAAAGCTGGTCACAGCTCCTAGCTTCTTTTAGGAAAAGCGTTTTAGCGAAATTGAGGTGGCTTTCTAACGAAGTAAAGACAGCTTTAGCGTTTCACTTTGCTTCTCTAACCAACGTTCAAGCGCTGGTGGCCATGTGATGCTTGGTTCAACACAGAAACCGCGCAACATCGAGAAGTACACCGCTTGGTCAATAAGCGGCAGTGCCGACTCACCATTTTCTAGGTTCAGTAGAAGATCGGCATCTTTCAATAGCGGATTAATCTGTTCAACGAACTGCGGCGTTTGCTCAATCAGTTTGTCGAAGTTGAGTTCTTCGGTTTCTTTGGCTGCGCGCCATGCTGCTTTACTGGCTTCTGATTGGTATTCAGCAAGGTCCAGTTTCCACCAACGCGGCAGACCAATGCGTTGGCTTAGCGGGAATGCGCGGCTTTGGAACAGAGTAACTTGTTCTGATGGCACACGTTGTTCATCACTTGATTTCAAGTCCATGAAGTAAGCAATGATATCCAAGCTTTCCGCCATGATAGAACCGTCGTCTTTCTGTAAGACGGGCACCATCTTTTTACCGATCAAATCGATAAGGGTTTGGGCGTCATCATAATCCACAGAAACAAGCTCGATGTTCAAGCCTAGAGATTGAGCAATGTAGGCCACTCTTGCACAGAAGGGGCAGTGGTCGTAAATGTAAAGCTTCATAGCTTCCCTTAGTTCAGGTCATTATAAATATAAGTTAATGCTAATGTATCAGAAAGTATTGCGAACATTAAGCGTCGATAACGTTAAGTATCAATAAATCCTAAGATTCAAAATAGTGAGCATCAACCGACAATAAGCACTTGGTATTAATACTATTTTATTAATTCTATTGTCTGTTGGATTCGGCTTTACTGCAATGAGTAAACTAATGGGAAGGTTGTTGGGAAATAGCAGGTACAAAAAAGGCTCTGGCAATCCCCTCTAATGCAGAAGAGTGAGATCAGCCAAAGCCTGTATTCTGTTACCTTTAGCAGATGGTCTACTAAAAGAGCAAAGTGGTTAAACTATGCTTTTTTAAGATCTTGCACTGGGTAAGTAAGCGTCATTGCGCCTTCTACAGTTGTAACGTGAACGTAGCCGCCACCAGCGCTTAGGCCAGTCACTACCATTTCACCAAGTTCAACACCTTTTGTTGCTACAACGCGATCATCAACTGAAAACACTTTACACACCTTCAATAAATTAAATAAGTACGATAGATATCGAACGCGGATTTAAACAGATGACTCTCTAATCAACTAATCCAGTTGTTTGTCGTAAAGATTAAATTTGGTTATGTATAAATGACTATTTCTTAGTTATCAGACCATTAGCGTATTTGTGGTGCCTATTTGTCTGCAGGGTAAACGACACCAACTTGCTGACGCATCTCTGTAATTAGCTTGCAAACGGTTAAAGCGCGCTGTGTTGTTTGAGCCTTGGTTGCTTGATCGCCATGAATACAATCGGCAAAGGCTTGCGCTTCATAACTCATTGAGTTCTCACTTTGATGTTGCGTGAGGTTTTCTATCGAGCCATCACGATAGCGGATCTTAACATCCGTACATTCAGCGATGTGATCGATAATGATCGCCCCTTGTTCACCTTGGATCTCACTAGGCGCATAGGAATCACTGACCTTAGAGTGCGCGAGAGTGGCATCGAACTCAGGGTACTGGAAGATCGCACAGCCATGAGCATCCACGCCAGAATCAAGCAATTTAGCAGAAGCGTGAGCTGCTTGAGGCTTGCCAAACAGTGCCACGGAAGCGGCGACACAATAAAAACCAATGTCTACCATTGAGCCGTTAGAGAAGGCAGGGTTGAACGTATTTGGATTTTCACCGTTGAGGTACTTTTGGTAGCGTGATGAATACTGGCAGTAGTTGATGTGTGCTTTATGTACTTTACCAATCTTTTCTAACCCAAGTTGGATTTGCTTAAAGTTCGGTAGAAACTGGGATTTGTACGCTTCAAATAACACCACGCCGTTTTGTTCTGCGACTTCAAACATTCGAGTGGCTTCATCAATATTTGACGCGACAGGCTTTTCACAAATCACATGCTTGCCGTGCTTCATCATCAAGATCGATTGCTCACAGTGCATTGAGTTTGGAGATGCGATGTAAACCGCTGTTATTGTACTGTCACCTGCTAATGCATCGAGTGAGTCATAAGTCGTTTCAACGTCAAATTCTTGGGCGAACTGTGCCGCGCTATCTAAGTTTCGTGAATAAACCGCAGCAAGTTGCATCGATTGAGTTTCATGGGCAGCTTGAACAAACTTTTGTGTAATCCAATTGGTTCCAATTACAGCAAACTTAATCATATAGGTATCCAGTCGTTAGTGTATTGATTCTGCAGAGATAGTAGCATTCAAAGGTCGCCAATGTGCCTTAGATTTGCGGAACAATTCCCGTTTAAATACAGCCTAATATCCATTTTTGCCGTCAAAAACATACCTGAGTTGGCTAGGACAACGGTGCACAAGTAAGTCATTTTTGCTAAGGTATTATGGAATTCAAACAAGGTGATGATATGCAAATCCGTACCGCAAAGGTAACTGACATCCGCTCTATTTTAGCGCTTTCTGAGCAGATAAACCGTCAACATCATCTTGGTGCACCTATGGTGTTTGCACCACCGTCACGAAGCCTTGGCGACAGCGAAGAGTATTGGTTAGGGTTGATGATAGACCCGCTCGGTTCTTTCTTTGTTGCGGTTCAAGACGAACAGGTCGTTGGCTTTCTTGCCGGCAAAGTGACGCAGAACAAAGGGGTGAGCTTTATTCAGCCGCATAAAGTCGCGCGTGTGAATACGATTGTGGTCAACGATCAGATTCAAAGCCAAGGTGTCGGCAAGGCGTTGATGAAGTCATTCAACCAATGGTCGCAGGCCAGAGGAGCGATAGAGCTTCGTTTGGAAGTGATGGAGTTTAACCAGCAAGCTCAGAGTTTCTATGAATCGTTGGGAATGGAAACTCAGTCGCGAACCATGTCTATGAGCTTAGAGGGGATTTAGGAGTGCGGTTGTTTTTACCTTTATCACTGTACTTACTCTTTGCTAGTTCTCTGGTTTATTCAGCGACTTCCTTTGCTACTGATACGCCGCAATATGTAAAGCCGCTCGCAACACAGAAGTCACAAGCGCAGAAGCTTGTAGTAGATAAAATAGTTTCTGATGCAACGGCGATAGAAACCATCGTGTTTGAGTCAGCACCTTCTCACGCTCAAGCTCTCTCAACGTCTCCTACGAGCGCGAACTCAAACAATGTGATTGTTGTGGATGACGTTCTTGAAAGTGGCTCTGACGACAATTCTAACGACAATAAGAATAAGGTTGCTCAGCTTTCTCAAGGTTCATCGAAGCGCCCACCTCAAAGCTCATCTCAACAGTTTTACAACGTACCTAATATTGCTTCAGAGATAGACCCGCTACTTCAAGTAGTCACTTTGGTTAAGGTCGATAAATCAAAGCGTCGAATGTACTTGTTTAAAGACGATGAGGTCGTACAAGAGTTTCGGATAGCCTTGGGTAAGCAGCCCAAAGGGCATAAGCGATTTGAAGGGGATAATCGAACCCCAGAAGGGCAATACAAGCTCGATTATATTATGGAAGAGTCTGATTTTTATCGTTCAGTACACATCAATTACCCACAATCCGCCGACAGAGAGTGGGCGGAAAAACACGATCTGAGTCCGGGAGGAAATATCAAAATCCACGGCATCAAAAATGGTGAGCGCCGTTCGCCAAGTTTTATTCAAAGTTTTGATTGGACGGATGGTTGTATTGCTTTAACCAATCAAGATATGGATGCGTTTATTGAACTAGTTAAAATGGGCACTCCTATCCATATCGAATGGTAGCCCCCAGATTTTTTACTCGTTCAGTTTAGATTTTCACTTACCCAGATTATGTTGCACTTACCGAGTTTAGGTGTTCACTTACCCAATTTAGACGAGTACTCGCCCTGCACTGAATATGGCTATCACCATCAGCAGGGCAATAGTGACTGGCTTGAATTTCTCTCCGCCAAATCTCTCGAACAATTTAGACCCGACATAGCCACCAAACATGCTGCTTGGCAAAAGTACAATCGTAAGCCAAACCACATCACGGTCGACTAATCCTGCTATCGATGCCGAGACAAACGCACTGGAATCAGCCAATACAAAGAACGCGATAAGACCGGCTCTGGCAATGTGAGGTTCGACTGGGCTTGCTAATGCATGTGTGCCAACTGGAGGCCCAGACATTGAAGCCGCGCCATTCATTACTCCAGCAAGGCTGCCGAGAATATAAGGCGCAAATCTAGGTTCACTTCGGTATTGAAAGCCTTTGTAGATCATAAGTGCAGACGCAAAGATAAAAGCGCTGATGATCAAGATGATCGTGTCTTGGCTAACCGATTTGAGTAAGAGTAAGCCGACTGGAGTGAAGGCCAAACAAGGAATAAACACCTTTGAAACCCAGCGCCAGTTAACGTGCTTTCGAACCTTAGGTAGCAATTGAATATTGCCGAGTAGGTCGATCAACATGAAAACAGGAACCAGTTCGATAACAGGGACGAATAGCGCGCTTAATGGCAATGCCACTAAGGTGAAACCGAAACCTGAGAAGCCACGAACAATAGCGGCGAAAATGAAGATTGCACCCAAAATTGGGTAAGTTGGACTAAAAATGAGATCCATAAATTAAGTAACCAATGAAGCTGTCTGAATAGAGCGAGCTAATGAAACCAAGTGAGTAGCGGAATGTACTCCTACTCACTTGTGTTTGCTACCTAATTTTCAGGTTTATTGGGGTTAATTTTAATGTCTCTTGAGGCGTGCTTTTTCGGTATTCGCTCGGTCAATTTATAGAGCTAAATTGATTCGGAAAATCAGTGAATACAGCGTCTACTTTTGAGAGGAATTCGAAGTGAGACGGATCATTGACGGTGTAGCACCATGTTTGAATATTCGCTTCTTTTAACGTGTCGAGATCGTTCTGATCGACATGTTCATAGTTCATGTGACAACTGAACGCTTTTACCTCATTGATAAGCATTAGATCGGCTTGGGTCAGTTGCTCTGTGATCACGCCAACTCGGTATCTCGGTAAATGGTGAGCCATTTCAGCAACGACTTGGTGACTGAAGCTTGAAAGTAAGATCCTGTCGGTATCCAGCGTTGAGCGGATCAGTTCAGAGTGCAGAAGATCGACGACATGAGGCGCTTGGTGTTTGCTATCGACTTTAATTTCCAGATTAACACTCAGGTCATGGGCTTCAACCAAGCTCAACAACTCAGTGAGAGTCAGTATTTTTTCGCCAGTGAACTGTTCTGATTTCCAGCTACCAAAATCTAACAGGCGCAGCTCTGCCAAGGTGTGTTCATCAACACGGCCTTTACCATCACTACAACGTTCTAGTGTGTGATCGTGACAAACGACAAGTTGGTCGTCGAGAGTCACTTGAATATCGACTTCGACCCACTTCAAGCCAAGGTTAGCGGCTTGCTCAATGCTTACTTTGGTGTTTTCTGGGTGAGTACCCGCCACACCACGATGACCTACGATGATAGACGACATAATTAATCCTTCTTTAAGACGCATCGTAAACATTTATTAAATATCAGTTTTCTCTATTACGCCAGAGCAATCGTGAAGCCAAATAGCCGTGTTGTGACCCTGCTAATGAAAGCGGTCGATTAGACTTGTCACCTCTAGTGATTCTCATCTACGAAAAAGCCTCTCGATGGAGAGGCTTTCGATGACATAGGTTCTGGATAATATAGAGATTGGACTGGCTTAGTGTGCGATGTCCAGTTGGTTGTCTTTCACGCCATTAATACGGAACCAACCCGCGATACTGAATCGCTCTGTGTTTGTCGGCAGTACCTCGTGTGGGAACTGTTCAGACAAGAATACCAACAGTCGCCCACCCTTTGGCGGAATGGTCGCGATGTGGTTGTCTTTTAGATCGTAAACCACGAGCTCCCCTGCATCTTCCTCAGACCATTCGTCATTCATGTAGAACACGGTGGTTAGGCGGCGGTTTTCGTTGCCTTTGAAGCAGTCTAAGTGCTTCTGGTAGAAGTCGCCTTCTTCGTATTTCGCAAAGTGCGCTTCGTATTCGAACAGACCTAAAAAGAACGCTTGGTTTGCTTCTAAACGAATTTGTTCCATTTTGTCTAGAAACAGAGATGCTGGTTCGCCCATATCACGGCGCACCCACTGAATTTTGTCACTACGAATCGTAGCTTCTCGTGCTACATCATCGTTACGGCCGATCCTAGCCTTTTTCCAGTTCTCTGGAATGCAATCCCTCAATGCCACTACTTCTTCGTGAGTTAAGAAGTCATCCCAAACAAAGTAACCTTGGGTAGAAAGAGCATCGATTAATTGGTTCATGTATAGCACTCAGACAATAAATTAGAGGCGCATATATAGTCCGAATAACTCAGGTCAACAAATCACATGTTTTGTCGTCACGATAAATGGTGCTGAGCGCTTAAAGCGTAAGGCTTGTTGAGCAAGGTTTTCGGTAATGTGAGCATTCAATAATGCTGAAAAATATCGGATGAAATTGATGTTCATCTTTGGAATTTTTTCCCATTCTTCTGAGTTGAATTGGATTTGAGTAACATTGGTTTTGAGTAATTGAGTAATTGAGTAATTGAGTGGATACCAATGGAAATCTTGATTCGAGCTGTCTATCTGGTTTTAGATTGTTGCTTTTAACAAAATGATCACAATTGATGGTGAGTTTGCTATTGTATAGGTCTGACCAGTTGGTTTATCACAAGGGGTGGGTTTGCAGCTGCATACCATTAAAGGTTACATCCAAGATATGTACTTGGTGGAGTACCCAGACAAATTACTGTTACTTGATGGCGCATGTCGAGCTGACATCCCGCATTTGAAGGGTTTCATCGAAACCGAGCTGATGCGTGATTTTTCTGATTTACATACGGTTGTGGTTACGCACATGCATCCCGATCACGCAGGGGCAGCGCACAAGCTCAGAAAGCTGACGAATTGTAATTTGGTTGCAGCAAACCGAGATAAGGATTGGTATCACGGCATCGATGGCATATTGATGCATTTGACCGATCTGGCATTGGCACGCTGGATGGCGAACCGATTAGGGAAGCCTAAAGCAAATCTATGGTATTCAAGGAAGTTAAAGCCGGACTATAAGCTGTCGGATGGTGATAGCATTCCTGGCTTTGATGATTGGTTGGTTCTGGAAACGCCAGGCCATACCGACAGAGATCTTTCTGTCTATTGTCCATCACACAGTGTCGCCTATGTGGCGGACTTAATGGTTGAGGTCAAAAAGAAGCTGATTCCGCCTTTTCCAATTTTTCATCCCAATAAGTACCGAGAGTCGGTATCCCGTATTTATAACATGCAGCTCGACACTTTGCTGGTGGCGCATGGGGGGCAAGTGAATTTGAGTGAGCAAGCGTTTGAACATCTGTTGATGAGTGCGCCAAGAAGGCCTGTGACACATTGGCGAGTAACTAAAATTAAACTCAAAGGTTTGGTTAAATCTGTTTGGCGGTTTGGGTTTAACGATAAAAAGAATCGCCATAAATAATTAAGGCCAGTCTCAAAGACTGGCCTTTATTAATACGCGTTGTTGACTCACTATTTGAGCTGTGGAGCAGTTCAATTAGTGAGAAATTAGAAATTCGCCCGCTGGGTCAACAATCACTTTGTCGCTCATGCCTTGACGACCAAGCAGCATCATATAAGTCATATCCTGACGGTTGCTTAGTGTGATATCGATAGGCCATTCCTGACCACCAATTTTTAGCATGGTTTCAATCACACAACGGTGTTCAACTTCACCATTCGATGATTTGATTCTTTTACTTGTTTTCAGCTTGGCCTTGCAGCGCACTGTTTCTTCTAGGTGGTAAACGTCTGGGTGAAGATCGAACTCTACGAAGTTTTCACCATCTGTTTTTACACATAGTAGATTGTCTACGTGTAGAGAAGAGGTTTGAGCCCCTGTATCAACACGCGTATGTAGTCCAGTTATCCCTAACTCTGGTAAGCAAAGTGCTTCTGTATTCCCTATGATCATTTTATTGTTCATGTTTTTTCCAATCATGAGTAAACGGCGTTTAATCAGCCTTTGCCACGAGTACGGTTAGCGTTTGGTTTTGCATTTTTTTCGATGAATCCGAAAATCATGTCTGCTACATCTTTACCTGTCGCTTTCTCGATACCTTCTAGGCCTGGAGAAGAGTTCACTTCCATTACAACAGGGCCATTCTTAGATTGTAGAATATCGACACCACATAGGTTTAAACCCATGATTTTAGCTGCATTGATCGCTGTAGCGCGCTCTTCTTTGGTTAGTTTAACCAGTTGAGCTGTACCGCCACGGTGCAGGTTAGAGCGGAATTCACCCTCACCAGCTTGGCGTTTCATTGCTGCAATAACCTTGTTACCCACAACAAAACAACGGATGTCTGCGCCATTAGCTTCTTCAATGAACTCTTGAACCAAGATGTTCGCTTTTAGGCCCATGAATGCTTCGATAACGCTTTCTGCTGCTTTGTTTGTTTCTGCTAGAACCACGCCGATACCTTGAGTACCTTCAAGAAGCTTGATAACCAGTGGCGCACCACCTACGTTTTTGATCAAGTCTTGAATTTTGTCTGGGCGGCTAGCGAAACCTGTTTTTGGTAAGCCAATACCTTTACGAGACAACAATTGTAGTGAGCGCAGTTTATCGCGAGAACGACTGATTGCTACTGACTCATTGATACAAAAAGTGCCCATCATTTCGAATTGGCGAACAACCGCAGTGCCGTAAAAGGTAATGGAAGCGCCAATACGTGGAATAACAGCATCGTATTGAGGTAGCTCTTCACCCATGTAGCGAATCTTCGGATTGTTACTCGCGATATCTATATCACAGTGCAGCGTGTCGATAACATCGACCTGGTGACCACGAGCTTCTCCTGCCGCTTTTAAGCGAGAAGTAGAGTATAGATTTTCGTTGCGAGAAAGAATTGCGATACGCATGGCGTTTCCTTAGTTAATACCTGATTGGTAACTGCAAATAAATTAGTTGTTAGCTGAGCTTTCAGTTTTTCTGAGGCTCCTTGCTTGCTTCGGGGCGAACCTTAAGGCTTTTCGTTTAACTAAGAAAACGAATTAAATTTGTCGAGTCGATAACAGAAATTTATCGTATGCGTGAGTGATTGGTACAGCAGGGTTTAGAGGGCGTTTTGAATGGAAAAGCGAGTTGAGACCTAACTCATATTGGGGGTAGGAGCATATTAGGTTGTACTCAACTCGCGTTAACTCGGTGCTTAAAAGTGTACTAATAACGCCAGTTACATAGCTCTATAAGTGTTCGTAGTGCTTCTCTTTCGAGCTTGCTACAGGTGCTTTTAAGCTTATTAAGATAGTATTTTCTCATGATGATTACTTCTCTTGTATTAGGCTTTGGTGGGAACTCAAAGTTCCTTGTTGACCCATTAATTATGGTCATTTAATAGGAAGTAATAAACAGATGGTTTTTTACTAAGTTGTTCCTGTTTTTGTCTTTTAGCGCTACTTTTTGGCCGATGTGTTTTATAATGGGCTTAATCAGGAAGGTTTTTTTCTAAAAAGGTTCATTATTTGTCTGATCTAAACATGATGCGTTACTACACAAGGCTAGATTCGTTTGAGCCTAACCTCTCACATTCGGTTACCTTAACTGAGGTGGCAGACAAGCTGTTCACCAGCTTGCGCCATGCACGAACTTTGTTAGGCAAGATGCATCAGGCTGAATGGTTGGTGTGGGAACCAAAAGTCGGCAGGAATCAACGTTCTAATCTGACTTTACGTTTTAGCAATCAAGAATTGACTCAACATGTTGCTAGTAAACTGATAGAGCAGGGCAAATACGAAAAAGCACTCTCAATTCTAGACAACGACCGCGCGATATTTGGCTCTCTCCTCCAAGAAACCTCTGGCGCGACGATGCGTGAAGGGCTGCTGCACGTTCAATTAACCTATAAACGTAAGTTTGAAGACCTATTTCCGCATCATATTCACCGCAGTAGCGAACGATTTTTGATCAGGCAAGTGTTCAGTTGCTTAGTCACTTGTAATGGCAAGGGCAAGTTGAAGTCTGAACTGGCGCACCATTGGGAATATGATGCTGAAAAATTAGTTTGGACTTTCTATTTGCGCCCTGGCTTAACCTTCCACGATGGTCAACCCGTCGACGCCAAGCAACTCGTGTCGTTATTTACCGCCTTACAACCGCTACCTTTCTATCAGACAGAGTTAGCCCATGTTGCTTCGGTTTACAGTGAACAGCCGTTAAGGATCAGCTTCCAATTGACCAAAGCAGACACCGGCTTTGCGGGCTTATTGGCTGGCGTTAAGTATTCGATTCAACCTGCTGCGCAAGTGACTCGTGAGCCATCGCCCTTAAATTCGGTGTCTCATGCCGTGATTGGAACCGGTCCATTTAAAGTGGTTGAGACTAATAACGAACGTATAAAACTTGCCGCGTTCGAACATTATTACGGGTGTCGTTCCCTGACGGATGAAGTGACGATTTGGCAATTCGAAGAGTCGATGACGGGCAGTGCTCGCTTTGATGACAGCCAAATGCAGGTGTCACCTTATGAAGATTCGTCTTGTTTTCATCAACTCGGAAAAAGCGACGCGAAGCTGGTGTCGGCTGAAACTGATGGCCTTCGTAGCCGAGTCGAGGATGGGTGTCTGTTTATCCTATTCAATCAGAACTTAGCGGCTAGCCCACTAAATAATGAGCAGCGAAAATACCTTTCAGAACTGACCAACCCACAAGCGATTTTGTCTCAGTTGGAACGTAACAAGGGTTTGTTTAGTGTCTCTTTAGCTCAAAACATACTGCCAAGTTGGCAGGAGTTGTATCGAACGCCTGCGAAAGAGACGCAACTGCCGAAAAAGATGAGTATTGCAGTTTACGACTATTATGCGTTGCATCGATGTGCTATCTGTGTGTCAGACATACTCAAGCGATATGGCGTGGAAGTGGAGGTGAATACTTATAGCTTTCGCGAACTGGCGCAGCTCTCTCAAAGTGGCGATTTAAAAGAAGACTTGGTGCTGTGTAACTTGAACCTAGACGACAATGCGCCATCTTCGCTGTTCTCGTGGTTGATGAATGACCCTGTTTTGCACTCGGCACTAGGTGAGATGAACAGTGATTGGCTCAAACAGCGCTTAGATCATCATAAAGCCTCGGTTGAACTGCCGAATTACTTGGCAGAGTTGGAGCCCGTTGCATCGACGTTGATTTCTGATTATTGGTTAGTGCCTATGTTCCATCATCTACAAACCGTGCGTTTCCAAGGCATTTTGAAAAATGTGGCCATCACCAACTGGGGGTGGCCAGATTTCAAAAATGTATGGTCTGCTGATTAGCTTTAAGTCTTGCTGAAAAATTCAGGTTACTAGTTTTTCTAGGACGACTTAAATTTTGAGATCAACATTTGAACTGAGAAACCAGATTCGTTAAATGCATCGCTTTGGTGCGTAAGTGCTGACACTCCTGAGCCGTTTTCTCAATCATGTTATCGCTCTCTCTGGCTATTTCAGAAATACCGGAGATGTGCGGTGATATCTCGTTGATCACATTAGATTGTTGCCCTGTCGCAGAGGCGATCTGCATGTTCATAGCATTCATCTCATCGATGCTATGAGAAATGCTCGATAGCTGTTGCTCTGAATTGGAAGCCTCTATTCGGCAGTTAGTTCCTAATGTTGTGCTCGTTTCTATCGCTGCCACGGCTTGTTGCGTGCGTTGTTGAAGTTGCTCGATGATGCCGCGTATCTCTTCAGTTGATGCTTGGCTTCGTGAGGCGAGTGTTCTTACTTCATCTGCAACCACCGCAAACCCTCGGCCCTGTTCTCCTGCCCGAGCGGCTTCGATTGCCGCATTCAATGCTAATAAGTTCGTTTGTTCAGAAACACCGCTGATTACATCCAGTACAGTGTCGATAGAGTTAGCATCTTGAGCGAGTTGATTAACGATGGCCGTGGTGTCGTCGAGTTGTTGGTTCATGTGTTCGATACTTTCTGAGGTGACAGTAACCGATTTTTGACCGATGCTTATCGCACCTGAAGCTCTGCTCGCACTATCGGCAGCACCGTTAGCATTTTGGGCGATTTCGTCAGAGCTGGCTCCCATCTCGTGAATGGCTGTGGCGACTTGTTCTATTTGGCTAGTTTGTTGTTTGATGTCTTGTTCCATCGATTGAGCCATTCGATCCACGCTCTGAATGGATTCTGATATTTGCTGACCCGTATTCGACACGTCTTTAAGCAGGTCGCTAAGGTATTGAACAAATTGGTTGTATCCTTTCGCAATCTGGCCTATTTCATCATGACGGGAGTCATCCAAGCGAAGTGTTAGATCGCCACCGCCTTTTCCTATCTGCTGCAATAGTTCTGCAACTTCAACGAAAGGCAGCAACAGTTTGTTGGTCGCCCACGCTGCGATTGGCGTGTAGATTGCAGCGATGAGTAAAGCCATAAAGATAATGGTTTGACTGAAGCCGTTTAATTCACTCAATACTTCTTGCTTGGGGATCTGAGTAATCAGAGTCCAACCAATACCCGGCATCGCTTTGGAGCCTAGAATTTGAGGCTGCCCGTCAACAACACCCTCATGAACAATGGTTTGCTGACTACCGAGTAGCAGGCTACTTTCAATCCCGACAGAGTTCAGTGACTGACCAATTAGGTTTTTGTCAGGGTGAACCTTGATGATCCCTTGTTTATCGACCAGAAAAACAATACCGCTTTTACCCACGCTGTAGTTGCTGATCAATTGGGTAATACTTTCCAAGGTCAAGCCGATGCCAGTTACACCGATACGTTCGCCGTTTCGAGTAACCGCATAGTTGACAAATAGCGCTGGGATTCCAGTGCCGGCATCAATATCTAAAGAGAGCTCAAACGCTTTATCTGACTGGATGAAACGGTAGAACCATTGGTCACTTTGTTCGTTAGCTGAGATAGTTTTCAGAACACCATTGTGTGTGTAGTAAGTACTTGCTTCGTTTGATACGTAATAGGCACTGATGGCATTGAATTCGTTTTTGACCGACTCAAGATAGGCGCGGAGGTTTTTCTCTGAGAGTGAGGCTTGCTTCATCAAAGGAGACAGCGTCATCATCTTTGATGCAAGAATAGGGGTTTCTAACTTAAGGTTGATTTCATTACTCACCTCGCCAAGCGAAGCAGGTAGCTCTCTTTCAAAGGTTCTATCAATTAAAATGGCTCGGCTCGATTGAAATGAATAAATCCCCATCACGCTGATAATGGCGAGAGCTGCGATGATCGTCGCCAATATTGCCTTAGTTCGTATAGTAAATTGCAATTTAGAGTCCCTTCTATAAACGGCTAATGTTTATTTGTAAATATAATGTTAAATAAAACCTGACTCTTTGGTCAATAAACGAATTGTAGAAGTGAGAGTTGAACGATATTTGTACAAGTATGGAAGATCATTCTTATTAGTACTTTCGAAGCCGAGTTCTATACATTTTCGTCTCGCAAATTAAAACTTACACTCATTGGTTTACTTTTTGGTTTTGATATGTAAACTAATCAGTGTAGTTTTTGAGTTGGGATAGACCCAATGATTAAAGAGATACCAATGAAAAAATATCTATTACCGATTTTAGGAGTACTTGCCGTGGTCGCTATCGTAAGCACAGGTTCACAATCAAACGATAATCTAGATAAGCTTCCGAAGAAGTTTGTTAACAGTGAGCTGGAATACAAATCGGGTATGTCTGATATTTTTTCAATCCTGAAAGCTTATGTGACAGCGGAAAGGAATGAGCCGGTGCCACGTTCTGCATTGCCTCTAATTCCTATGACTGCCGAGCAACTGATCGAAGAACAAGACGACGTTGCTTACCGCTTAGGTCACTCCAGTGTGATGATGAAACTGGATGGCAAGCTAGTGATGACCGATCCTGTGTTCAGTGATCGCGCATCGCCAGTGCAATGGATGGGGCCAAAGCGCTTCCACCCAACACCAATCTCACTGCAAGAATTGCCTGATATTGATGTGGTGGTGATCAGCCACGATCATTATGACCATTTAGATAAAGGTGCCGTAAAGGTATTAGCCGATAAAGTAGGTACGTTTTTGGTGCCACTCAGAGTTGGCGCATTACTGGAAAAGTGGGGCGTGGATAAAGCGAAGATTATTGAGTTGAACTGGTGGGAATCAGCAACAGCCGCCGATATCGAGTTTACTTTGACGCCGACACAGCACTTCTCTGGTCGTGGCTTACTTGATCGTGACCAAACACTGTGGGGGAGTTGGGTTATCAAGGCTTCAGATAAGAAAGTATTCTTTAGTGGTGACTCTGGTTACTTCAATGGCTTCAAAGAGATTGGTGAGCGCTACGGGCCGTTTGATTTAACCATGGTCGAAACGGGCGCATACAATTCACTTTGGGCGGATATTCATATGTTCCCAGAACAGAGCGTTCAAGCACACATCGACCTGCAAGGTAAGGTGATGATGCCAATTCACAACAGTACGTTCGATCTTTCTATGCACGACTGGCAAGACCCAATGGAACAAGCTCTCGCGATAAGCAAAGAGCGAGATGTGCAGATGGTGAGCCCTGTGATGGGTGAGCGTTTGGTGATTTCAGAACCAGTACCTGTTCAAGCATGGTGGAAACTAGCATCGAATTAGAGCTTGTATCCAGATAGACATAGCTAAACCGTTAAGCTGCACAAACCCAGCTTATACACAAAACGCCACCGTCTTACGATTCGGTGGCGTTTTTGCTTTTTGACACGAGTGGCTTCTTCTACTTAGAGCAACTTTCGAGATTCTTAGCCATTTTGTTCGCGATTTTTCGGAACTGTTCTAACTCATCGTCGGCCATGCCTTTGGTCATTCTCTGCAGCATCTCTCGATCAATATTCGAAACCTTACTCATGATCTCTTGACCCTTATCGGTCAGAACCAATAACTGGCTGCGCTTGTCTTCTGGGTTCGGAGATTTCTTCACAAGTTCCTGACTGATCAAAGCGTTAATCAATCGAGTGACCTGTGCTTTATCGCGATTTAGGAAGTGTGCGATATCGATAGCCGTACATGGAGACTTCTTGGTAATGATCTTCATGACGCGAATGTTCATTGGTGCGATCTCAGAGTCCAAGCTCTCAATCTGCTCGCTCATTTGACGTTTCAAAGAGTGCACTAAGCGAAAGATAGACTCTAGCGATGTGTTATCAGACATAAACGATCCTCAGGAAAGTAGTTGACAAAATCAACTACTATATTTATAGTTGACATTATCAACTTAATTGTTCGTAAATTCAAGACAGGAAATAGATATGACGATTCAAGCAACACTAACGCCAACTCTTCCTGAGCAAAAAGGCACACCCGTTTTATACAAAGTTTTGGTCATGATGAGCTTAATGCTAACCGTTGGCGGCAGCTTAACGGCTGTGATGACTTACATGAATGTCGGATTCGGTGAGGCATTCATCGGCAACTGGCTCTCTTCGTTAGCCCTAGTTGTCGTGATTATGATGCCAATTGGCATGGTGATGATGACTTTGGTGACTAAGTTGGTCGCCAAGGTATTACCCAATTATGGCGAGAAAGTTCGCAACCTAATCGTGGGATTGATTATGGCTTTTATCATGGAGTCCATCATGGCATTTGTAACAGCGGCAAATAACATTGGATTTTCGGATACATCGGCGTTTACCAGTGGATGGTTTAATGGACTTATTGCTGCGCTTCCTATTGGCCTTACGATTATGGTCGTAATGTCGATGACGGTTAAACCTAAGCTCGAACGATTCATGAAGAGCTAGCCAACACACTTTTTAAGTATTGTAGGAGATCCACATGACAGTATTCACAGGCAAACATAACAACTACCGCATCACTATCGAAGAAGTGAACATCAAAGAAGATCGTGAACTGCAAACCATGCAGTTTGAAATTGAAGACAGAGAAAACATGTTCGCGATTGTTGAGAAGATCAAACAAGACAGCGGCTTAGACGAACAATCAGCAGCGCGACTAGGGGTGAGTATTCGTTTACTTGGCCCTATGATGATGCAAGATAGAAAGCACCCTCTGTTTGTTGACTTCATGCCTCACTTCAGAAACTTCATGCAAAATCTGAAGAAGACGTTAAAAGGGCAGTAAAGCCTAATTATCAGTAACACACCGA
Organism: Vibrio lentus; assembly: GCF_030409755.1. NCBI lineage: Bacteria > Pseudomonadati > Pseudomonadota > Gammaproteobacteria > Vibrionales > Vibrionaceae > Vibrio > Vibrio lentus. The sequence continues at coordinate 1,767,558 of NZ_JAUFQE010000001.1, forward strand.
AACACCAGTAATGAATTTACTGGCTTAAATCAACATAGTTTCAGTTGTTTGCGTCTAGAATATGCGGAAATTAATGGCTGAATTTGCGATGTTGCTTCGTTGTTTAATTGTCTATTCAAGCTTCAAGAAATCCGATATTATACTGGTCATAAAAATAAAGGTGGTATTATATGACAAATGTATTTAGGCAAGCAGCTGAAGAGCTGCTAAGTCGCCGCGTTGCGGGAACCAAAGCACCAAGATTGGACGAACAGTATCGTCCGAATAACTTGGAAGATGCGCTAAAGATCCAATCATCAATGATCGATCTCAAGAGCGACAAGGTCGGTGGTTGGAAGTGTTTGCTTCCTTTAGCTGAAGACAAGTTCATTGTTGCGCCTATTTTCTCGGGTAGTGTTCAACAAGGCGAGGTTTGCGAACTGTTTGCTGACAACGACGTAGTACGCGTTGAGCCTGAAATAGCATTTACGCTTGCTAAGAGCCTACCAGCAAACCAAGAAGGTTACAGCGAAGAGCAAATCAATGACGCTATTGGTTCTTGTCATATGGCTCTTGAGTTAATGCAATCTCGCTTTGCTGATGACAGTGGTGCCGAGTTCTACGAAAAGCTTGCCGATGGCCTAGTAAACCAAGGTCTGTTCATTGGCCCAGAGATTGACCGTGAAAAAGCGTTCACTTCTGCTGAGATCAACATTGAAGTGACGCAAGGCGAACAAGTTCAAGCATTCGCAGGTAAGCACCCAAATACATTACCGCCAAGCCCAATCTACTGGCTGATTAACTACATGACTCGTCGTGGCGTAGATTTCCAAGCAGGTGAAGCAATCATCACGGGTTCTTACTGCGGTGTCGTAGAGATGGGATTCGATAAACCAACAACCTTCCACTACGAAGGCATTGGTGAATACCAAGTGACGTTCAAGCAAAAGTTATAAAGCTTGTTATCTACTTGATCTGTTACCCACATGATCTGTTATCTAAAGGCTGCTTACTTGGTTAGTAAGTAGCCTTTTCTATTATGTGATGTTCAATGGCGTGCTTATTACTTTGCATTAAATTGGGCGTTTAGACGTCTAGACGTTGACAAGCTCTAAGTGTGACATTAGTCTGCTCACCTTCCTGTTCTATTGCGTTGATGTTCCATGTCCAATTCGAAAAATTCTAATGCGGTAATTGCCCCTTCTGCAGTTGCGCTTATCCCTCTGATCGTGTTCCTAGCGCTGTTTATTGGCGTAGGTACGTACTTGTCACTGCAAGGCGTCGATTTTGCTTTCTATCAGCTTCCAGCTCCAATTGCAGCTTTGCCTGCTGTGATGTTGGCGTTGTTGCTAAGCAAAGATAAGTTGAACCGCGCTATCGAGCAATTCTTGGGTGGAGTCGGTCACAAAGACATTATCGCAATGTGTATGATCTACCTATTGGCGGGTGCTTTTGCGGCTGTGGCTAAAGCGTCTGGCGGCGTTGACGCGACGGTAAATCTTGGTCTATCTGCGATTCCGACAAGCATGATCCTGCCGGGTATCTTCCTAATTTCAGCTTTCATTGCGACCGCAATGGGTACGTCGATGGGTACCATCGCTGCGGTTGCACCTGTTGCGTTAGGCATTGCAGATTCAGCAGGCATGAGCATCCCACTGACGGCTGGTGTTGTTTTAAGTGGCGCGATGTTTGGTGACAACCTTTCTATTATCTCTGATACCACGATTGCCGCGACACGCTCACAAGGCTGTGAAATGAGAGATAAGTTTAAAGAGAACATCCGTATTGCACTGCCTGCTGCTCTTATCGCGATCGTTATCTTTGCTTTCAACAGCACGGCAACTCAGGTTCCTGAAACAGGCCCAATTGAGTGGCTCAAAGTACTGCCGTACATCACTATTTTGATTCTTGCAGTATCGGGCATGAATGTGTTCGTTGTGCTCACGATTGGTATCTTACTGGCGGGTGGCGTGAGCCTAGGTTCTGTTGAGAACTACGGTATGACTGATTACGCTCAAGATATCTATGCAGGCTTCGGCAACATGCAGGAAATTTTCTTACTGTCGATGCTGATTGGTGGTTTGAGTGAGCTAATGCGTCGTCAAGGTGGATTGGCGTTTCTGACTAACTTGGTAAGTGGTGTGATTCGTGCGTTTGGCTCTTCACACTCTAAGCAAGCGAATGGCCGTGCGAGTGAGCTAGGTATTGCTGGCTTGGTATCTATGGTGAACCTATGTACTGCAAACAACACGGTAGCGATTATTGTATCTGGTAGTGTGGCTCGCCAATTGGCGGAAGAGAACAATGTGTCTCCGCGTCGCTCAGCAAGCTTGTTGGATATCTTCTCTTGTGTGATTCAAGGCGTGTTGCCTTACGGTGCTCAGGTATTGCTATTGGGCTCTGTGTTTAACCTATCGCCTCTAGAAATCGTGTCTAACTCTTACTACTGTTTTGCACTTGCAATCGTGGCTGTAGTCGCTGTGTTTATCAAACACCCGGCACGCCAAGTGGCTAACGCTTAGTTGTCATTGACCAAACTCAGTCGTAACTGGCTTTGATAAGAAGGCTCCTTAATTGGAGCCTTTTTTGTGTTTGTAATGAACAGACTGAAAATTTAGGCTTCCTTGTTAAAGAAGACTTTCAAGCTCACTGGCCGTTGCGACATTGCAGTAACCAAAGCTCAGTGCAGCCATGAAAGCGGCATGTACATGGGCTGCGGGCACGGTAACACCATTGAACTCCATGTCTAAGGTTGTGCAAGCGTCATGCGCTACGTGGCATTCATAGCCTAAGTCGGTTGCTGCACGAGTTACAGCATCGATACACATGTGGCTCATTGCGCCAACGATGATCAGCTTTTCAACGCCTTGCTCTTTTAGCACCTTGTTTAGTTCGGTGTCTCTAAAGCTATTGATTTGATGCTTTACGATAACAGGTTCGCCTTCTAGCGGAGTCACACTGCTGTGGATTTGAGCACCGTCTGATTCTGGCAAGAAGAAAGGAGCATCATTCGTCGGAAACTCATGACGTACATGAACCACAGGAAATTGCTTGTCTCTGAAAGCGGATAATAACTGTGCACCTTTTTCGGCTGCTTTCTCTGTTTTAGACAGCGCCCATTTTGCACCTTCGTATGAAGGGAAATAGTCATTTTGAAAGTCGATAAGTAGTAGTGCAGTGTTCTTCATATTCTATACCTTTGTATTTGGTGTATTTGGTGTATTTGGTGTATTTGGTGTATTGCGGTGTAGGGATATTATGAATACTCTGTAGTTTTTATCGCACGTCAAAAATGACAGACTCTATGGCAATAGTGACAAAATCAGTAATGGTCGAAATCATCGACTACCCAGGCTCTCTGCAAAGTGCCGTGTTTGGCGTGAAAGAGTTTCTGCAGATGGCAAATTCTCTTGAACCTTCTGCTGAGAAGACTCAATTCAACGTTCAGATCCAAGCGCATGACAGTGTTAGCGTATCGAACGCCGATATCATCATACTCCCACCAAATTTAGATGGTTGTTACTATCTAGAGCCGAGTGACACCTTGCTTGAGTACCTGATTGAGTCTCACCAAAGGGGGGCGATACTTTGCTCAGCTTGTGCGGGCGTGTTCATTTTGGCAAAAACAGGTTTGTTAGAAGGGCGAACCGTGACCACTCACTGGCAAGCGCAAAAGAAGTTTACGGAGCTTTACCCACAGGTCGCAGTCGATATCGATAAAATCTTGATTGATGATGCGGATGTGATGACCGCTGGTGGTTTGATGTCGTGGATGGATCTCGCTTTGTTTATCCTGACCAAATACACGACACCGACCAACACTCGTAATCTAGGTAAATATTTGGTGCTTGATACGGGGTTGAGAGAGCAACGTTACTATCAGAGCTTTGTGCCGAACTATGCTCACGGCAATGACAAAATTGTGTCGGTGCAGCGTTTTATTCAAAAGAACCATCACCTTTCGTTGTCTCTTGATCAATTGGCTGAAGAAGCGTTTATGACTCGAAGAACCTTTATTCGTCAATTTACCAAGGCGACCAGTTTTACGCCGATTAACTATATCCAACACGTACGTATTCAAAGTGCCTGCGAGTTATTGGAAAGCTCTCATAAACCGGTTGAGCAGATCAGCTACCTAGTTGGCTATGAGGACGTAAATAGCTTTCGTAAGGTCTTCATGAAAATCATTGGCTTAACACCATCAAGATTTCGTTCTAGATTTCTCTCTGAGGAATGATTTACCATAGATTGATATTCAATACTTATCACTCGCATTGATTCAATGGTTTACTTACGGAATAGGTGACGTGATATTGAAATAATCTTTTCTCGAACATAAATGGAATTTTGATGCTTGCCATTCCCTTGCCATTTGTTGCTGCGCTGTTGTTATTTATCACGGCTGTTTTGCTTCGATATCGTTACCCACAAACAAGCCAAAAACCGTTTTGGTTTATTATGTTGTGTGCGTTGATGATTACTGTTGTTGGGTTACGTTGGACGTTTGATATTGCACTGTTCCGTTTCTTACAACCGGTTCTAGGGGCAAGTGTACCGGTGGCTGCATGGATCTGCTTTGCGGGAGCTCATCGAAGTAAACCTTTGTCTCTCTTGCATTGCTTAGGTCCAGTGGTTGTTCTGGTTGGCTCCTTTTCTTATTCGTATATTTGGGATGGAACGATTGATCTATTGTTGATCTCGTTGTACCTCGGCTATGGCTGCTTGTTGTTGAAATCATCGTTTAACTTCCCAGAGCACGTCAGGCTGAGTGATGTATCGAATGTTTTGCTTGCTGAACGTGTTGCTGGTTTTGCTTTGCTGTTTTCAGCTCTCGTGGACGGTATTATCTCGTATGATATTTTGCTGCTTAACGCACAACACACCGACTTAATTCTGTCTATTGGTTACCTAGTTCTTATTCCCTTAATTGTTGGGGCTGTAGTCGTTGTGAGTACTAGCACGGCACCAATTCAGGAACAAAACCTACAGCAGAGTGAACTGACAACGTCAAACCATTATCCTGAAGCAATTGATGTATCTTCGGCATCGTCGACAAGCTTAAAAGTGGATGAAGAAGTCATGCAGATCGTCGCTAAGTTTGATGCGTTAATGAAGGATCATCAGGTGTTCAAAGATCCTGACTTGTCCCTGAATCGAGTGGCGAGAAAGCTAGGTATCCCAGCTCGAAAAATATCCTCTGCGGTTAATCAAACTCACCACCAGAATATTTCAAAGGTGATTAACGCCTATCGAATTGAGCACGCTAAGACTCTCCTGATGCAAAGTGATGAAGCGATAACTGATATCTTCCTTAGTTCAGGCTTTCAGACCAAGTCCAATTTCAATCGCGAGTTTTCAAGGATAACTGGGCAAACTCCGAGTGAATTTCGGAGCTCGCCAAAAGTGTTAGATTAAGTGTGTTTGCTTTCCGTTTATCAATTCAGAAAGCTAATGATGTCGTTTAAGAACAATTGATGCAGCTGGTCGCGTGATGTACCAACGCCATCTTTGCAAATAATGCCATCGCCTGGCACTTCTTCTTCAAGCATCGGTACTGCCCCAGATTTGCAGCTTTGAATGAAGCTGAAATGGGTAGCGCTTTCATAGACCTTATAGCGTCTTAAATTAAGAGGTATGTGCTCAGCAATGTAGCCAGACTCTAATGCCTGAGGTAGCTCCCCAATATCAATCCCAGCCGCCAATATTAAGGTTGGCACTGTAACGTCATTTAAGCTGCCGACTGAGAAGCTGCGAGCAAGCCCTAAATCAAGGCTGACCACACGTTGAATTCTTGGATCTGAAAGATCTTTATTGTTTGGTTCTTTAGCTTGGACTTTGGATAGCCCTAACTCTTCAGAAAGCCCACAAGTTCTCGGATTGTTATATGTCTTACATTCTGATTCAAACGTTGCTCTATCCAATCTCGCGCCCGCTAATTGCATTACAGTCCAGCCACCTAGAGAGTGTCCGATTGCGGTAACCTTTTCAGCGTTAGCAAATTGCTTCCACGGTGTTTCGGATAACAAGTAGTCCAGAATGCGTGACATATCTTGTGGTCTCTCCCACCATTTAGCTGCTTGCTCTGGAGATTGGTCGAAAGAAGTGGTTCCCGGGTGGTCAGTGGCCGCTACGATGTAGCCACGACTCGCAAGTTCGGTCGCCAACCAATTTTGGTTTCGCCAGTTTCCTCGGTAGCCGTGTGATAGCAGTACTACTGGAAAAGTGCCGGATTGAATCTCTCCATCTTTGATGACTTGCGTACCGATGAAGGCAGGATTATCGCCAATCAAGGTTGTGTCTGATGCATCTTGTGTGGGGTACCAAATGGCAGTGTTTAGCGGACGATTAGGATCGTCAGTTAAGGTGACTTGAGTGAATCCGACATCGGAAGCGATGGCAGAAGTACTAAGGAAAAGTAGGGATGTGAACAGTAAATGTGTCCATTTCATAGTTTAACTCCAATTTAGGTGATTGGAGCCAATATGCGCTAAAGCCAGTGGTGGCGAGACCTCAAACACGATCGAGGACGCCCTAAATCGTGTTTGAGTACAAACTTAGCTATTTTGGATGTGCCTAATTCAATTTCTTAGTCACATACTCTTTGTTTCTGACCATCAGCCACATCAAGCCGCCTAGGATTCCCACCGATAATTGGATAAAGCCTAGGTTGTCAATTAGCGAATCTGGGCGGATTGAAACCAAAACCATACCAAGTGAACCACAAATCATGCTAAAGAACTGAATCAATGCGACGGCAGAACCTGTGTCTTGATCTTGCTGATTCAACATTAAGTTGGTGCCAGGTACTCGCATGATGATAACCATCAGCGTCGCTGGTGCTGCGATAAACATAAAGAACCAAGGTGACAAACCACCGACTGTCAGCGTAAAGATTCCGGCAATCGCCAGTAGAGCAAAACACGCTGAAATCACTTTTTGAACCGACACTCGGTAGGACAACTTCATATAAAGCGTTGGCCCAAATGAGGCACATAATGCATTGAACGCGAAAGCGTAACTGAATTGCTGTTCGGTCAATCCAAAGTCATTGATGTAGATATAAGAACCTGCGGCAAGAAAGCCCATTAGCGCCATTGGTGTGATAGAAAAAATAACCAGCAGCTTTATGAATGAGCGGTTTTTCATGACCACGGCCAGTCTTCCCCATGACCGGAAAATAGAGCCTTGGTATTTGCTTTCAAGCGTCTCTCGGTAGCAAAGCGCCAGTACTGATGCGAATGCACCAAAAATAGCGAGAGTGACGAACATCATTCGCCAAGACGCTATTTTCAGCAGGAAAGCACCAAATACAGGCGCAACCATCGGTGCGATGATCACCAACGACATGATAGTTGCCATGATCTTTTCACGTTCTCGGCCGTCATAAAGGTCTTTCACAATGGCGGTTGCGATAACGGTGATGGCACTGCCCGCAAAGGCTTGGAATATACGAGCACCAATCAACTGCTCGATGCTATTGGTCATAGCACATAAGACGCTCGCCACCATATAGCTCGCGATGCCAATGAGTAGAATCGGCTTACGCCCGAACTTTTCGCTGAGTGGTCCCCAGAACAACAGGCCAACCGCATAGGTCACGAAGTAGCTGCTCAGGGTTAGGTTGACCATCGATTGGTCGGTATTGAACACCTCGACCATTTGTGGAAGGGCTGGCAAATACAAGTCGATGGTCAATGGAGGAAACGCACTGATGATGACGAGGAAAAATAGCATACCGGTCTTACCCAGTATTGGTTGTGGTTTCTTCAAAGTATTCCCCGCTATCCAATAAAGGGTTTTTAATGGATGTGATGTTGGTTTTCAGAAGGTTTAAGACACGCTAGACATGAAGGATGGATTCGCTCAAGAACTTGGCGGAAAATCTCTAATGGTTTGTCTTGGTACTTATTGTATTACAAAATATTATCACTCTTATAGTGAACGAGTTCAACCTGTTAGTGACTAGGTTAGATTGCAATGATGATCGATAGATTGTAGTGCGGATAGATAGTTTGTAATGCTCATCGAAAGCTTGTAGTAGCTGTGAGCTAGCTGGTTATCTTTTCTTTGGGCGTTTTTCTACCAAGCCGTTGCGTTCTAAGCCACGTCTAACGCTACTGCATAGCTTACCAAAACGGCGTAATTCTTCGAAGTTAGGGCCTTGGCCGATTGAAATACTGTGTTCCCAGTACATCAATTCACTGTCGACCATCTCCAATAATTTCTTAGAGCAACCAGAGCAGTTTCCTTTCGGTCCACAGATAAACGTCTCCGACTCGTAAAGAGGGAGTTCGTTTTTCACTTCTTCAATTAGATTGAGCATTGCCGACTTTAAGTCTGGCTTTTTCTCTGTGAGTGGTTTCAAGCTTAGTGCTTGCGAAGCGATCACGGAAGAAGTCGTTGTGTTGGGTTGTATATTCAAAGCAGCTGATGACATATCAAAGGCCTCAAGGAAAGAAGAAGAGGCGAATGCTACTCGTCACAAGAAAGTGAACCTTGATGTAGTGCAATAAGCTTGGAGAATTATCCGAAAGGGGTAGGAGAAAGAGGGAGTCAGAGTCACAAATGGTTTGTGACTCTGGTTTATCTCCTAGGCTTAACGCAAAAAATAGTCTTAACGCCGAAAATAGGCTTAACGCTTAGAATTCGGCATCGAACTGGAACTCCATCCATTCTTTGGTGACTGGGTGGTGCAGTGCTAGCCTTTCTGCGTGTAGGTGTAGTCGGTCGGCTTTGTTGCCGTATAAGCCGTCACCAACGATAGGCATGTTAAGCCCTTCTTCATGTGAACAGTGAACACGTAATTGGTGTGTGCGTCCCGTTTTCGGGTGCAGATAAACCTTTGTGGTGTCTTGGTTTCGCTCAATCACTTCCCACTTAGTTTCAGCAGGCTTGCCGTGTTCGAAGCAGACAATCTGACGAGGACGATCGTATAAATCTCCACGTAGTGGCAGTCGAACATAGCCTTCATCTTCTGCTAGAACGCCTTCAATCATTGCCACGTAACGCTTCTCGACTTCACGAGTAATGAACTGCTTCTGCAAGCTCTTGTTCGCACGTCGTGTGAGAGCGAAGATTAGAATGCCAGAGGTCGCCATATCCAAGCGGTGGATAACAAATGGCCCTTCAACATCGGGATGCATTTCTTGAACACGAGTGTAGGCCGAATCTTTGATGGTTTTACCCGGTACGGATAAAAAACCTGCTGGTTTGTGTACCACAACGATGTGATCGTCTTGGAATAAGATATCCAGCTCTTTGCCTTCTGCTGGGTTCTCTAGCAATGGGTTGGGATCGACTTCTAAGCCTTTCATCATATGGCCTAAAATCGGAACACACTTACTTTGGCAAGAGGCGTAGTATTTTTTGTGTTTACGGATTTCCGATTTCGGTGAACGACCCCACCAAAATTCAGCCAGTGCCAATGGTGTGTAACCGTTTAAATACGCGTATTGCAAAAGCTTGGGTGCGGCACACTCGCCAGAACCTGCTGGTGGTATCTTGTTTGGCGTGTTTTCAAAGATCTGGTTAAGGTCTTCAACGTTTCCTTCTGCATTTTGGAAAGCGTATTGTGAAAACAACTTGTGTTGAAGCTGATGAGAGATGTGTGCTCTTTGCTCTTTGAGTTCAGCTAATTGATTAGTGAACACATCAACTTTGATTTGTAACTCGTTTAGGCTCTGTTCCCAGTTGAGCTTGAGATATTTTTGCTGATTTTTGTCGGCAACACTGGCCTTGTTTAACTCGTTATTTAGCTGTTCGAAGGCTTGCTCATCAAGGTTTTCTTTACCTTGTTCACGCTGTTCTTTGCGTGTTTTTCGGCCTTCTATAATTAATAAACGCTGAGCTTCAATCTCTTGTTCAGCTTGTGCTTTTTGTTGTGCCAGTTGCTCGCACAGTTCAAGGTAATCAGCGTTTGCTTGCAGCGCTTTAAATTTCGCATTCACAGCCATCATGTCGGCCGTGTCTTGATGGAAAAAGCTGTCGCTGCTCAACATGTCGAATACGGGTGGCACAAAGTGAGGCAGTAGGTTTTGGTCGGCGATTTTTCCAGAGAAAGCAGAGAAGTAACCAAGCTCACCTTCAGGGCTTTTCACCAGTAACACACCAAACATTTTGCCGCGACCTGCGTCAGAATCTAAGCCGAAGTCATGTTGCCAATCGGTTTGCGTTTCTAGATATTGTTGAAGCTGATGAGAGGCGATTTCACACAGTGGATGCGGTTCATAATAGAACGGGAATGTGAAACGCTCAGGCAACGAATATGACTCGATCGGCTGTTGAAAACGAGTGAAGCAATGCTCAGGAGTATGGCTGTTTTCTGAGTCGTGCGTTGGTTTTGATGAGTGCATAGTCGTATTAATACTTATATCGTGGTGATAAATGGTTGTGAGTCTACTGTGTGAGAGTCTAAAAACTGATGCGCTAAAAACAAAAGTGAAGAAACACAGTACAAGGCGGCGATTCTACTCTTTATCGAAATACGCCTCAAATAAGAATCGCTCAATGACTGGGTACAAAGGTTGTTATTAGATATACAAACCTCAAGAGTTGCGCTTGATGTTTATAAATTGATGAGTGGCCTCTCGTTTTTAATCAAAGAAGACAACTTCACAAACGAAGGGTGGTAGCCTTGCCGCCCTCTTGCTCAATCTAAGGTAACGTTATGATTCCACTCAATACTTCGATTGTATCCGGTGTCGCAATTTCTGAGATCGACGGACAAACGAAAATGCTATTAATGAAACGTGTGAAAGGCGAGTTTTGGTGCCATGTCGCAGGCTCGATTGAAGCGGGTGAAACAGGTTGGCAGGCTATCGTGCGCGAGTTTGAAGAAGAGACCCAAATTAAAGTGAAAGCTTTGTATAACGCGCAGTTTCTGGAGCAGTTTTACGAGGCTCACGTTAATGTGATTCAGCTAATCCCAGTGTTTGCGGTGCTATGCCCGCCCAACCAAACGATTGAACTGAATGACGAACATACAGAGTACCGCTGGTGCGATTTAGAGGAAGCGAAAGCACTTGCGCCGTTCCCCAACCAACATGCCGTCTACGATCATATTTGGTCGTATTTTGTCGATAAGCCAGTCAATCCGCTTTACCGAGTCAAATTGAATTAGCGCTGGTTATTCAAGACCTAGGATTTACCAAGATACGGGGTTAGAAAAGCGCTCACTTGTGCTTGGCATAGCCCTACATCCACTTTCACGCCGTGCGATTCAAGTATCGCCACACCACGACCATTATTGCGAGCGTCTGGGTCTAGCATCGCCACTACTACGTGTTTTACACCTGCTTTAACCAATGTATTGGCACAAGCGGGTGTTCTGCCAACAAATGAACATGGCTCTAAAGTTACGTAAGCGGTAATGCCTTCCATTTCTCCGTCCGTTTCGCCGTCATAGCCATTCAGTGCTTCAACCTCAGCATGGTTTCCACCGACCTTTTGCGTATATCCAACAGACACCACCTTATCGTTCTTCACCAAAACACAACCCACAGGCGGGTTTGGTTGGCAATCGGGTAGGGCTTGGCGCGAAGCTTCAAGAGCTTGCAGCATATATTGTTGGTTCATGGTCGTTACTCAGTATGACGAGAGAGCGCAGCAGTTCGTGAAGTGCGCGTTTGATTTGAGAAGTGGGGCATGTTCGATCTGATTGGGCTTTTAGTCAATGGTTTTCATTTTGAATCTGGCCGATCGTTGACTGTAGCCGCTCCTTAACTCACTGTGGCTAATCGTTAACTGTGACCAATCGTTAATTTGGGCCAATGAGTTAACCAGTTCTTAGACTGAACTCGTTGGTCAAACACGTCTTTGTTGCGATTGGGGGTCGGTGTGATCTTTAAATCAAACAAACTCTCTAAACCAAAAGCGGAAATACACTCGATTTCTCCTGTTGGGCTTTGCTTTAAGGCGACCGCGGTTTCTTTCTCTGGCCAGTAACGCATCGCATCCAATGAACCTTGGTAAGGCCCATCCCCATTTCTGGTGTGCATGCTGGCTTGATTGCGAACTTGCCAGTTGAGTTCAGGTAACCACTCTTGAAGCTCAACCTCGTATCGAATAGCCGATTCGTAAGAGGTATCAATGGGATCAAAGTAGATCACATCAATATCATTGAGTGGAGTCGGGGAGGCATAACCATGTAGGTAGTCCCAAACGAGATTTCGCACAAAGCCTGCGGCGATATAGCATTGTGGTAAACCCAGCTTAGAGACGCAGTCTAAAACCTGTATTCGCAAGGGATCTTGTTTGATCAATGTGATGATACGGTTGGCTAGCGGGTCAATCATTAGGTGTCAGAACATCGGTGACTTGGTAGTGACGTGTTGCGTTCTTCGAAATGTCACCCCACTCAGAAGTTTTTACTCGCTGTTGGTGCGCTTCAAACGCCTCACGGCTAGTGAATTCTTCATAAACTTCAAAACGATTAGGTTGAAGTGAGCTTTGACTGACTCGAAACACGATACAACCGGGTTCTGAGAGTGTGAGTTCCTTATGAACAACCAGTGCTTGTGTGACGGCTTCTAGGTCGTTGTCTGGCACAAGAATATGCCCTTGTAGAATAACTTTACTCATGATCACGTCCATTTGATTTTATCCATTACTGTCTTTTTCTATTAAAAGCTCTTCCGTTACAAACATAATCCCATTTTGAGTTTGTGTCGTATAGGCTTATGTGAATAAAAAATAGTCAATTAAAAAGGAATTATAGTTACGGTGTAACTTTGGTTTGAAGGAGGTAAGTATTACGCGAGAAAGGCCAGTTAATGGCAGGGGCAGGAAAGGCAAATTATTGGGAACTAAATCCGTGTTAGTCCGGTCTATTAAATACGTATCATTGAACTGTATTGATACTGAAATGAATTTGTCATCTGAGATAACTAATCTAAATTTCGAACAACGGCTTAATAGATTGAATTGAGCCATAGTTGATAACTAGGTCATACTTTGATGTAAATGGTACTCAAAACTCTATATATTTTGTGATTTGTATCATTGATCTGGCCGTCAAACACCGTTAGATTCGAATAGTTGGCAATAAAAATAGCTCATGAAGAGCAGTTAAAGAAAAGGAAATATCCCTTATGAAAAAAATGAGAAGAGCACAGCTTCATCGCGTTCGTATCCAATACTGGAAAGACACAGCGAAAGAAGCTTCAAAGAAATAAGCTTTAAATCGTAAAGCTTTAAAAAAGCTGAACAGCTTAATCAAATGTAAAACGCAGCAAACCGATTTCAATAGCGCTCTCAAGGACCTTCATCTGGTCGGCGACTAAAGAAATCATCCCCCAAAGAGCTGGCAGGCATTAACAATAATGCAATTCAATGTCAGCTCATTAATACCTCCTAGATTATCCTTACCTCACTCAGTACTCAGCTCTCTGAAGCAAAACCAAAACCAACCACCAATCCGTATCTTTGCCTCTATCACGAAAACCGTTGTTAGAATTCAAAGCACCTAACAATAAAACAGCAGCCAATAAAAAAGCTCCCGATCTCTCAGAAGCTTTGATTTAGATTTTGATATCTAATTTGGTTATCCGTTGAGGGCTCAGAATAAGTGACTCTATCGCTGGAACAGCGTCTTCAAGCTCACATCGTCCGTTCTATTTAGCTTTAGGCTCAACAGATAGCCGCCAACACCAATCAGTACATAAATACCCAAAGACAGAAATGGCGCTTCTGCAATCACGTTGAATGGATTGCTTGCTGTGAGCAGATTCATCGGCAGTGAAGCGATGAGAGAGAAGAAGTCATTGATGCCATAAAATCCAAATACGGCGACAGACAGAAACTTAATCGCATAGCTTGAGATGAAAATGACAAGCAATGGAGAGTTCACCAGTTGTGAAATCGCCAGAGTAACCGTTGCTAATGGCAGTAGAACTAATGCAATTAACATCATTCGTCCAAAGAACACCAACCAATTGCTCAGCACATAAAACAGTGATTGCTGCTCTACTATCAATGCCAATTGTTGTTCGCTTGAAACGTTCAGTACCCAAAACAGGAAGTCAGCGAATAGAACTAATAGCGCGCAGATAGCCGGAATAACCACTAGACCGAAGCCTAGCTTCACGCCGTGAGTCATGGCATTGGATACTGGCATACTTCTCCAAAACATCGAACTGCCTTCTTGGCGCTCTTTACGCAGTGTTTTAGGGATGTAAAGCGTCGAAAGTATGAGTGAAATAAGGCCAGCACCAAAGTAGATCACTGAGTTGAGGTCTTGTGCGAACTCTCTGTGGATGTCGCTCACGTCACCATTCACTCCCATTTGGAAGAAAAACTCATGCTGCGCTGCGCCATTGAAAAACAAACTAACGAACAGCAAGAAACCACATAACGCGATAAATAGAGGTAATCGAGTGTTAATTTTGTGCTCGATCAGTTCTTTTTCTAGCATATAAAAAGTTGGGTGCATTATGCCTTCTCCGTCTGTGTTGCAAGGAATAGGTCTGCGAGACCAACGTTGTAGATGTTACCCAATGATTCAACTTGCGCTTTATATTGGCCTTCCAATAACCACTTAGTGGTTCCTAGCCCAGGCTGTGAGGTCAGTGGATTGAGTTTCTGGATTTCGTTTGAGTGGTTGTTTGCGACATCGATAATGAAATAGTCGTTCTCGATGTCTTCCATGCTCTTTTGCAGTACACAATGGCCTTGCTTTAAAATCAGTACATCCGTTAATAGGTGTTCAATCTCTGAAACCTCGTGGCTAGCAATGATCATCGCGCGTTCGCCATCGTGGAACCACTCTAGGAGGTGGCGATAAAAAGTATCGCGGTAGAGCAGATCTAGACCTAGCGTTGGCTCATCTAAGATCAACACTTGAGTGTCGGTCGCGATAATGATTGCAAGGTGAAGCTGTACCTTCATCCCTTTAGAAAGCTGTTTGATCGTTGAAGATAGCTTAATGTTGGTGCTACTTAACGTCTGTTCTGCTTTTTGCTTGTTGAAGCTTGGGTGAACGCCTTGTGTGTATCGAAGCAGTTGCTTTACTGTCATCCACTCAGGCAATACGTTCACATCTGAAATGTACGATAAGTGCAGCATGAGTTCAGCGTGCTGGTGGATAGGGTGGTAGCCATTTACTTCAATCTCACCTTGATAGTTGTGCCCACCAAGCAGTGATTTGATCAAGGTCGATTTACCTGCGCCATTGTGACCTAGCAGCCCAAGCACTTGCCCCGGCTTTAACTCAAAGCTGATGTTCTCGACACCCACTTGATTTGAATAGGTTTTGGTTACGTTTTTCACTGAAAGTAAAGTACTCATGACTTGTCCTTTATATGTTGTTCTAGCTGTTTCACGAGTTCTTCGACACTCATATCAATGATGCCTAGCGTCTCAGCGATGGCTGGGATCTGTGTGTTGATGAATGATTGATGTGCGGACTCTTTCAATTTTTGAAGAGCCCCTTCTGCGACATACATACCTTGGCCGCGTTTTTTCTCGACTAGGTCTTCATCAACCAGTAACTGATAGCTTTTCATGACAGTAAGGTGGTTGATTTTAAGATCGGCGGCAACAGCACGCACTGAGGGCAATGCTTGTTGTTCTAACCAAACACCTTGAAGAATTTGGTCACTGATCTTTGCAGCTAGCTGCCTAAAGATCGGTTGGTCGTCTTTCCATTCGGTCATAATTAAAACTGCATGGTGATATATATGTGTATAACACTAACCTTTTTATCCAGATTGGCAAGGTTTTTATTGGAAATAATTATTATCGACGGACTAGAAGTGCTTGAAGGTAGAGGTGTGAAATATAGATAAGATGCTGAATTTTAAGTGATTTAATTTTGGCTGTTCACATGATGATTACTTCGATAAGCTGTTGCCTGTTTGATTTTAGGGTAGGCAATATTTCCCCTGTGAGCTCTGGCATGATTGTCTTTTCGTGCCTAATGTCATTCAGGATAAATGAGCTCACAGGTAGTTAAATGTCTAGAGGGTGATCAAGTCGTGGTGCTTTGAGGTCTGCTGTACAAGTAGCCTTGTTGCAGGTTGTAGCCGAGTTGACACAAGATGTATTGCTGTCGGCGAGTTTCGACACCTTCGTAAATCATAGTGATGTTAGATAAGCGTCCAATTTCGGATATGTTGAGCAACACTCCTTGATGATGTTCTCCTGATTCAATGTCTTTGACAAAGCAGCGATCTAACTTCAGGTACGTCGGAGAAATAACGCTAATAATTTCGATATTATTGTTTCCGGTACCGAAGTCATCCAGCGCGATAGTAATCCCCAACTTTTTAATTTCTTTGATGTTATCAATCACCTCACACCCATACCCGATGTTCGAGTATTCGGTGATCTCGACAACAAATTCGTTCGCTTCCATTGCCGCTAAATGGTACTGAATTTTAGCAAAGTTAGTACCCACTAACGCGCTCGGGCATACGTTGACGCCATAGATCTCATGGCTATTGTTTGATTTAGCGTTTTTAACCGTCTCAATCAGCAAAATGGTATGGAAGGTCAATAGGTTAGTGCGTCTCATGGCATTGATGAAATCTAACACACCGACATTGCGTACTCTGGACAACAGTTCATAGTACAAGACGCTGTTGTCTTCCGTGTTGATGATAGGCTCTTCTTCAAAGGAGGTGTTCTTCCAGCGAAACAGATAAACGACAAAGCCCAACAGGTAAGAACGATAAAATATTAGAGTTAACAGTAAAGTTAGCCCGATCCAGAATGCGATTATATTGTGACTATAAAAAGTGATAGTCGCACCGCTTGGCAGTGAGTGTTGGTAAATGGGCTGGCTTTGCTCTCCGAGATTCAGAATGTAATAGCCGTTTTTTTGTATCGAGACTGAATCTATGAACAGCGGCAATAATGAGTTTCTATAGCGAGCTTCTATTGAGTTCTTGGAAATGCGAGCGGTAAGGTAAACGCCGTTTTCAGGCAACGTAAAACGTGAGTAAGCAAAATCTAGGCTGTCGTAGAACTCATCAACTTGGTTTGGCTCTATGAACTTGGAGCGGCTCTTGGATATGTAACATGAGCCATCTGGTGTTGTCATGATGACGGAGTCAAAGTTTAGAGAGTGCCTTAGCGCGTAGACAGCAACGTCGCTGTAACAACCATCACTCATCACTTCTTCTGCGACCTGCTTAGTGTTGAGGCTGTATTCATCGGCAATTTTCGTTGTGTAAAAGATTTGGGAAAAGTAGATAACGAATAAGATAAACGAAGAAACAGTCAGCATGAGTATGAAAGAGCGTATCAGTTCTTTGTGGTAAGAGCGGTACATCAGCTTTAGCACATCGATATGGCTGGGCTTGAATTGGTTGATGTTGTGCTTAGGTTTGATGCGATCTGCCGGACTTTTATCTAAATCAATAAAGTAGCCGACCTTATATAAGTTGGTGATCAGTTCGTTATTATTATCAATCTTTGCTTTTTTACATAAACTTCGATACTTCTTTCTTATCGAAGCGATAATGTTTTTTAATGCGTACAAACTAAACTCTTCATCAAAATGTAATTTAAACGATTCTTCAACGTCTCGTGCTGATTGAGGGTTCGATATTGAAGAGTGCTCAACAAGATATTTAAATACAAAACTCTCTTTACTATTTAGACTTTCCTCTGATATTTTATTACTGTTTCTTTTGATGTATATTTTTTCTTCATTATAAATAAGTTGCAAGCTCTCATTATTGTTATTTATATTGAAAGAACAGTGCATAGCTCAACTCCTAAGCGATAGTTATTATATTCGTGTAATTGATATGTGGTGGCTGAGATTGTCATTCAACCCAAGAGTCCTTTCAAAATAACATAACTAAAATGTCACCATTTCCTCTCAAGATATTGATACTAATCGCAGAATCTGGGCTGTAATGAAAGGTTATCGAGATGTTCACCCAAAACTTGAATTTATAAATGAAAGGCGATTTTTTACAAGAGAGAAGGGGGATTTATCCATTTGTTTTGGTATTTATCCAATTATAAGCTTCTATACTAGCGGTTTTAATCATAAATCAAGCAGTTGCTAATGTAGATGGTCGTAGTATTTGTGGTGGCTATTGATGAGGCAGATTTATCAGAATTTTTCAGGATAAAATTTAATTACAAGAACTTAGGTGACATTAATATCATTTAATATAGATACTACTTTTTATTATTGAATATGAATTTAAATTAATTAAATCATCAATAGTGGGATTTTAAAAAGGTTTGTAAGTTGGGTTTGCTAATTAATCTGTTCGGATAAGAATCTAATTGATTTATTTTACCTGGAAGGATTAAATCTAAAGCGATACGTTGTTTTAATTGTGATTTTTATTCCATAGTTAACCTATTTGTGGTTAGCATTTGAACTCTATTTTGTTGATGAATATTGTGATTTGATATGAGTTAGGTTGGTAAAATGCTTAGATCTCTAATTAAACGTAGATATATTAACGACTTGACTCAATTAGTGTTACTTTTTAGTCAGTTATAATTAGAAGTGAAATTGGCTTTTGATTATTTAACAAACACCATCATAAATCCCCCTAGGGGAAAAGACGTAGATTTCCGTATAAGGTTAAAAATAAAGCTCCTAATTAGGTGACTAATAGGAGCTCTCGATTGCTTTCTATTGGTGAGAGGTAGAAAGCTAAAGGCTAGAAATTGAAGCTTGCGGTAACGCGTACTACGTCTTCTTCAAATGGTGTTGTGCTAGAGTTAGGGCCTGTACCCGTTGGCACCATTGCAGAATCATTGATCTTACCGTAATCCACCGTTAAGCCTATCATGCGCCAGTTAACCGAGCCATAGACATTGTCGATATTGATGTCGTTAAATGAAGAGTTGTCAAATCTCACATCTGCATTCAGATAGTTAATACCGATCTTTGGGATAATATCGAACTCAGCGATTTCAAATTTGTAGCCAATGTTGGAGTATAAGCCCCATGCATCTTGTGAGTTTGGCTCATCTAAATCTACCGCTTCCGTTCCTAATGAGAAACCGCCACCGACAACGATGTTGTTCGACAACTCTTTACTATAGCCGAAGCTTGCCAGTTCTTGATTTCCGATGAAGGTCACACCAGCTTCGATAGAGTTGTCACGGCTATTTGCGAATGCAGACAATGACATACATACCGTTGAAATTACGATGGCTGGTAAAACGAAGGTGTTCTTTTTCATGATTCTCTTTCTCATTTGGTTAAGATGGAAAAAGTTTACAAAAGAACGAGACTCAAATATGAGTCGTGACAGAGTCAAGAATGAGCTAAACAAGAACTGACATAAAGCGAACAATACTCACCCAAAGATGGCGATTAAGGCCAAGTTTTATGGCTAGGCGGAAAGCTGTGAATGGTGATTAACATGCGCCATCAAGCACGACGATTTGTGGTTCTTTTTCTGGTTGATACAGCACCTGACAAAAGTCCCCTATAGGTGAATAGGTGTAACTTTCCGTATCAAAAGAGATAACGGCGACCCTTTCTGCATTGCTGCCATCCTCGACTTCTTTGTTGTTTACGTATAGCTCCGTTGGGTCAATGCTAAGCAAGCGCCTTAACGAATCGACATAAGCGATTGGATAACCATGGCACACGTAGTAGGTTTCGATTTCAGTTTTTTCCACGTAGTTACATTCACCCTCAACGCCCGCGATTGCTGATTTAGCGTAGATCATGTCTATACCAGTACGAAGGTTGCCTGCCACGTCGTGTATTTTACTTGCTCGTGCGTTTCCTTGAACATCTAAGAACTTCACCATCGCGGTAGCAGAAACCAGTCCTAGAATAACTAAACAAGTGATCAGTTCCAAAATAGTAAAGCCGCGTTGTGTTCTCATATTGGTAGCTTTAGAGCCTTATGCAAGTGTTGGCGTAGGGTAAACGAAATACTGATATCATTACAGTTAGTAGGTATAAGTGCGTACTACTATATTAACGGGTGATGTTATTTAAGTTTATAATAAACAATAGGTTATCTTGTTTCCTTTCTTGGTTGGTGCAATGTAAGCTTGCGTAAGCGTTAACAAAGACAGCACCATGCTGTTCACTAAGCAACCAAAGATCTAACGTATTGATAAATAAATCTTTAGTTGTCTATTTATCAAGCGGATAAAAATCGACTTTCGACTTCATTTGAGGGAATAGGCCTACTGAACAAGAACCCTTGAAGGTAGCGGTAACCACAGTCGATGAGGAACGCTTTTTGTTGTTCTGTCTCGACGCCTTCAGCCACCACTTTTAACCCCAGTTTGTCACAGATCGCATGAGCTGCTCGGACGATCGCTTTACTCCCTTTGTGTGAACCGTGGACAAAGCTTTTATCGAGTTTAACCGTGCTAATTGGCAGGTCGTGCAACATAGAGAGAGAAGAATAGCCGGTTCCGAAATCGTCGAGGTGAAGCTCAACACCCAATTTCGATATATCGTTCAGTGCTTGCCTAACTTCACCGTGTTTGAAAATCATTGAAGATTCCGTGATTTCAAGAGCAATGCTTTGAGGGTTGATATTGTAGAAGTTAAGCATTGCAGACAGCTGTTCAGCAAAGGTTGCATGCATCTGAATACTCGAGATATTGATGCTCATCATCAATTCACTATCAAACTCCCGATGCCATATCGATAACTGTTTGAGTGCTGAATTGAGCACCCATTTTCCTAGCGGTACGATTTGACCCGTTTCTTCCGCTAATGTGATGAATTCATCAGGGCCAATGTTACCCAGCTCTTTGTCTGACCATCGGAGTAGCGCTTCAAACCCTTTCACCTTGTCATTGTTGATGTTCATGATCGGTTGATAATGCAGATTAAGATCGTCGTTTTCTAAGGCTTGAGTCAATCGATGGCGGATTTCTACTTTCCGATGAAGGATCTGCGCTAAGTTAGGGGTGAAAGTTTGGAAACGATTTCGACCATTAGCTTTGGCAATGTGCATCGCCATCCCTGCTTGTTTCAGCAATGACTCTTGATCGACGGCATTGTCAGGGAAGTGTGCCGTACCAATGCTGCAACCCACAGACAAGGTGCCAATCCCTCTAATATGGAAACTGCGGTTTAAGGCATTGATAATACGCGAGCAAAGTAACGGGATGTTGTGGTTTCGGCAGGTGTGGGCGATGACGATGAATTCGTCGCCACCAAATCGACCAATCATGCAGGTTTCATCAACGAGCTGTTTGAGACGTTCACCCACTTGTTTGAGTAGCTGGTCGCCGACATTGTGTCCATACGTGTCGTTAACCAGTTTGAAGCCATCAAGGTCAACGAACATCAACTCAAAGGGGGAGCGATAGGCGATACTGGTTTCCAGAAGGTTGGTGATGCCACGGCGGTTATAAAGCTCAGTTAAGCAGTCGTGCTCCGCGTTGTATCTGGCTCTTATCAGCTTCTCTTTTTGTTTGGTTGTGCAAGTCAGATCTAACAGCAATTCACTCTTATCAAATAACCACTTTCCCTGTACATCAAAATGATGCGCTTTATCACCAATCTGGCAGCTAACTTCTTCTAAAATCTCTTGGCCTTTACGTGCTGAAAATAACCATTGGTCGGCTATTTCTTCACTTGAAACGAAATCGGAGAGGGTGGTAAACGGTGATCCGTAGTTTTGGGAAAATGCAGAGTTAGCACTCACTACCGCTCCCGATCTATCAAACAAAAGGGATAGGTTAGAGCCATCAGAGCAAGCAAGGTCGTGCTTTAGGCTGCCTTCTTCTGCGATGACCTGTACCAGCATTCCGGTACGACCATCTGGTAATGGGATCCCAGAGAACAAACACAGTGCCCGCTTAGCAATGTACTTGGGTGTGAAGTTCCACCATGTCTTGATGCTTTCATCTCGTAAAAACTGCCTTTGATACTCTTCAAGAGTGGCTTCTATCGCCTTGGACATCTCGACACTAAAATCGCGCGACGTCAGTTCAAATAAGGACTCAGACTCCCAGAGAGGGAGGGCGCTGCTATTTGCCCAAGTTATTCTCTTATTATCAATGTCATATATCCAAATTGGACACTGGAGATACTCGAAAGGTTGATAACTTGTCATCATATTGAACTCGGTGAACTGATATTTGGGACGATCGATGCCTACTGAACTCATGCATTCAGTAGACCGTTGATCAAATTGGAATCTGGCTTTTAACAGTCAGTACAAGACTGTGTTAAAGAAGAAGCGATGCATTAAAGTGAAAACAACGTGTTACAGGTTCAGTGAGCGGATGATCTTTGTCACTTTACCTTGAGGTGTTGTTTCGATGACATAACCTTTTTTATCATCAAATATCTCACCATCAATTAATTGCCATCCATTGGGTGTCTTGGTGATCTCTTTAGGGAAATTATCATCGAACATCGAATAATTTGGATAGACAGTTTCGATGGCTTCGAACAACAGTTGTGCTTCGTCCTGATTGGTGATGACGAAGTCTTCTTTAAGGCACATGGTCAACTCAGGCAAAGGTTGAGTGGTATAAGGTTCTGTCACGGTTCCTAATACGCCTTTGTGTGAGTAAAAGAGGTATGAGCCACTGCTGCTCTCATTGCCGTCTGGCGATTTGATGTAAGGGGTGGCACTGTAAAACTCACAGTTAAAAACCATCTTCTGAATAATGCTGTTTTGTGGTGTGACTTGAATATCTATCCAAGCGCTTACCTGTTCTTGAATTTTAGTTACCATTTCATGTTTATTGGTATCAGCAATAAGTGGTGTTGACATTAATGCTGTGGTTGTAAGTAACAGTGAAAGCGATTTATTCATCTTAACGTGAGCCCTGTGAAGAAGTGATTAATGGCTAATATCGGTTCGAATTATTAGTTGGGTGAATGTTACGTTAAGAGCCCGTCGCTTAACAGGATTTGTCATGTGTTTAAAAATGGAAAGTACTGGTGAACCGAAAAGGTAATCGATTTCTTTTGAGTTGATTATTGATGTAGTGGTTTTTTAGGCTGCTTTTGGGCTTATTATTAGTAATATCAACTGATGGGTGGTAAGTGAGTAGATGGTTGATTTGATTGTGATTTGTAAATGTCTTAAATGTAAGTGCGCGTAAGAAAATAAAGCAAATGTAAGCATTGGATGAGTATGTAAAACCCTAAGAGTGATTCCTCCAGTTGAGTTGGGCCTTCATAAACTGAGGCGTACGGGTTGTTGAACGACGTGTTTTGTAAACGTGTATGTACAAAAGTGATTACAATGTTTTGCGTACGGTAAACTCAAGGCTCTAATAACAACATTGATGATATATGACCAGTATATATACTGCCCTCGCTTTTAATAAATACTGGTGATAGGAATGTCGAAAACCAAAGTGCTCATTGTCGAAGATGACCAAGAGATCGCTCGTTTAACGACGCTTTATCTCGAAGCGGAAGGTTACAATGTCAGCGTTGTTCATGATGGGAATTTAGCACTTGAAGCGATTCGTAATACTGAACCTGATCTTGTTCTGTTGGATCTGATGTTACCAGGTTTGAGTGGTGCTCAAATTTGCCGCCAGGCTCGTGAGTTTTACAACGGAATCATTTTGGTGCTTACCGCTTCAGCAGATGAGATGAGTGAAGTTAGCTTATTTAAATTTGGTGCAGACGACTACGTGACTAAGCCTATTCGTGGACACGCGTTGTTAGCTCGCATTGAAGCCTTGTTGCGTAGAGCTTCGCCTGCGGTTGAAACAATGGATACAGGCACTGAAAAACAGTGTGATATTGTCATTAATACTACGGCTCAAAGTGCCACGTTATATGGTCAAAATCTCAAGTTAACCTCTGCTGAATTTGAAATTCTCAACCTTCTTGTCAATAACATCTGTCAGGTCGTGACTCGCGATCAGTGCTGTCAGCTATTCAGAGGGATTGATTACGCGTTTAATGACCGTTCGATTGATATGCGAGTTTCAGGATTACGTCGCAAGCTTCGTATACATGCAAAAGACAAACAGTTGATTCGTACGGTTCGTAACAAGGGGTACATGCTGGTTGCGTAAGTTTATTGTTACCAAGTTTCGTTCGGTTTCTATGTTCGCTCGTTTATACCTCGGTATAGTCATTGGGATGTCGGCGACGATCTTCTTGTTCTTAAATCTTGGTGAAGGGCATATGCGAAGAACCGAGATAGAGACGTTTCTCAACGATGGTTCTTACTTTGTTGAACAATATATCCGCCAGCGCAATCAAGAGAACTCGCTATACCAAGAGCTCGATAAAACAGGCTACCAACAATTTTATATCTTCAATTTACGCCTGTTAGAAAATTGGTCGGGAGAGGCTCCTTGCCAAAAATGCGAGTTATATACAAGGTTAAATGGTGTTCCGATTTATCTCAGTGAGAACAATCTCTATTCGGCTGTATTTCAACTACCCAACTCTAAATTTAGCTTTGCATTCAGCGAGGTAGGGGATTTCTTCTCGCCTGATATTGAATGGTATGAGGATTCTGAAAGGCACTTCCTATTAGGGCTACTGCTGGCGGTTATCGTGGCAATTGGTGCAAGTGTTTACTTACCTGTGAGACGCTTTCAGGAAAGAATCGAGTTACTCGTTGAGAAGCAGAAGCAGTTTGGTCGAGGTAAGTTGAGTACCCGTTCTAGTATGGATGAGATACATCCAGTGTCTGATCTTGCTTGCAGCTTTAACGTCATGGCGGAAGAGATCGAAAGTAAAGTTAAGCAAAGTCATATCTTCGCCCAAGCCATCCCACATGAAGTTCGTACGCCGTTGAGCCGTATACAGCTAGCAACGGATCTATTGAGGAGAGGGGCACCAAGTCATCATCAAGCCTTGTTTGATGACATTGATGGTTATATTGAAGACATCAACGAGCTGACCTCAGAAATTATCATGCTGTCGAAGTTGAACGTGATGGATAACTCTTTCTTTGAGTTGGTGAAAGTGAGAGCGGATCTTGCTGAGTATTGCTTGGATAGGATTCGTTACTCGGAATTAGACAACATCATCTTTGAATCTAAGATAACGCGAGACTTCAATATTAAATGCGATTGCATGATGGCTCGTTTGGTGTTCGATAATATTCTCAAGAACGCGGGTAACTATACACAAGATAAAATCTGGATGACTCTGGATGAAAACTCGGAGAGTTGGCTGGTGGTTATTGAAGACAACGGTTCTGGGATTCCAGAAGATAGACGCGATGAAGTCTTTCTGCCATTTTCTCGCCTAGATTCAAGTAGAACGTCGAGTACGGGAGGCTCGGGGTTAGGGCTTGCGATTGCTATTTCGGCGGCTAAGAAGCTTGCTTGGGATATCAAGATCGATGACAGCAATCACGGTGGCGCTAAATTCAGTATCGTGATTCCTAAGGTCGTATAACTGGGTGCTTTAAGATCTACTTAGGCTCGTAAAATAGCAAAGCCACGGTCGAATGCCGTGGCTTTGCTATTTTTAATCTACAGGTGTTTATCGTGAACTTGCTAGCTACTCTGTGGAATTTTCAAATAGCTATCGCTTATCGCTTATCGTTTATCTCTTTGAACGATGCAGGCCATAAATAGCGTGGTCGATGATGC
Organism: Vibrio lentus; assembly: GCF_030409755.1. Taxonomy (NCBI): domain Bacteria; kingdom Pseudomonadati; phylum Pseudomonadota; class Gammaproteobacteria; order Vibrionales; family Vibrionaceae; genus Vibrio; species Vibrio lentus. The sequence goes on from NZ_JAUFQE010000001.1 coordinate 1,793,028, forward strand.
GACCATTCAAGTTCTCGTTACAAGTGATGATGCCTTCCAATGTGAAATGTAAGCGCTCACAAACTTTACGACTACTCATGTTCTCAGTAGCGGCTGATATTTCAATCTTTTCCATATCTAACTCATTGAAAGCAATATCAATCAGTTTTTGAACCACACGAGTGACGATGCCTTTGCCTTGTTGAGTCTGTGACAACCAATAACCAATCGTTACCTTCTTGGTATTGTGGTCGATGGTATTGAAGCTGCAGTTACCGACGATCTTTCCTTGATACACGATGGCACATGTCATGCTTTTCCCTTCAGCATAATCGTGTAATGAGCGTTGGATGAAAATCCTAAAATCTTGCTCTGTTTTGCAGTGCGGTGGCCATGCTAACCACTGGCTAAGATACTCATTTTGGCTTTGTGAATAGTCAGCGTAATGGGTCGCGAAGCTTTCTTCGACCAATGCAATGGAGAGTTCTTCGTCTATAACAGTTTCGAACATACGTGTTTTTGTCCTCGGTTGGTTTGAAAATGTACGATTAACAGCAGGATATAATGTCGCATAATAAACAATATGCAACAACTTGTAGCACGAATATTACGTGATACGTTAGTTCTATCACGAAACTCATTAAACCTTACAATAGTTGTGTATATAATCATTAACTATGCATTAGTATTGGCAACCTAAATATATAAAAACTATAAAAATGCTAGGCTTAAATAATGAATCAACATTGCCAGAATGTAACCGTAGACCTTAGAAAGGCTCTATTTGGTATTGCGAAGGCGCTTGATAACGTCGGTTTTGAAAGCAAAAATCATGGACAGAGGGTGGGTTACATCGCGTATCGATGTGCTCTGAGTGTTGGGTGGGAAGAAGAGCAGGCACAACTTGCGTTCTCATTGGGGTTAATTCACGACTGCGGCGTATCGCAAATTGATGAGCAACTCAGCCTGACTTCTGGGTTTATTCCAGATGCGAGCTATCACCATTGCCAAAAGGGCTACCAAATCCTAAAAGAGTGCCCGGTTCTGTCTATATTCGCTAAGCCGGTGCTTTATCACCATACCCCTTGGGTTGAGCTTAAAGCGATGCCGATCAGTGAGTTAGAAAAAGAGTTGGCTGCGATTGTCATGCTCGCGGATCGAGTGGACTACCTTTACGGCATCACTTCTTCAGATCGGTATGGAAACCTAACACCGGATGGCAAAGCGAGCATTATTGAACGTTTAACTGAACAAGCGGACGAGATGTTCGAAACCAATCTCGTGCAACATATGTGTGAGTTAGTCGATCTGGACGATTTCTGGTTTTCGATGGAGATCCCTTACATTGAAAACATGCGGGACAACTTTGAGCCTGTGCCGTTCTTCTCTCAACAAATGTCGCTGGATGAAACCGTGGCTTTTGCCGAATTCATTGCCAATGTGGTTGATACCAAGAGTTCATTTACCTTTAAGCACTCTTTGAAGGTAGGGCAACTTTCAGAATATCTCGCCAAGCAGTTGGGTTATTCATACACAACTCAGCGCAAACTCTATTTAGCAGGGCTAGTTCATGACATCGGCAAACTGCAAACACCTAATGACATTCTTCATAAGCCGGATTTGCTAACGGAAGAGGAGTATTGTTGTATTAAGCGACATGCAACAGATACTCGATTTGCACTGCAAGAGTTGTTTAGTTCTCCTCAGGTTTGCCAGTGGGCATCCAATCATCATGAAAGATTAGATGGTTCAGGTTATCCGATGGGCAAAACGGCAGAAGAGTTGGATCAACCGAGTCGGATCGTCGCTGTGGTCGATGTATTCCAAGCATTATCTCAGTCACGTCCGTATCGTGCTGGTATGACGTTAGAGCAGACGATGGCAATTTTGAGAGACCATGTTGAAAACTATAAGTTAGATCGAGAAGTGTTTGAATGCCTTGAAAAACACGCACAATACTGCTTTGAATTATCGACCGATAAAAGAATGTTTGCGTTTTAACGCTAGTGAATGCTTATTGGTTGTGAGGCGTTGGTGTGATGCACTTGTTAGTCGTGTAATTGTAAACCATGTATTTTTGTAAACCACGTATTGGCAAGTCATGCTAGAAGATAAATGACTAAGCACCAGAACCAGAACCAGAACCAGAACCAGAAAAGCGATAGCCGAGGCTATCGCTTTTTTAATGGGGCTTTTAGGAGATAAACATCAGCAGGAGCTAAAGGTTAAGACCTAAAAATTGAAGCTAGTATCGCTTTAAGATCTCGATGATCGCTTGCTCTGTTTCCGCTGCGATAATGGCATCAATGTCATCATCATTTTGGAACAGTTCAGACAGCGCCATAATGGTATGGATGTGGCTATCTGAATCCATGGCTGCCAGAGTGATTGAAAGATAAACGTCACCGTTGTCTTCCGACTCTAAATCAACACCCTTCTTGAATACTGTCACTTGCAGTGATGCTTCGTTTACACCATCTTCAGGGCGAGCATGAGGCATCGCAATCTTTGGTGCAAGCACATAGTACGCGCCAATATCCTTGTGCTTTTGCTTGATAGCTTCAACATAGCTTGCTTCGATTTTGTTGCTCGCTAGCAGTGTTGAACATGTCACATCAATCGCTGTATCAACCGTTAGGTTTTCTTCAGAGTTGATGATAACGCCTTGGTTACCCACTAAATCAAACAGGCTCATGAAACAATCCACCCTAGAATCAGACCAACCACACCGAAGTCGAAGTCAGCGAATGTTGTTGCTTCAAGGCCAAGGCCACCCAGTACTGGAAGTAGCAGCATTGGTAGGAATGAAATACACAGACCTTGCGTAAATGAACCTAGGATTGCACCGCGTAAACCGCCTGTTGCGTTACCGTAAACACCAGCCGCGCCACCAACGAAGAAGTGAGGAACTACGCCCGCTACAATGATTGTCCAACCAAGTGCGCCTTGTACTGCCATTGCGAGTAGACCAGCGCCGAAAGAACATAGGAAGCCGATAAGTACTGCGTTTGGCGCTACTGGGAATACCATAGGGCAATCAAGAGCAGGTTTTGCACCCGGTACTAGTTTGTCTGAAATACCTTTAAATGCAGGAACGATTTCAGCAATCAGCATCTTCACACCTTGCAGTACGATGTAAACACCACCCGCAAAGATGAGAGATTGCATGAAGGTAAATACAACCCAGTTCTGACCACTTGATACTGTTTCTACAAACTCACCGCCAGCAATAATAGACGCAAGCATGAAGAAGATAGCCATGGTTGTTGCTACTGCGACTGGTGTATCACGTAGGAACATTAAGCTTTTAGGAACTTGAATGTCTTCCGTTGTTTTCGATGTGTCACCGAACTTGCTACCAATGAAACCAGACACGATGTAAGAAAGGGTAGAGAAGTGACCGATAGCCAGTTGGTCTGTACCCATTACTTTTTCAGTGTACTTCTGGCCCAGTGCAGGCATCACAACCATCAGTGTGCCGACAAGAATTGCACCAATAGCGACTAAAACGGTTCCTTCGATGCCAGCTGAAGACAGAATAACTGCCACTAGCATCGACATAAACATGGTGTGGTGACCCGTTAAGAAAATATATTTTAAAGGAGTTAAACGAGCCAATAAAATATTCACAACGAATGCAAAGAACATGATTAGAGCCATTTCATAACCGAATGCTTCTTGTGCTAATGCCACAATCGCTTCGTTATTTGGAATAACACCATGTACACCGAATGCTTCTGTAAATACAACTGAGAAGTTATTTAGAGCGCCAACAAGAGCGCCAGCACCAAAACCTAAAATTAGGAAACCCATTACGGTTTTAATTGTGCCTTTTAGAATGGTAGAAATATCTGCTTTCTGTGCAACAAGACCAATGAAAGCAATTAAACCTACCATGATCGCTGGCTCTTTTAATAAGCCGAGCATGAACTCGAAAAAGTTTTGCATAATTTTGACCTTACATGAAAGTTTTTAGTTGTTCTTCGATTGATGCTTTGTCAAAAATATTTTTAAGGCTGATGATGTTTTCTTTTCCGCCTTCTTTTAGTTGGTTTGCAACGTCTGTTGCAGCTACCCAAATATCCGCATTGCTTGATGCTGCAGATGATAGATCTTCGTGATCAACTTCTGCTTCGAAACCGATTTTTTTAGCTACTTCTTTTACTGCCATTTCCATCATAAGTGAAGTACCAAGGCCGTTACCGCAAACTACAAGAATCTTTTTCATAATATTTGTCTCAATTGGATTTTAAGGGTTGAGAAGCTTCGTTCTCTTATTGTGTGAGAGCATAGTAATGGAAATATTGAGATTTCAATAAGACTTGCATCACAAAGTCAAAATGAGATTGTGATGCAGATCTCGTTAATTTATGGCAAAGATCCAGAGTGAGACTTTGATCAAATTTAACTTTTCACTCGAATATGCAACGTATTTTATTGAGAAAGGCAGGGCTTGTTTTTATTTGTCTATCGGAATGTGAATATTGTGGAGTTTATAGCGGAATTAATGCACTAATCGTATCGACCGTAGTCGGTAAGCATCTTCTTAAGCATATTATTAACGTCTTTGGTCTTTTTATTTCTTTTGGTTAATTGACTCAGAGAGGTTGGTTTTGGCATCTCGGTTTTTTCATTGTCGATTTCTTCTACTTTGTCTTTCATTTTTTGCACAGCGGGTAATAACATTCTAATTTCTTCGTTATTAGCATTTTTGAGCACGACAATATTTTCAGATTCAACTTGAGTGATAGTAAGAATGCCATGTTTAACGGATTCAACTTTTTCACCAATTATAATTGATTCAGGCGCAATAGAACGATCGGTAAGTTGACCTGTACGTAATTTCGCCGCACTGATAGCGCGGATATTTCCGGTGTTTTCAAACGCGACAATAACAGTATGGGTATTATAATATTCAACTACTGTCACATAGCCATGTCTATTTGTTTTGAATTTAGCTCCGTTCGTCATGTCGTGTGGAGCGTCCATTTTCTTCACGTGTTTCCTCTCTTAGTCTCGAAGGCCGTTATATCTAATCAGCTCTATTGGAATTTTATAGATAATTATTTTGTGAGATCAAACAAAGTATATACGTATCTAAACTCAAGATGAATATTGAAGTGTTCGGAAATGAGGTAGAGCACAGAAAAGCTTAAAGAATGACACAGAATTAACCGAGTGGTTACTCGAAGACTCTTAAAGATTTAACATTCCAAAATCAACCTCATACAGATTGTTTACAGCTTTTGAAGCACGTAGATGATGATAAACACCGCGTTTTGTTTAATCCTTGACCGCGCGAACGTTTGCGTTAAGAAATGTGATGAAAGTCTCACTTAACTGTTTATACTTCTTTTCCGGTTTTAAGCCGGTGCTTAGCCAATACAAGCCGTCACATGGATATGTGAATGACCCCACGGACCGGACCAGCTACGTTCCACTGCTTGTATAAGGTGATTTTTTACATGAACAACTCGTTGTCACACTCGCTAACCTTGTTAGCTCCTTCATCGCGTAGCGTTTTGCTTGCGGTTCTTTGTCCTATTCCTTTGATGTCATTTGTTTGGCTCATGTTCACTCTTTAAGGATTACTAGGACACATTATGAATATTCTATTTGGTCTTGTCGGTGTTATTGCACTGATTGCTTGCGCATGTCTGTTATCTGAGAGTCGCTCTTCTATTAACTGGAAAACCGTGTCTCGTGCATTGTTACTTCAAATTGGTTTTGCAGCCTTAGTGTTGTATTTCCCATGGGGACAATTGGCACTAACGAGCATGAGCAATGGTGTTTCAAGCCTGCTTGGTTTTGCGGACGCTGGTATCGCTTTCCTTTTCGGTGACCTTGCTACTGATGGTTTCATTTTCGCGATTCGCGTACTTCCTATTATCATCTTCTTTAGCGCTTTGATCTCGGCACTTTATTACTTAGGCATCATGCAGAAAGTGATTCAAGTTCTTGGTGGGGCGGTGCAAAAACTGCTGGGCACCAGTAAAGCTGAATCTTTGGTTGCGACAGGTAATATCTTCCTTTCTCAGGGTGAGTCTCCTCTTCTTATTCGTCCATTTTTAAAGTCTATGACTCGTTCTGAACTGTTTGCTGTAATGGCGGGCGGTATGGCGTCGGTAGCGGGCAGTGTGCTTGGTGGTTATGCTGGTTTAGGTGTTGAACTTAAATACCTTATCGCAGCAAGCTTCATGGCAGCTCCGGGTAGTCTGTTAATGGCGAAGATCATCGTTCCTGAGCGCAGCACACCAAGTGACTACGACCATATCGAACTTGATAAAGCTGACCAAAGCAACGTGATCGATGCACTGGCAAGCGGCGCAATGAACGGTATGAAGGTAGCGGTAGCCGTTGGTACTATGTTGATTGCATTCGTGAGTGTGATTGCGATGGTGAACACGGGCCTAGAAAGCTTAGGTGAGACGTTCGGTTTTGCGGGTATTACGCTGCAAGCTATCTTCGGTTACCTGTTCTCACCACTAGCATGGCTGATCGGTATCCCGAGTGATGAAGTATTGATGGCGGGTTCTTACATTGGTCAGAAGATCGTAATGAACGAGTTTGTTGCTTTCATCGATTTCGTTGAGAATAAAGCGCTGCTATCTGAACACAGCCAAGTCATCGTGACTTTTGCTCTATGTGGCTTTGCTAACATTGGTTCTATCGCAATTCAGCTGGGTTCAATTGGTGTTATGGCACCAGAGCGTCGTGCTGAAGTTGCTAACCTAGGTTTGAAAGCGGTAGCTGCTGGTACGCTAGCCAACCTAATGAGTGCGTGTTTAGCAGGTATCTTCATCCTGCTTTAAGCGAGATTCAGTAGAAGCGGACATCTTTCTTGCGGATTCAACGTGAGAAGGGTGTCCGCTTTTTTGTGCCTGCTAATCAAGTGAACTTAAGTTTTCGTTGTCGAGTGCCATTTGCCTGTCGTGACTAAAGCTCACTCGGAAGAGTAATAGAGCCAGCGCCTTTTATCCGATATACTTGAATA